>JAACDW010000204.1 GCA_009936775.1 Pseudomonadota bacterium
CGAGCAAATAACATTGGTAGCGGCGCGCTACGCTGCCTGTGACAGGAGAGACCCATGCCCGATCGTCCGTTGATTTATCTTTATGCTGCCCTTTACTTAGCTCTATTTGTTGTCGCCTACATGGCGGCTTAAAACATGGCCCTGTCGAGCAGCGACAGCTCCGATAGAACAAGTCAGTCGCATTTCCGCAAGCCGCCGCAACACTGCCAATGCTGTCATCGCCCAGTAGCAGTGACATTCCATCATTTGATTCCGAAAAAGGCGCACCGACGTGACCGCTTTAAACGTGAGTATTCCAAGGCAGAGCTAAATCAGGGAATTCACATTTGTCGTTTGTGCCATCGTGGTATACACAGACTATACGACGAGTTGACTCTGGCGCGGCGTTTTAACTCTCTTGAGCAACTGCTGGCAGATGCCGCGCTGGCTCGGCATTTCCTTTGGGTGAGCAAACAGAAAGAGCGACGCGGCAGCCCAGATTGGCTCTGAGCCACTGCGGCGCTCGCCAAGCAGGCCTTTATTGTCTGCGTGAACCCGAAAATTGCGGCTGGCGCTTTTGCAAAAACGCCTTTGCGCCCTCACGCATGTTCTTCGGAATCAGCACTGCCTGATGTTCCATTTCCAGTTCCAGCTGGCGCTCGAAGCCGTTGTCGATACCGGCATCGATGGTCTCGCGAATACGTGTGGAGGCGTCTGACGAGGAGTTTCTGAGTATGGAAATCACTTCTTGTGTGGCGTCATCTAGTGCCTCGTCAGCCACAGCGCGCCATATGAGTCCCCAGTCTTCTGCTTGGTTGGCGTCAATGCGCTGGCCCAACAAGGCCATGCCCAAGGCGCGTGCACGGCCAACTCGGCGAGGTAAATTCCAAGTTGTACCCATATCAGGCACGATGCCTAAATTGGGTCCGAAGGTGGCAACAAAAAAAGCGGATTCGGCAGCAATGGTGACATCACAGGCGAGGGCTAACCCTAGTCCGCCGCCAGCCGCAGGGCCGTTGACCCTCGCTACCGTTGGCACCGGAGAGTTTTTTATCGCCGCCAATGCCTGATTAAAGTAATCACCAGAAATATCCTCGTCCGCGCTGTCACTTATGTTGTCCGCAGCGCTGGCGGCCGCGCCGCCATCAGCAACCTGTTTTAGGTCAGCACCGGCACAGAAACTACGACCCTCGCCGGTTAGCACGAGGACGCGAACCTGTGAGTCGTCGCGAACCCGCTGCACAGCCTCGCAAATGCCGCGCATTAGTGAGTTGGTCATGGCGTTAAGATGCTCTGGCCGGTTCAGTCGCAGCCACGCCACCTGATCCTCAACATGATAAATAACCGGTGTTTGCTCAGACATACAAGTTGCTCCAATATTTAAGGCTTTTCGCTATGGTGCTACAGCGCTAGCCGATGTGCCATAAAAGAACGGGTGACGTTGTCTGGGGCGCTCCCCAAGCGAAATGTTATCTGCGATGACAAACTCGACAGGTAAGCTATCGGTAACAGGAGCAAAACAAATATCAATCCGGCTGGGAATACAGTGGCTTTGCAGGTGCATTACTGTGCCCTTAACGATGGCGAAGACATGGCCGACGTGGACAAAGCGCTAAGCGGCTGGCGCAAGTGGAAAGAACAAACCAGCTATAACGGCTGGACTGCCGAACTGACGCCGCAGTTCGATATCCGCGAGGGCTACGATTTCTATTGGCTGAATTTTTTACCTTTTGGCGAGATGGCCGGTGTTCTTAGCAGTTGGGCCTCTGAAGGTGCTGCGGCTCAGCGAGCGATAGAAAATGTCGCGGCTTGCAAGGTGGCACTATTCGGCAGTCGCCTCAAATTCCCTGTAGTGGATGAATCTAATCTCAATGAAACTATCGCGGTAAACATCGATAGCTGCCACCGCAAGGAGGTGGTTGATATGGATACCCTAGTGATGCGGCGCAGTGAGTTTGTTGCCCACTCAGAGCAAGCAAACGCGGATTATATTTGGAATGTAGCTTGGCCCATGGCAGGGGTCCCCGCCGTGTCGCCAACCGGCGTTGAGCGTATGGATTTTGCCAATATGTTCTGGTTCCCGAGCCTCGAGTCGCAAATGGCGGCCTTTGACGGCGAGGCCAATGGAGAACTGCGGATGCTGCGTAAGACCTACCTGCAGTCCTTTGCTAACTGCACGGATCGCAACACCTTCGGTGTGAAGATCCTCAACACCCCTCGGCGCGCTTGGAACTAGCGTTTGGGTGCAATCTGCGGCGCTTATTGTCGTCGCAGATTTCTTAGCGCATTTGGTTTACCAGTTCTGAATAACCAGACATACGCTTAAAATGGCAGCAAAGGCCGCAAGCAGTATCGCAATATAGCCTGCCGGTGGTCGCGTTGCGGTATCAACCCCAGGTGCCGTTGATGGCTGCAACGAGACTGTGCCTGTAGATGCAGTGCTCAGCAATCGGCTCGCGATGTAGGTTACCATGCCAGCAACCGCGCAGCCGATTACATTCCACCAAAGCCACGAAACCTCCGGTAAATAGAGCGCGACCAGTGCGTTGCTGAGCAGCCCCGCAGCGAAGCCGCTAAGGGCTGCGGCCTGTGTGACCGCTCTGAGCAAAATAGCGCTACCAATTAACGCCAGCAGCGGACCATTTACCATCGACCCGACCTTGTTCACCGCCTCAAGCACAGTAGGTGCCACGGCTTCCACCTGAAAAGCAAAGCCGACGGCAAACAAGCCCCAAAGCACGGTGCAGATGCGGCCGAACAAAAGCAGTTGGCGTGGTGCAGGGTCGTCGCCGAGACGAGGGCGAACAAAGTCTTCAACGGTGACTGCAGAAAGACTGTTGAGGGCGGAATCGATGGATGACATCGCCGCTGCGATAAGCCCGACCATTACCAAGCCAACGAAGCCCGCCTCGAAGTAGTTGAGTACGAACACTGGGAACACAAGATTCAAATTTTTGTTGCCGGCTTCCGTCTCTGGCAAAGCCTGCAGAATTTGTGGGTCTTGGGTCGACAGCGCCGCTAGGCCCAAGCCTAAAAAGCAGTACAGCAACACGACGGGAAATCGGCACAGGCCATTGTATAAAAGCACCCGTGCAGTATCGCGCTCGGTGCGTGCGGCGAGAATTCGCTGCGCCTGACTTTGATCGCAGCCATAGTAGGAGGCGTAGAGAAAAATACCGCCTATAAGCATCGGCCAGAATCCATAGTCTTCGCCGTTCAGGCCCCAGTCATTGACGAGGGCAGTTTTGCGCTCGGCAACAAAAAAATCCCAAGCAATGAGGTCGCCAATGAAAAACAGCGAAAAAACAACCGCACTGAGTAGCAGGCCGAGCTGAATGACGTCGCTCAGCACCACTGCAGTAAGGCCGCCAAAAAAGTCGTACAGCAGGGTAGCGGTCATCAGCAAACATACGGCGGTAAAAAAGTCGATGTCGAGGATTAACGACACCACAAGGGCGCTGCCGTAAATGGTCACGGCGGTAGCGATGCCGCGAAAGATCAGAAAACATGCGGCTGCGGTGAGCCGTGCCTGTCGACCAATGCGGATCTCCAAAACTTCATAAATCGAAGTGATGCCGTGGCGTCGTGCTGGCAGCATCAGCCAGAGTAGGGCGAGCATGGCCAGTGGTACGGCGAGTTCGTACTGCAGCCAGATCATGCCGCCACCGGCCACGAAGCCAACGAAGGCCGGCGCCCCCAGCAAACTGTTGGTGGAGCACTGGGTCGCTATGGTCGAGGCTGCCAGCGTTTGCGCCGACATGCGGTTGCCGCCAAGGAAGTAATCGCTGGCAGACGCCTGCTTGCGGCCGAGGTAGACGGCAAGAGCGAGTAATCCAAGTAGATAGCCGCAAACCACGACCCAGTCTAGGCGTTCCATAGGGCTCCTTGGGTGCTTGCTAAACTTGCCCACGCTAGGGGTTTTGGGCGATGATTTCGGGCACGCGAACGCACCCGCCCGGAGCGCTGGAGAGAGCACGATGTCCGAGGGTCGCAGCAGTGAGCTTCGCTTGAATAATTTGATCCTGTCCGCCGCCCTAGCCATTGGTCTGTGAGTCGACCGATGGGCGCTGTATTGGCTGCGCGGGCCGTAGCACTGAGCAAGGAATGTAATTGAACGGCCACATCCAGATCGATGCGACGCGGCAGTCTGTTGTTGA
Source organism: Pseudomonadota bacterium (assembly GCA_009936775.1). Lineage (GTDB taxonomy): Bacteria > Pseudomonadota > Gammaproteobacteria > Pseudomonadales > Azotimanducaceae > UBA4421. The sequence goes on from JAACDW010000204.1 coordinate 4,137, forward strand.
TAAGCAGGCTGTCGACTACGAGGTGATGTCTTATCTGATACAGCTTTACGGCACAGAGCAGGGACAGCGCCTGCACGAATATCTGCGCCACTTGGCCGCGCAAACTGCGGGTGCTCTGAGCAAGCAGGACGATAGCGGGCAGCGCGGGTCTCCGGCAGAGGCGATTCTGATTTGTTATGGCGATGGCATACAGCAGGACGGCTGTATGCCTCTGCAGGCGCTGGCAGATTTTTCTAACACCTATCTGCAGGGGGTTGTCAGCGCCATCCATGTGCTGCCATTTTTTCCTTCGTCCTCGGACGATGGTTTCGCGATAATGGACTACGAAAGAGTGCGTGCAGACCTTGGTGATTGGGTCGATGTTCAACAGTTGGGTGAGAGTTTTGATCTGATGGTTGATCTGGTGATTAACCACTGCTCTCGCGAGCATCTGTGGGTCACCGACTACATTACCAACGAAGCGCCGGGCAAAGATTATTTTCATGAGCTGGAGGACCACCCGCAGCTTAGCCAGGTGCTGCGGCCGCGTAATTCGCCCTTGCTGACCGAAATTAACACCCGCAGCGGTAGCAAAAAACTCTGGACCACCTTCAGTGAAGATCAAATAGACCTCAATTTCGCCAATCCAGATGTGCTGCTGGAGTTTGTGAAAATTCTTTTCTTCTATGCGCGCATGGGTGCCCGCTACATTCGCTTGGACGCCGTGGCTTATTTGTGGAAGCGGCTCGGTACAACCTGTATGAGCCTGCCGGAAACCCATATGGTGGTGCGGATTTTGCGCGGCCTGATTGATGTCGAAGACATACCACTGACTCTGATTACAGAAACCAACGTGCCCCATGCAGAAAATGTCAGCTACTTTGGCGAGGCCAATGAGGCGCACTTGGTTTATCAGTTCAGCTTGGCACCGTTGCTGTTGTACAGCTACATCGCTGGCGATTCGCGCGCCTTGGTGGAATGGACTCGAGGCCTTGCAGCGCCGCCGGCTGGCTGCAGTTACTTCAACTTCATTGCCTCTCATGACGGCATCGGCTTGCGGCCACTGGAGGGCTTGCTGCCGGATAGCGAGATCGCGCACCTTATCGACATCGTGCACGAGCGTGGTGGATTCGCTTCGATGCGCAGTGCTGACAGCGGCCAAGAGCGCGCCTATGAACTGAATATCTCGTTGTTTTCTGCATTTGGCGGCGACCCCAAAGACATCACTGCCTACGTCGGCGCCCATCAACTGTTGCTGGCCTATCAGGGTGTGCCGGGGCTGTACTTGAACGCCCTGTTGGGTACTGCTAACGACTATCAGCAAATGGAAATTACGGGTCGAATGCGGTCGATAAACCGCGGGCATTGGCGGTTGCATGACGCGACGGCAGCGCTGCAAGACGCCGACTCCCATCACGCTAAGGTTTTTCACGCCCTCACCTGGTGTCTGCAACTGCGCGGTCAGCAAAGTGCGTTCGCGCCCGCCGCAGCACAGACATTTATTGACGGGTCGAATGAGTACCTGATGTTTCTGCGTCACGACAATCGTCAACGAATCCTGGTCATCGCTTCCTTTGTGCCACGCACTCAAACACTGGGCTGGCCCGAAGGAGTGTTGCAAACGTCCAAGGCGGCTGCTCAAGATTTGCTCTCGGGCCGAACGATAGACTGTAGTGCAGCGTTGAGCATCAACCCCTATCAGGTCTTGTGGCTTGAGCTAGCCTGAGGCCGCAGCTACTTTGATCGCGCTGCGCTCCGCATATTCTTCGTAATCTTTAGCGACAATATCCGCGAGCTCTTGCGGCGCCGCCGGGTACACACTCAACACCCGGTGCCACGAGGGTACGTAGGGCACTTCTTGGCCTGATTGCAGAAAATCTTGTCCTGAGGTCAGCACGTTACTGGCGAAGGTTTCCACCGCTCGTTCTTCCGCGTCGCGGTCAAATCGCAGGCCGTTGACCACCGCATCGTTGTAATAGGACTCAATAAGATCCAAAGCGATTCGCAGGTATGCGGCTTTCACCGTACGCACTGTGCCGGTTTCGAAAACCGAACCAAAAGTGGCCAAAATGCGATAAAGAGAAGTACTGATATCCGAACTCATGCGCGACAGGCCGCTACTGCGATCATCTGCTGAGAGATCTTGATGCTTGTGGTCGTAGTTATCCGCGACCTCAATTTGGCACACCTGCTTGGTTGAATAGTTGCGGAAGACCTCGGTGAGAATGCCAATTTCCAGCGCCCAATCCGCAGGAATGCGCAGGGTTTTAACAAGGTCTACGCGCATGGCGAATTCCCCAGCCAGCGGGTAGCGGAAGCTGTCGAGATAGTCCAGAAAGTTTTGTTCGGGAAATACTCGCTTCATCGCCCGTACAAGGGGTGACACCAGCAGGCGGCTCACCCGGCCATTGAGTTTGCCTTCTGCCACGCGGGCGTAGAAGCCCTTACAAAATGCGTAGTTGAACTGCGGGTTTGCTACCGGATAGAGCAGTCGTGCCAGCAAAGAGCGGTCGTAAGTTGTGATGTCGCAGTCATGCAGGGCTACGACTTTGATGTTGGGTAAGGACTGAATGTAGCCGAAGCAATACCAAACGTTGCAACCCTTGCCCAAATCCGTCGGCGCAACGCAGTGCTGTTTGAGCTGATTTTGCAGGCTGCGCGCACGCGGTCCATCGTTCCACAGCACCGTATGTGGCAGTTGCAGGCGACTAAAGTACTCCAGCGCGTGACGATATTCGGGTTCGGTGGCCCGGTCTAGGCCAATGACCACATGGGCGAGATAGGTGGCGTCGTTCAACGCATCGATAATGTCGCTCAGTGCGCCCTGAGCCAGCTCGGAATACAGGCAGGGCAGAATCAGCGCCATGGGACTGTGCTCACTGAACTGGTGCAGTTCTTCTTCCAGCGACTGCAAACTTCGAGTTTTTAGATTGTGCAGTGTGGTTACGGTGCCATTTTGGAAAAAATCACTCAAAACTCTGGGTCTCCGTTCTTGGCATGGGCGATTCGCCCTTGGGCTCGTTGTGAATCAACACCTGCTGCAGCGCTTGCAGCCAAGCTTCGTGACCACTGGCTTTGGCGCGATGTAAGAATTTGTGATCCAGGCTCAGATACTGGCCGTTGGAGTCAGGAAACAGAACGGCGAAATCAGCACTGAGGAGCATGTCCAGGTCGTTTTCGGCGTCGCCACAAGCCACCAGAGCCGGCCGATTTTCGCCTCGATTGAAGTGTTCGGCGATTGTCTTCATGCCAACGGCCTTGCTGCAGGATTTATCCAGAACCGTCTGAAATAACCCGCCGCGCACGATCTGCAAACCGATAAAGCCTAAAATTTCATGGAAGGTGTCCTGCGCCTGCTCGCTGTCTTGCCAAAGCAGCGGCATGCTGCCGGTCCGGGCCTTGGCGGCAACCGCGCCAGAGTGGTCGAGTCCTGTTATCTCACGTAACTCGTCGCAGCCAATGTCACGAATCGTGCGAAAGGCGAAGCTGTGCTCGTCGCGGATGTGCTCGAGCAAATCATGAATTTCGTTGGCGCAACGCCCCAGTGACTCAGGCTCTGCAGAGGACGGCCAGAATAGCCCTGCGCCATTTTCGAAGATGCATGGGGAGGGAAATTTTCGGTATTTGTTCAGCGCTACCATTTCGTCGTAGGTCTTGCTTGATGCCGGAATGCAGATGCAGCCCAGATCGTGAAGGTCGTCCATGGCGGTTGCCGCTGCTTCCAGATCGTAGCGACGGTCTAGGAGCGTACCGTCTAAATCAGTGAAAACTAACCATTTAGCGGAAAAATTCTTCACCATGCTCTGTATATTGTTCAAACCGATGACCCTTTTCTTCGATGGCATTGCCTTCTGAGAGGAGAGACAGCAAAACGCATGCCACCTTTGACCGCCCGCCAATCCGCTCGGTGTGCTGTGCCCGACGGCAAAAGGCACTTGGCCAGAGCAATTGGGTGGTGCCGCGCACCGCAATGGTGCGTTTTGTCGTGCAGCCAAGAAGAGTCGAGAAGGAAGAACCGCCAGGCAATGCAGCGCAGCGGCTGCTTGCCTTCGCGCTGGCTTATCGATGGCTCTCATCCTTGGCACGAATTTTGGTTGGTTTGCGTGGGCAGCGTCGAAACGCGTTAGGCTGTGTCCCAATGGGCGCGAGAGCGCGGCCAAGTAGAAAAAATCGAAAGGAGAACTTAGTGATCGCAGAGAAATGTATGTTTCCGGCCGCGGGCTACGGCACCCGGTTTCTGCCGGCAACCAAGTCTATGCCAAAGGAAATGCTGCCGATCGTCAACCGGCCGCTGATTGAGTTCGGCGTTGAAGAAGCCAGCGCGGCGGGCATGAATGAAATTTGTATCGTCACCGGCCGAGGCAAACGTGCGATAGAGGACCACTTTGATGTGAACTACGAGCTCGAGCACGAAATTGCAGGGTCATCCAAGGAGCAATTTTTGGCGCAGATCCGTCAGCTGACCAGCGATTGTACGTTCAGTTTTACGCGCCAACGCACAATGAGCGGGCTAGGCGATGCGGTGCTCACCGGTCGCACCCTGGTGGGCGATGAACCGTTTGGACTGATCTTGGCCGATGACTTGTGCCTGAATCTAGCCGGCCAAGGTGTAATGCAGCAGATGCAAGCGGTGGCGACGCAGCACGATTGCTCGGTGATTGCGGTAATGGATGTGCCACCCGATCAAGTCAGTAAGTACGGTATTGTGGTGGGTGAGCAAGTTGACGACGACTTGCTGAAAGTGTCTGCCATGGTGGAAAAACCGCCCGTAGATGAAGCGCCCTCTACCTTGGCAGTAATTGGGCGGTACCTGCTGTCGCCAGAGATTTTTACCCATCTGCAGGCAACCAAACCCGGTGCTGGGGGAGAAATACAGTTAACAGATGCACTTAACGCACTGGCTCAGAGCGGCAAGCTGTTGGCCTACCGATTTGCTGGCTTACGTTTTGATTGCGGTAGCATTGATGGTTTCGTTGAGGCAACCCAGTACTATTATGAAAATGTGGTGAGCAATGACGGATGACTCCCGCGTGATCCTTATGCCAATCAAAAGATTGGTAATGACCAAGTTGTAGGTAGCATTTCGCGGGTATAGGGCATGCCTTGCGCTCGTGGAAGGGCAGGGAGCGAGTGGAGAGGGGCGCAAGCAGAGAGGAGAGAACCAATGCGCGAAGCAATGCTGCCATCTAGAGATAGCAGGCCGAAATCATTTGTCGATGCCCACGAGCGTTTGGATCGGCTGTATGCAGACATTTGCGCTCTTGAACTAGAGCGTCATGTAGTCGAGCTTGAACTGTATGGCTATACGGTGCTTAGCGACATCAAACCGCTGAGCTTTTTTGACGAGTTGCGCGAGACCATTTTGCAACTCGGCGCAGAAGACGCAGCCAAGGGCAGAACGTGGCCCTTGGCCGGCGTCGATGGCAGCAGCTATCTTGTACCTTGGCTGTTAGCTCGGGGGCGGATCTTTGAACAGGCTGTAATGGCCGAAAAGCCGCTGGCCTTGGTCACTTGGCTGTTAGGGGAAAGTTGCCAAATTGCCAGTAATCATGGTCATGTGCGCTGTGCAGGCGATCCGCCGCAGGGCTTGCACAATGATGCGCCCATGGTGCCCGATCCGGTGCCCGATCACGCCATGACCTGCAACA
>JAACDW010000205.1 GCA_009936775.1 Pseudomonadota bacterium
AACCCCTTTGTTTTTCAAGAAAGCGACGGTAGTGACCGTCTTGCCGGGCCATCAGTTGGGCGTGGTTCCCCTGCTCGCGGAGCATACCATTGTCGAGGAAAATGATGAGGTCGGCTTCGCGTATTGTGGAAAGGCGGTGGGCGATCACGATTACAACGCGAGTTGTGCTCAACGCCTTAAGCAACTCGACAATCTGTTTTTCGCTGACAGGATCAAGGGCAGATGTGGGTTCATCTAGAATCAAGACCGGGGTGTTGCGAATAAGCCCGCGGGCGATGGCAAGACGTTGTTTGTGTCCTACAGAGAGGTTGCTCGTCGTGGTGCCCAGCTTGGTGTCGTAGCCGTCAGGCAGTGCGGTAATGAAATCGTGCAGCCCGACGATTTTTGCGACCTCCTCAATTTCCGCGAGCGCAGCTTCGGGTTTGCCAACGCGGATGTTGTCTGCAACGGTCTCAGCTGAAAAAACGCTCTCTTGGAAGATGTAGGTAATTTGGCTGCGCAGGCTTTCTACCTCGATGTCGTTGACGTTTATCTCATCGATCAGCACACGTCCCATGGTTACGGTGTGATAACGAGGTATCAGGTGGGCAAGCGAGGTTTTGCCCGCGCCGGTAGGTCCCACGAAGGCGGTCAGAGCACCAAGCTTCGCCTCGAAGGAGACATCGGTCAGTACTCTCCTACCGTTGGGGTAAACGTATTCCACCCCTTCAAACCTTACGCCTTGGGAAATGCTCGGTATGGCTTGTTTGCCTAAATCTTGTTCTTTGGTCATATCAAGCATGGCAAAGACGCGGCGCGCTTGTGCGGTCGGCGTCCGTAGTAGAATCCAAGTAGAAGCAAATACGTTGGCGGGTTCGCTCATGGCGAGAAAGTACCCCACTAAAACCACATAATCACCGGCGCTCAGGTTGCCCGAAATGACCCGGGCCAAGACATACAGTAGGAATACCCAATAAAGCAGTTTCGCGCTGACCTCACCGAGCTTGGCCACTGCCTGCTCGGTGAGGACCATAACCCGGGTGCGTTTAAACGCATTGGCGCTGGCAGCGGCAAAGCGCGTTTTCTCTATCTCATTAGCGCCCACACTTTGGATTGCTAAGACGTTGTCCATACCCTCTTCGGTCGTGCTAACGAAAACGGTACCTGCGGCAGCATTAGCTTGGGCGCGTCTGCGAATCATGCGCGCGAAGGGCGCGGTGACGAGCACATAGATGGGCAACGACCCAACGGCCAAAAAGACGGTGAGCGCGGAATCTGGATAGGCGCTCAAGAGTGTTGTTACCGCCACAATTACCGCAACCAGCGCCGCGCCAGATTCTTGAATCACAATCCTGATTACCTCTGGCACCGCTCGCACGTCCTGCATGGTTCTAAACACTGAGTCACCAATGGGCTGGTCGTCTACCTTTGAGAAAGGCAGGCACTGCATATTCTCAAACAGTTGTGACCGCACTAAATGCTGCTGAGCGTGCTCCAATCGTGCTTGGATGAGGTCATGTACGTAGAACCATGCGACCCGCACCAGAACCCCGACAAGCAACCCCAAGGTCAACCAGCCAAGCATGGTCTCTACCGACGCGCCCCGCAGAAATTCCAGAATAGGCAGCAAAAACCACGGGTACCCCTCGCCGTTGGCAGGGAGCGGTTGATCCAAAACCACATGATCAACAAGAAATTTGCCCAACCACGGGCTGAGCGCAATGGTCACCGCCTGACCTACCCAGCCGAGAAACAGCACAGTCGCCCAGCGTTGCCAGAAGAAGCGTAAGAGCATTAGGCACCGCCAAATTAAGGCCGCAGCATCCCGGTAATCGATGTCTGTAACCGTATCGACAAGACTAGCTTTTTCGTCTAATGCGATTTCGTCGTCGCGTAAGTGGCCGCGCGCAGATTCAGGCGCTGTTTTGAAGGACTTAGACATCCTCATGTCCCTGCTGCAAATTATCCGATTCCGCTATAACGAAAGATCGATATCGGCCATTCTCAATTTGCATCAGTGTGTCGTGCTCGCCATGCTCTGCAACAGTGCCTGAATCAAGGTACACAATGCTGTCCGCTCGGCGAATGGTCGATAAGCGATGAGTAATCAGGAATATCGTCCGCTGTGGACGTTCCGCGACATGGGCCCAGGTACGTAAATTGTCGAGCACTTGGTGTTCCGTCTCTGCATCTAACGCGGACGTTGGTTCGTCTAATATTAAAATTGGCGTATCTCTTACTACCGCTCGAGCAATGCAAAGCCGCTGCTTTTGTCCCGTCGAAAGCCGCGCGCCTCGGTCGCCCAGCTTGGTGTCCAGTCCATCAGGAAGCTGATTAACAGTTTCGTTTAAACAGGCAATTTCTAAGGCGCCCGCAACTGCATGGTCTTGCGCGTCGGGCGCGGCATAGACAATGTTCTCTCGCACGGTGGTGCCAAAGAGCAGATTTTCCTGCAGGGCGATAGCAATGTTCTCGCGCAGCGAAGAGATGGAGTAGTCCTTCAAGTCCCGACCATCAATCGAGATGCTGCCGTGGCTCGGGTCGAATAGCCTTAGCAGCAGGCTAACCAGAGTAGATTTGCCTGCGCCGCTCGGTCCGACGATGGCAACGATGCCACCGGGCGCGACCTGCAGATCTATCCCCTTCAAGATGTAATTGTCAGGCTCGTAGCCAAATCGTACGCCGCGAAATTGAATGCCCTGTCTCACCTCAGTAAAAGCGATGGCGTCGTCGCGTTCTTTAACCGCGGGTTCAAGATCCAGAATATCGAAAACGCGCTTTAAGCCCATGGCTACCTGTTGCGCATAGCTCCACATGTACAGCGCTTCATTCATTAGCGTAATTGTTAGCTCATGCCGCTCGCGTCCCCATTGGAAAGCGGACAGATTCCAAACTGTGAACGACAACCCCAGCAAGGCCACCAGTTCATTGGCAAATGTGGCTTGGCCTTGGTGGGCCCAAAGTGCCATCAAGCCTAATCCGAAAAAGATAAAAAGCTGAGAGTAGGTATCGCTGACCAGGCTCACACGTAGGTCAAGTCGGGTTTGGTGATACTCGGCATTGCATGCGATTGACGAGTCATCCTCAAATAGCGCTTGGGATTTGGCGCCGATGCCATAGGATTTGTTTAACTTGATGGACCGAAAAGACTCCTGGACTCTGGAGGTAAGGTCCGCATTGGCCATACGATGCACTAGCGAACGCACGCGAACTCTCGGCATTGCCCATCGCGCAAGGACGAGGGTGGGTAGCACAGCAAAGGCCGCAATCAGGCCCACAACCGGCGAAAGTATGGAGATCATCAGTACTGCCGATGCAACGTTAATAACGATTAGGCCAAGCTCGCCGATGATTTTCAGCACATCGGTCACGGCTTCAGAATCGGATTGTATTCGCCAGATGGAATCGCCAACTCGATGATCAGCGTGGTGTTGCAGAGAAAGTTGATGCCAGCGCCCGACCAAGGCTAGGCGCAGGTCCTGGTTGACCTGTTGGAAAATCCAGAGCACGTAGTAGAGCAATCCAAGCTCTAAGGGCCACAACAGCAGGAAAAAGGCAAACTCGATCTGTACCGGAGCCCAGCGCAGTTCCATTCTTTGTGCTTGTGTAAGCGTTGTGATGGTTTCGCTGGAGAATTCGGCGTAGCCGAGCAGCGCGGCGAGTCCGGGCATCAGCGCTTCGTTCTGCAGTAAAGACTGATTGATTACCTCCGCCAAAAGAAGACCGAGGAGCACATAGACCATGTTCAGAATGAGGGTGGCGCCGTAGTAGTAGATCAAGTGGGTGCCAACGCGACAGCGCAAGGCGAGACCCTTGGGCCCAAGGCGAAATTGTACAAACCAGCCCGAGACGCATGCTGCGGTAAGGGTGCCAAGGTAGATGCTTAGGCTCGCATCCTCAAAGAAAACCAACGCTGCCAAATTGCCAGACACTAGTGCAAAGAGCAGCAGCAGTAGGGCGAAGCCTTGTGTCTTGCCTGAGGTACTGGCAAGCACCCAAACACTACCGACAATGATGGCCACCAGGGCGTAAAACGCGTAAAGCGTAGAGTCGCCAGTGGTCGGGAGCAAGCCGAAGAAGAGTGGGATGAGCGCTAGCAAGTTAACGAGTGGCGGCATATAGCGAAAGCTATAGCCTCTGCCGCCCAATAACTCAGCGCTCTGTGGCTCTATGCCCTCTCCCGGTATCCACCAATTGCCCAAGACTTGAGGTCGCAGATAAGGCCAACTGCGCAGAAAAAGGCGCACCACGGCTCGAAATGGGGTGTCATCTTCCTCGATGCTTAAGTCGCGATGACGAGGAATGGGCCGCCCGGGACCAAAAAATGGGATTGCATTGGCCAGCCGCGCTGCTGTCTCCGTCAGTCCCTCCCTCAAAGTGGGCCCCCTTAGCCAAGTTAGTAAAGCACAGGCTCTGATGCCAAATTAAAACGAGCGATTCGAGGATCGCTGTTATGACACGGGATGTCTATCTTTGCAGGATGCAGCAGGTTTTCGGTTTAAAAATGGGTGAAGATGTTGCTTAAAAATTCGTTCTACGAGGCTGTTTGGTCCGGGTTTTATTGAGTTTTGTGCACTGTTGGATTACAAAACGCTTGGGAACTGCACATCAATTTAGGGAGAGTGAATTTGAACACTATGTTTAAAAAGCCCCTGCTTGCGTCAAAGTTACTTGGCGTTACCGCAGCGGGTCTGTTAGCAGTGTCAACGGCATACGCCGAAGACGATGCATCAGAAAAGGGCTCGGAGTTCTTTGAAGAGGTCGTGGTGACGGCGGAGCGCGTCGAAGCCAACATTCTAGACACGCCGATGACGATTACCGCTTTTGATTCCGACATGCTGCAGCAGCTTGGTCTTCAAGATCGTGACAAGCTGCAAAATCTTGTGCCAGGTCTGCAGTTTGGAGACACCATGGACCAGCAAGGTAACGGTGTTGTACTGAGAGGCATTGGTACGCGTCAGGCGGGCATGAACCATATGGACCGTGCTGTGGCGCAATACGTTAATGGTGCGTATACGATTGGCACCTACGGAACAATGCCCGGAGGCGGATTCGACCTGGAAGGCATCGAAATCGCCCGTGGCCCTCAGGGAACACTGAACGGCCGAAATTCACTGGCCGGTTCAATTAATTACCTGTTTAAGAAACCGACCCGAGAATTCGATGCGGTCATCGAGGTCGAGGTTACAGACGTCACTCAAGAGAGAGTGAACGTCGCATTCGGTGGTCCAGTACCTTTCAATGAAAATCTCGCATTTCGTTTTACAGGTGGCACACACACCGGTGACGGGATTCAAGAAAACGACGGAATCGGCGGAGACTACGGTGCGCCCGACCACATGTTTGGGACAGGCCAGCTCCGATTCCAGACAGATCGCATTGATGCAAACGTGCGTTACTCCCATGTGCAAGACCGTGGGGTACCCAGTTCTCTCGTTTCGTTGATGAACCCCAATGTTACGGATGCTGAAATCACGGTGCTTGGCGCATATGCCGTAGGTAATGTGCCGCCGATGGGTGTTCAACCAATCGTGAACCTAAACTACTTGCGAGCAGATGGCGTTTCCGCGATTTCTCCAAACTGCCCGGTCGGTATGCCAGGTCAGCGTTGCGGGGATGTAGAGAATAAGGTTTTTTATAACTATCCAAATCAGGAAGACAGTCGCGCTAAGCGTTGGGATGCGTATGTCTCTTTTGACGTTAGCGAAACCTTGAACGTTAAGTACACCTACAGCGACGGCG
>JAACDW010000206.1 GCA_009936775.1 Pseudomonadota bacterium
CTTTGAAATGCGCGACAACGACAACGCACAGCTTGTAGGTCAAATTGAACCGGCAACGCAGACGTTGGGAATTCAAAACTAGAACAACGGATCATAGCTATGGCAGCGGAAAAACAAATGCAAAGAATCGTCGCACTGGATATCGGCACGAATAAAATTGCCGCGATTGTTGCCACTGTAAACGCGCCGGGCGATCTGGACATTCTTGGTATCGGCACCCATCAGTCTCGAGGTCTGAAAAAAGGTGTGGTCGTGAATATTGATTCCACCGTGCAATCCATTCAGCGTGCGGTCGAAGAGGCGGAGCTGATGTCGGGCTGTGAAATCGAATCGGTCTATGCGGGCATTGCTGGAAGTCATATTCGCAGCCTCAATTCTCACGGCATCGTGGCGATACGCGACCGTGAGGTTTACGCGCTGGATGTTGAGCGGGTCATCGACGCAGCCAAAGCTATGGCGATACCAGCGGATCAAAAAATACTCCATGTGCTGCCGCAGGAATACATTATCGACGCGCAAGAAGGCGTAAAAGAACCACTGGGCATGTCCGGTGTGCGCTTGGAAGCCAAGGTGCACATGGTGACCTGCGCGGTCAATGCAGCACAAAATATTGAAAAATGTATCGAGCGCTGCGGTCTTGGCATGCATGATGTCATCCTCGAGCAGCTGGCCTCGAGTTATTCGGTGTTAAGCGACGACGAGCGTAATCTTGGTGTCTGCTTGGTAGACATCGGCGGCGGCACAACGGATATTGCAGTTTTTACGGAAGGTGCCATTCGGCATACGGCAGTGATTCCGATAGCTGGCGATCAGGTCACAAACGACATCGCCATGGCGTTGCGAACGCCAACACAAAACGCGGAAGACATAAAAATCCGCTATGCTTGTGCGTTAACACAGTTGGCTAAACCCGACGAAGTGATTAAAGTACCCGGAGTCGGCGACAAACCAGAAAAAGAAATGTCGCGCCAAACGTTGGCTGAAGTGGTAGAACCACGCTACGACGAATTGTTTAGACTGATTCAAGCAGAGCTGCGTCGCAGCGGCTTTGAGAACATCATCGCATCAGGCATCGTGTTAACCGGTGGCGGGTCAAAGATGGAAGGTTTGATTGAGCTTGCGGAAGAAATATTCCACATGCCAGTCAGTTTGGGGGCGCCACGCTTGGTGGCGGGTTTGAAGGACATCGTAAGGAATCCCGTATATGCAACTGGCGTAGGCCTGCTGCAGTACGGGCTTGAGCGAGAACAGGAACGCACTGAAACACAAAGCGGCCAAAAGAGCAGCACGTTGGACAGTATAAGGAACTGGTTTCGCGACAACTTCTAGCACCAGCAGGAGAAGGCGATGTTTGAGATAGTCAATAGCGCACCGCAGAACGCAGTGATCAAGGTGATCGGCGTTGGCGGCGGCGGCGGCAATGCCGTGCAGCATATGGTCAGCAATGATGTCAAAGGGGTCGACTTCATTGCCGTCAACACAGACGCACAGGCGCTCGACGGGCTTGGCGCGGAACGCACGCTGCAAATTGGCAGCAGTATCACCAAGGGCCTAGGCGCTGGAGCCAATCCAGAGACCGGGCGTGCGGCGGCCATTGAAGACCGAGAGCGCTTGGCTGAGTTACTCAGCGGTGCGGACATGGCTTTTATTACCGCTGGCATGGGTGGTGGTACCGGCACCGGTGCGGCACCGGTGGTCGCTGAAGTCGCGAAAGAACTCGGCATCCTTACTGTTGCAGTGGTAACCAAGCCCTTCACGTTTGAGCGACGCTCGAAGGTGGCAGAAAAAGGCTTGGCTGAGCTAGTCGAGCACGTCGATTCGTTGATTACCATTCCCAACCAGAAACTGCATGACGTACTCGGCAACGACACCTCAATGCGCGATGCTTTCGCCGCAGCTAACAACGTCTTGCTCGGTGCGGTTAAAGGCATTGCTGATTTAATTATCCTACCCGGCATGATCAACGTCGACTTTGCTGACGTGCGCACAGTGATGTCAGAAATGGGCTCGGCAATGATGGGCACCGGGCGAGCCAGCGGTGCCAATCGAGCACGAGATGCAGCGGCAGCAGCAATTCGCTCGCCGCTGCTGGACGATATCGATATCAATGGTGCCCGGGGCATCCTAGTGAATGTTGCCGGTGCTGACCTGAGCATGGGTGAGTTCATGGAAGTGGGCGACATGGTTGAGGAATTCGCTTCGGAGAATGCCACCGTCGTTGTCGGAACCGTGGTTGACGAGACCCTAGGTGATGACATGATGGTCACCATCGTCGCTACAGGGCTAGGCAAGACGAGCAAACCTAATGTTGTGATCGACAACGGCCCGGCAATTACAGCGGCTGCCGCCGGTGGCGACTACGGCGGCTTTGACCAGCCACCGCATTTGCGCAACGCCGAGCGCTACGCAAACCCAGTCGATAGCGCCGATATCCAAGGCAAAGACTTGACTTATCTCGACGTGCCGGCATTCCTTCGACGTCAGGCGGATTAACAACAATTCCGCCGACAGCGCCTCGTGCCTCGGCGCAATGACATTGGGAGGAATGGGTATTGTCGACAGCACACCTGCAGCACACGTTAAAAAATAGCATTCGGGCGACCGGGGTCGCCTTGCATACTGGCCACAAAGTAAACCTTATCCTGCATCCTGCCGAGGCGGATACTGGCATCGTCTTTCGACGTACAGACTTACCGGGCTGCGTAAGTTTTCCGGCGCGCGCCGGTGCAGTGGGTAATACCCAAATGGCGACATCGTTGTGCTCAAACGAACATCAGCTTTCTACCGTAGAACATCTGCTGTCGGCTCTATCGGGGCTGGCGATAGACAATGCAGTTGTCGAAGTGGACGGCGGCGAGTTGCCCATTATGGACGGTAGTGCAGCGCCATTTGTATTTCTGCTGCAAGCCGCTGGAGTCAAACCCCAATC
>JAACDW010000207.1 GCA_009936775.1 Pseudomonadota bacterium
CGCCAGCCTTCTTCCAGCGCCCAAGGCGCTCACGAATACGTTCCGCCGGACCAACCAATGCGCAAGCATCGATCAATTCCTTGGGCACTGCGGCCATGGCTTCGTCTTTCTTACCAGCAAGATAGAGGTCTTGAATCTTCACTGCCGCATCAGGGAAGCCCAGTCGCTTGCAGTAGTCATTATAGAAATTCTTGTCCCGAGCACCCATGCCGCCAATATACAGGGCCATCATGCCGCGTACCGGCATCATGCACTGGTCCACATCGTCGCCCATCACAACGGTAACAAAGGGAGCGATCTCAAATTGAGTTAGGTCTTTCTCGCCGGCCTTGGCAAAGCCTTTTTCAATAGGTCCCTGGAATACCGAGTACTGCTCAGGGTCCATCCATACCGGGAAGAAACCATCGGCGACCTCAGCCGCAGCAGCAACGCCGTTATCGGTAATGGTGGCCGCAAAAATGGGGATATCTTCTTCGCAATGCAGGATGCTCTTCAGCGGCTTACCTAGGCCAGTGGCACCCGCGCCGGTATAGGGCAAGTTATACACACTGCCTTCGAAGGTCAGATCACCTTCACGGGCAAAAATGTCCTTCATAATTTGCACATATTCACGCAGACGGCTCACGGGCTTGCCATAGGGCACACCGTGCCACCCTTCCACTACCTGAGGACCAGAAGCACCAAGACCGCAAATAAAGCGACCGCCAGAAAGCTCAGCCAAACTCATAGCCGTCATAGCAGCCATGGCTGGTGAACGCGCGGGCATCTGCATAATGGCAGTACCCACCTTCAGTCGCTCGGTTTGCGCGAGAATCCAAGCTGCCGGCGTTACTGCGTCGGAGCCGTAGGCCTCTGCCGTCCACAGCGAGTCGTATCCCAGATTTTCCGCGTGCTTGATGGCATCCATCGCGATATTAAATTTGCGTCCGGAATATCCGGCTAAAATCCCCAGCTTCATTATGACCTCTCTTAGTGTTAACCGACTGTTAGCGATTTTCGCAGCTGAACTTTCCCAACTGCAGCGTCTTAGGTGCTGGCTGCACCGCTCCCTAAGTAGCGCATGATATCCATGGATTCGTACATCCACTCCACCTCAGCACCGGCCTCGCTCGCGCGTTCAATGCGCAAGCAAGGCACCATACTGCGACCACCACCCTGCAGCAGCTCCCGAAACGCCTGCGGATCGCTGTTGATGTCGCGAAGCGGCAAGTCCATGCCAAGCTGCTCTGCATAGGCGCGCACGCGAAAGCAAAAACCACAGGTATCTGTTTTATACAGCTGATACTGCTCGCTCATACTAATCTCCAAGGTTGGCTCGAACGCAACAATGAGCACTGCGGCCGATATCCACAATCGCAGCTCTCACCGCCATCATGGTACCCGTCGACCATTGCTCAGCAAACCGTGACCGCTACCCGTGTCCCGCGTAAACTGCGAGTATTGAAGCAAGTCCAGCGTGAAGGAATAGTAAATATGGCTGCAAAGAAAACCTCGTCGGCAAAGTCTACGGCGCGTGTCGAGCGCGTACGCAATGTGATTTTAGGCTTTGTCGGCCTGTTGGTCGTGGGCTTTTTAGTGACGACTTTTTATCTGGGCACGGGGCTGGCACAAAATTCCGTGCCGCAAGCTGGCAGCGACTACGTGGTTATCGCAGACGTCACTGTAGAGGACCCGGTACGCCGCCTCACCGTAGAGGAGTATTTTTCTTACGCCTGTGTGCACTGCAAAAATTTCGACCCAACCTTGGAAGATTGGCTGACCACCCTGCCGAAAGACGTAGAATTCAACCGTGTGCCCCCTGCCTTCTCAAGGGCATGGGGGGTACTGGCTCAAGGCTATTTCGCGCTGGAAAAAGCCGATGCACTGGACGCTCATCACCAGCAAATGTTCAAAGGCATTCACAATGGCGGTCGCGTGTTCAGCAACGGCGAGGCCATAGCCGACTACCTAGATTCGCCCGAGCTGCCTGCGGCAGATTTCATGCGCGCCTTTAATAGCAAAGATGTGATGCGCAAGCTGAACCGCGCCGAGCAGGCCACTCGGCGCACCGGTATTGAGGCGGTCCCCACCATGGTAGTGGCGGGCAAGTACCGGGTGGGAATGACCAATGGTGCCGACCGAGCTTTGCAGGTGGTCGACTACTTGCTGGAACAGGAGCGCATGCGTATGCAGGACGAGGCTCCCTAAGCGGGAGCCTGTGTTGCCGCTGTTGGTCACCTGCCTGAGGGCATCAAACTAGTTAAAACTCGCCGTCGCCGTGATACCGAACTGACGCGGTGCGCCTAGCTGAGTACAACGAGTGTTGGTGTAATTGTCCCGAGGGTCATTGGGGAAACTAAAGCCACGCAAAAAATAATCTTTGTCATTTAAGTTTCTGCCCCACAGCGACAGTTGCCAGCTTGGGGTCGAATACGTTAGCGCTGCGTTGACCAGCGCGTAGCTGGTTGAGCGCTCGGCATGACCGTCTGAAAAGTAGTAGTCGTCCATACCATTGGCGCTGATGTTGATGTCCCAAGCCTCAGAGAGCCGATAGTCTGCGGCCAAATAAAACTGGTAGCTCGGAGCCTGAGCCTGCTCTCGACCGTCTAGGTTTTCGCCATCACCGTTTACATAATCCTCGAATTCCGTGTCCAGCAACCCGAGGTTCGCCGATAGTTGCAGGCGTTCTGTAGCCTGTAGAACCGCTTCCACCTCCACCCCCTGATTGACGCCCTGCGCAGCGTTGCCGGTGAAGCCGACGAATTCTGCTGAGCCGTCCTCACGAAGTTGCGAGATAGATGTGGCTATCTGCACATCTCGACGCTGCATACGAAACAACGCCGCCGCTAGGCTCAACCGATCGTTTAACAAGCTGCCCTTAAAACCCACTTCGGTATTCCAAAGAGTTTCCGGATCAAACAGCCGCAGTTCACTGGCAAGGGAGCCATCGGTATTGAAGCCCCCGGCCTTGTAGCCGCGAGTGATGCTGGCATACAGCAGGTTGCTAGAACTTAGCGAGCGTTCCAGCAGCAGGCGACCACCCAATAAATTATCGTCTGGGGCAAATTGCACACCAACAGAATCTACATAGTCGGAATCGTGCTGCTCAGCGCGCAACCCCAAACTCAGTCGCCAGTCATCGGCTAGATCAGTCGCTACCTCGCCGTAAACGGCAAGTCGATCGACACTGTAATCGGTGACCAGCAAGGCTTCTGCGTAGACATAGTCTCGGGTGAAATCTACTTCTTTGTTGAGCATGTAAAGACCTAGCACCCAATCTATGCTGCCATTTACCAAGCCCTGATCCGCCGCGGAAAGCAGCCGTAAATCAGCGGTACGCGTGGCGACATCACGCAGGTATAGGTCGGTAGAGTTGTAGCCATAGGGATGAAACCCATCAAAGGCCCAGTCCTCGTCGTAGCCATAGGCAATATCACTGTCGACCCAGCCTAGGGCTATTCCCGCTTCCACCGCATCGGATAGACGCCGATTGGCGTTAAAGGCGATGTAGGTGGTTTCCTGAATATCGCTACCGGGTTGATCAGAGCGAGTGTTGCGATTGTTATCCAGCGAAAAGGCATCATAACCGTTGTCAACATCGACGCTACCCGCCGCTAACTGCCAGGCACCACCGGCCCAATCACCCTGCAGTTTGGCGCGTAGCGTGCGCTCGTCACGGTTGCTGGTATCGTCACGCCCCAGATAAATGTTGTCAATAAAGCCATCGTCCTGATACTGACGCCCACTCAAACGAAAACCCACGGTCTCGCTGAGCGGTCCACTGAGCACAGCCCCAGCTCCTCGGGCACCGTAATTGCCGGCGTCTACCTGCACCAACGAGCTAAAAGTCTCAGTCGCATCTGGGGTGACGACATTAATCAGACCAGCCAAGGCATTCGCGCCATAAAGTGTGCCTTGCGGGCCGCGCAGTACTTCAACCTGTTGCACATCAAAGAGCGTGGCAGCACCGCCGATGCCGCTGAGATCAACACCGTCAACCAGCAAACCCACAGATGGATTCAATGGTTCAACAAACTGACTACGCTCGCCAATGCCGCGAATTTGTATAAAGCTTGCCCGAGAGGCGCCACTGGTCAAGTTGACGTTAGCCGCCCGAGATAGAATTTCATCAAGGTGGTTGAGCAAATCCCCATTGGCAGCGGGGTCGAGTACCGACACGCTGGCCGGTAGTTCCGCGGTACTTGAGGGCCGAAATTCTGCGGTGACGACAACTTCTTCCATGGTTTGGGCTGCGGCAGCGGCAGCGCCGCAAAGACTCAACAACAAGCCGAAGCTGTGGCGTAAAAAACGACTGCAGAAGGGAACGATGCAAAATCGTGAAGTGCGAGGCTCTAACATATCTGGGCTCCATGACTGATGGGTGCCCAAGGTCGGTGACGCTGTATCTACTGATCAAGTGGCTGTTGAGGCCGTCAATACCGATTCGCGTTTTCCTATCCCTACGCCGGTATTAACCGGATCAGGTTCAAAGGGTCTGGCAACGTTGTTGGCAACGATGCTGTCTCAGGCTGACGCCACCCCTTAGGCAGGCGCACCTTAAGCCGCTCAGCAGTCGTTGTCCACTCAGGCCTACGCATCTGCGTCAAAAGCGCTATGGCAAGAGTTGAACTCACCCAGAACGCGCCGGCCTGTATCAATCAAACTGATAGCCCACACCAGCCTCCACTTGCTCAAAGCCATCGTCGTAATACACCCAACCAATGCGCTAAGATAGCGGCGACTCGCCAAAGTGATATCGCGCCCCAACCTCGTAACCCGTTGCAGAACTGCCGAGGTCTGTCTGAATAATTGCCAGCGAATACTCAAAGGAATTTGCCAAGAGCCCGCGGATGCCAAGGTCAGCAAAGTAACCATCTGCGTCTTCGCTGAAGCCATCGCGGCTCAGCTCCACGAGGGCGTATTCAACGGACACAACCCATTCGATGCTCCGAGTTATGGGTCCGTAAACACCACCACCAAGGTGGAAAAATTCGACATCCGGGACGCTGAGACCAAGTTCAACGTCGCCTGTCTCATAGCCGCCAGATAAGAAAACCGTATCGCCAAAATCCATGCTACCGGCAACGCTAATGCGGTTGGTATTCGTCTGGAAAAGCTCTACATCGACAAAGGTCACTTCGATAAAGCGATGGGACAAATCTCGCGCCCAAGCGGCCTGAGAGAAAAAACCAAGCAATGCGCCCAGCAGCAAGAGTGCAATAGCCGGGATGTTCTTTTGTAATCGCATTGTCGTTTCCTCGCCGCAAGTGAAGTGGGAGCGCGGAAAATCTGGTCGGCAATGCACCTAGCGCTTGGCCACGCTGGCAGAAAGGCGCATCTGCGGAACTGCGAACAAGGCAGGCGGAGGCGTTTGGTGGATCAACGGTTAGCGGGTAGGTGGTCGTATACCATTAGATTACTGGCTCGCCTCAGGCGAAATGCCCAGCGAAGCATCCGTCGGTTTGAAAGGCGTTGACGGCACTGGCACAAATTAGCGAATCTGTACAAGCACCGGATGCAACAACGACGACCAATTGAGACCCATAGACCCTGAATGGCCAAATCACCAGCACCAAAGCGTGGGAGCAAAAATTCAGATTCTAACGGCAAGGGTCAGGCTCCGGGCTGGCTTACTCGCCTGCGCCGCTGGTTTTTCGCACTGACCATCCGACTGGTGCTATGGCTTGGGCTGCTCGGCATTTTAGTCGGCAGCGGCTATTTATATTACCTAGACCGCAGTATTAGCAAAACCTTCGAAGGCAGGCGCTGGTCGGTACCCGCACAGGTATATGCCCAGCCTATGGAACTCTACGCAGGCAAACGACTCAGCAATGGCGAACTGCAGGCCGAGCTGCAACGCTTGGGCTACCGCAGCAGTGGCAACCTGTCCAGGTCAGGCAGCTACCAGCCTGTTGCCGATGGCGTGGCCATACACTTGCGAGCTTTCGCCTTTGTGGACGCGCCACGTCCCGCCATGCGCATTACCGTTAAGTTTGCAGGTGATCGAGTGCAGCAAATAACTGGCAAAAATGCGCCGGTAGATCTGCTGCGGTTGGAGCCGGCAATTATCGGCAGCTTCTTCCCGTCCCATGGCGAAGATCGGCTGATCTTGGCGCCCAATCAGGTACCCGCGCTGCTGGCAGATGGGCTCAAAGCAATAGAGGACCGTGCTTTTGATGCCCACCAAGGCTTCAGCATTACCGGTATAGCCCGAGCAGCGCTGATCAACCTGCGCAGTGGCCAAGCAACGCAGGGCGGCAGCACACTGACCCAGCAGCTGGTCAAAAGCTATTTCCTGAGCAACGAACGCAGCATCGAACGCAAGCTACGAGAACTGGCCATGGCGGTTATCTTGGAGCTACGGTTTTCTAAGGAGGATATTCTTACCGCCTATATCAACGAAATTTTCCTTGGGCAAAACGGCGCACGCGCCATTCACGGCTTTGGTTTGGGCGCGCAATATTACTTCAATAAGCCTTTGAACGAGTTAGCCGCCCACCAAATCGCAGCAC
>JAACDW010000035.1 GCA_009936775.1 Pseudomonadota bacterium
AACCGCGCGGCAAATACGCGCAAAGTTTTTCACCGATCTCGGTCATACGGTATTAGATACCGACCGGGCGCGACGCACAGGTTCTGCCGAGGTGATTTTTGGTGCCGGTAAAAGCGCTGAGCAACTCTCTGACATCATTGCGGCCATGGTCAGTCAGGGCACCAGTGTGCTGGTTACGCGGCTCGACCAAGCCACCCTTAGCCAACTCGATCACCTGCCGAACGGCGCCGAATATCATGAAATGTCGCGCCTGCTGTGGTGGCACAGCGAGCCGCCACCGCCGCTGACTGACACTGTCGCCGTGGTTAGCGCGGGCACCTCCGATATGCAGATCGCCGAGGAAGCGGCCCTTACCGCCGAGTTTTTTGGCAACCCTGTTCAGCGCATTTACGATGTTGGGGTGGCGGGTTTGCATCGGCTGCTGGCGCGCCTAGATGATCTGCGCAGTGCGCGTGTCTTGGTCGTGGTGGCGGGCATGGAAGGTGCGCTCCCCAGCGTCGTCGGCGGCTTGGTCGACAAGCCCATCATTGCTGTACCAACCAGCGTGGGTTATGGCGCAGCCTTCGACGGCGTGGCTGCCTTGTTGGGTATGATGACCAGCTGCGCTTCAGGGGTGAGTGTGGTGAATATCGACAACGGCTTTGGCGCAGGCTTCCTCGCCAACCGCATCAACCGGCTATAGCGGGCTTAATGACTTCTGATCTGGAACAAAAATACCAACGCCTGCAGACGCAAATTGGCGCCTACGACAGCGCCATTGTCGCTTTCTCCGGGGGTATCGATAGTTCCTTGGTAGCCTATGTAGCTGGGCAGGTACTAGGTGAACGGGCGCTGGCGGTTACCTCTGGCTCGGCTAGCCTCAAACGAACTGACTTGGCACTATCAAAAAAACTCAGCGAAGATTGGGGACTTCGCCATCAGGTCATCGTCACCGATGAACTGAGCAAGTCCGACTATCGGGCCAACCCCACCAATCGGTGTTTTCATTGCAAGACCTCCTTATATACAGAGCTTGCGCAAATCGCCAGGGACCAGGGTTTTGCGGAAATTCTCAATGGCACAAATCTTGACGACCTCGGCGATCATCGGCCGGGCTTAATCGCCGCAGACAATCATGAGGTGAGATCACCACTGGTAGAGGCGGGCTTTCATAAGGCCGACATTCGTGCCTTGGCGACAGCACTGGGGCTAGAAAACGCAGACAAACCTCAGGCTGCCTGCCTATCCAGCCGTTTCCCCTACGGCACGGCTATCAATCAGGAGTTGCTCGCGCAGGTGGAAGCGGCAGAACATTTGCTCGCAGAACTTGGGTTCAGTCAGTTTCGTGTGCGCCATCACGGCGAGGTTGCGCGGCTGGAAATACTGCCCGCCGAATTTGCGCTTGCTGTGGCGCAACATGCAACCTTGCAGCGAGAAATTGGCAAACTGGGTTATCGCTTCGTGGCCATGGACTTGGGCGGCTTTCGCTCAGGGTCTTTGAACGAGGGTTTGGAGAGCACAGCTGGCACGACCATCCCAGTCGTACAGCTGTATCCGTAATCTGCCTTCAGCGCAACTGGTGCGCTAAGTTGTTGTTGCCGCAGCCTTGGCTTTCATATATCGATTGAGCTGCCGATCAAGGCGAGTAGTCGCCGAACTGCGGCCCGGTCGCACCCACGGCTCCCACGGGCTGCTTACCGCAGGCTCGACAATATCGCCCATAACGGTAACCCGCTGAATGATCCGCTCGCCTTCGAAATCGTTTAGCACGAAGTGTTGGGTGCAGCGGTTATCCCATATCGCAATGGTTCCCGGAGTCCAGTGATAGCGCACGGTGAAGCGTGGATTTTTCACCCAGCCCGTCAAGTATTCGAGCATGGCCTTACTCTCGGTAGCGTTCATTTCGACCAAACGGCGCGTGAAATGCTCATTCACATACAGGGCTTTTACGCCCGTTTCTGGATGCACCCGCACCACAGGATGAATGGCCATTTTATCCTCTCGATTATGCGGATGCGCATCGTGCAAGGCGGTAAGCCCATCGCACAATGCCTGCATGGGTGGCGACAGCTCTTGATAGGCCTGATTTAAGTTGGTCCACATGGTGTCGCCGCCAAACTCCGGGCAAGTGACCATATGCAAAATAGACAAAATCGAAGGTTGGTCCTCGAAGGTAATATCCGTATGCCACTCGTCGGCCACACCGCCCCGGGTTGCGGCCAGCTCGAACACTTCGTCGTGCTGGGTGAAGGGATTCTTCAGGTTTGGGTGATTTTCAACCTTGCCGAAGCGCTTACCGAGCGCCACATGACTTTCAATATCTACCTGCTGGCCGGGGAAAAAGATCACCTGATGCTCGCGCAAAAGGTCTTTAATCGCCTCAATACCGGCTTCGTCGCCGACCGCTGTCGCGTTCAAATCTGGGCCGGTGATCTCCGCGCCCAACGAGCCTGCTAAGCGGCGTACCTGCCAATTATTTGTCGTCGTCATTATGCTTCCCCAATTTAGTCTGCGCTTACCAACCCAAGTTGGCAGCCTTTACTATCCCGCGCTCACGATCACATCGTCAGAAACATCACGCACAAATAGCGCTTCGATACCCAGCCGCTGGGCATCTTCAGCCAGCAGTTCCAGATCAATTTCGCTGCTGCTTGCAGCAACACACTTGAGCACCGGTTCGAGCAAAGTCGCATCGCTGCTGGTGTTGATAAAAAGGTTTTCGCGTGTCAACACATAATCAATAGCACGCTGCATCGCGCCCGCGTCTGTAATCGGCCGATACCAGCTAAAACGCTTTTCCTCGTCGCTGTCTCGCCAGCGTCGGGCGGCAATGCCCTTAATGGTTTGCATCGCTACCCCACGCGCCTGACACATGGTGTAGAGCGCCTCAAAGTCATGGGCATACTGTGGCTGCTGCATCATGGTGAAATTGTACGGCACTAGTACGGAGTCAAAGGCGTAGGCTTCTAGGCTTTGCATATGCATGGCCGGTGCGTAGGTACCGTGACCGGTTACACCCAGGAAACGCACCAAGCCCTGCGCCTTTGCTTCGACCAGCGCTTGCAAGGCACCACCGGGACCCATGGCAGTCTCCCACTCATCCGCCTTGGTGAGGTTGTGCATTTGAATAAGATCGAGCTGGTCGATTTGCATACGCTCGAGTGAGGCATGAATCTGCTGCTTGGCTTTTTCGTAGGTGCGGTGCCCGGTTTTACTGGCTAGGAAAACCTCATTGCGGTTGTGCTTGAGCCAAGGCGCCAAGCGCAGCTCGGCGTCGCCATAGCTGGCAGCCACGTCAAAGTGATTTAGCCCCCAAGACGCAGCAAGATCCAGTGTTCGGTCTGCGCGATCTTGATTCATCGCGCCAAGTGCGGCCGCCCCGAAAATCGCGCGACTGCTACGATGCCCGGTACTTCCAAATGGTATACGCTCAATCGACCGTGTCATGTAACCCCGCCCAGTGCCCCGAAAGAAGCTTTGATAATACCCCATTTTAGTGTGGGAAAAGGCTCCGATCGCTGCGCACTGGTGGCAGGCATTCAAAAATTTTTGTGATGCAACCCACAGGTCTTGCTACTCTGCCTCGATGTATCTACCCGACCCAGACTTTGTACACACCTTTGCCGGCAATCCTCTCGATCGAGCACAACATCTGCGTAAGGACGATGCGGCCCTAAGCACATTACGCCACGCCAAAGACAGCCAGTACATATTGTTTCACCAACTGAAAGTCGCAACCGATGCCCAGGGTAATCTGGCATGGTTATCCCGTGCGCGGTTAAACAGCGAGCAGTTAGGCGAAGCGCAAATGTCCATTGAATTGGGCCAAGAAGTATTCCTGGGGTTAGCAAACGGTCGTGGGCACTTCGCGGTAGATCTCATCCTACCCAAGCACAGCCAGGTGCCAGAGTCATTGCAGCCTATTGCCAAATTCACCGATTGTCGGCAGGCGGTAAGCTGCCTAAGCCAAGCACAGGGCGGCATTGTCAGTCAGGCGCGCGCTGCACTGGACTGGCACCAACGCAACCCGTATTGCGCCCAATGCGGGCAACCAACAAAGGCAAGTCGAGGCGGTCAAATTCGACACTGTCAAAGCTGCGCCAAGCACACATTCCCGCGCACCGACCCCGTTGCCATCATGTTGATTCAGGACGATGCCCAAGGCGACTTCTGCCTGCTGGGTAAATCTCAGGGACGCATGGCGCAAAGCAATTTTTATTCGGCCTTGGCCGGCTTTGTCGATCAAGGCGAATCGCTAGAAGAAGCGGTCAGGCGCGAAGTAATGGAGGAAGCCGGTATCCGCGTCGGTCAGGTTAGCTACCATTCTTCACAGCCTTGGCCCTTTCCATCGTCACTGATGATCGGCTGCCATGGCGTTGCGCTGAACAAAAATATTGTCATCGACCCAGAAGAAATGGCCGACGTTGCATGGTGTGATCGGCCCAGCGTTCTGGCGGCCATAGCTGGCGAGAACCCGGACCTGCGCATCCCCGGCCCCGGGGCCATTGCCTATCATTTAATCAAGGCGTGGGCGTTAAAGGAGGCGGCAACGCCGCAGCCGTAGTTATACCGATACAAGGTCAAGATTTCGCTGCCCAGCAGGTACTTTATTGTTGGTAAATCGATGCCGGACTTGGTTCGTGTACCTAGCCACGCAACCAACGACCATGCGGGGCAGTACTTGTTCTTTTCTAAAGATCGGATAGAGGCATTAATTGGCGATCATTCGCTGTTTCGCTCTTCTCGTGACGGCCACGATGTACCCAAGGGTCCTAGCATGCATGTAATCGCCATTGACTTGGGTTCAATGCTGATTCCGTTTGAGGTGCTGGTAGCGCCTGTTGAACAGTCTTTCCGTCACGAACTCGCCGACCAACATCTTGTTGTAAACGAAGCACTCACCACCCTCAGCGATCTTCAAGCCTTACAGAGTGCGCCCGACCCAGAGGCACGCAGTTATCGCGGAGTGAACCTTGCTGCAATTGCGCTGTCCAGCGATGACACCAAGTCGCTAACGCAATTGACAACAGCAGTAGCTGCAGCCTGTGCCAGTCACACCCCAGCAGACGATTCAGACAAATGTGCGGAAACCCAGACGGAAGTTAGCGGTCAGCTCACTACGCTAGAGGAGTTGGTGAACGGCAGGAATTTAAAACAATTTCCAACCATGTTGCTTAACGACCCAGCCTATGGATTGGACGCAATCACGGGCATACGCGACCAGTTGGACATAATGACCAAGGCAGCTCTGGCTGGCAGTCCGCCCAAAACCGGCGATCAAGCGCTGGAAAAAATTCAGGAACGCCTAAAGGCCTTTAATGCCCGCGTGTACTATTATGACATCCTAGCTCTCGGCCTACGCGAGTTGCTGTCGACACAACTTGGTGACACAACACCCGCCGCGAAAGACCTTGCTGCAATAAACTCGCACCTTGAAGCGCTTTTGAAGACGTTAGAAAACATCAATCCGTATGCAAACAGCAGCTAGGGGAGTTCGTCAGAGGCAGAAAAGTGAGTGTGCACTCACACTTATATGCAATGGTCTTGATCTGCCGCCGTGACTTGCTGACAAAGCCGCCAAGAGAGGGCTAATCCGGTATACTCGCGCCACCACAATCCGCTGAGGGAGACGTATGAGTATCGTCAAGTTATCTGGGATTAAAAAACTGTTTAAGGGCGCAGCACTAACCCGTACTGAGCAAAAGCAATTGGCCAAGGAAGTGCTGTTAATGACCTTGGCTCGAGCCACCGCCTCCGACACCAATATCAAGTCTGTTGAAGTCGACAAGGTGCGCGAGGTGCTGCTAGAGCGCACTGGGGAAAAATTCACGGCAGCCAACGTACGCGTTGCCGCCAACTCCCGTCTCTATGAGCAGGCTCCCTTCGAGCGCTACTTACACAAGTGTTCACGTAAACTGACGGCGAAGGATCGCAAAAATACGCTGGAAGCATTGCTTGAGATCATTCACGCAGATGACCGGGTCAGTGATTACGAGGTAACCTTCTTCAACCACGTTGCCAGAGCGTTAGAACTTACGCCTGCGCAAATTATCGGCTTGTCGGCAGACTAAGACCCCAAGCTAAGGTGATGGGGACTAAGGCCCCAGACCCTATGGCGGCGCAGTTCTGCGGTGTATTTCGCTGGCACCGGGACGGCTAATCGTTGTCCTGCAACAGCGCCAGCAATTCGCTGGAACTCCCCAACACTTCATGCCCGAGAGCAACCACCGACTCACTCGGGGGCCGGGCATCTGGTATCTGAAATGTTCGCATACCCGCGCCATGAGCCGCCCGGGTACCAATGTCTGAGTCCTCTAAAGCCCAGCAACGTTTTGGATCCACACCCAGTTTGGCTGCGGCGAGCAAATAAGGGTCTGGCGCTGGCTTGGCGTTACGCGCCTCGCCCACACACACCAGGTGGCTGAAGTAGCCGAGTATTTGGCAGTCTGCCAAGGACGCTTCACAAATTTCACGCTGATTCGATGTGGCCACCGCCATGGGAATGTTCAGATCTTGCAGCCGCTTGAGTAACGGTTTTATGCCGGGCTTAGTCACTATGGGGGCTTGTTGCTGACCGGCAAAAAAGTGTGCCGTCCAAGCTCGCTCCAAGGCCGTGCTGTCTAGCCCCGGGCCATAGGCTTGCTGCAAAATGACCTGGGTTTCTGTAAACGTAGTACCCAAACAGCGGGCGTAGGTTTGCGGTTCAAATGCAAAGCCAACCTCCACGATGGCCTTGGCAAACGCCTCTCGCGCAGGCCCCTCAGTGTCTATGAGCGTGCCGTCCATATCAAAAACGACCCCAAGGGGCCGTTTTTTCTGGGTCAAATCAAGCCCCATCCGCTGCTACCTCTTTAGGCAACCTCTACGATTTGCTGCGCGGCAATCAGCTTGCCCTCCTCTGCGGCATTGTGGAACGACTCGATCTGATCGAAGTTCATGTAGCGATAAATCTCGCTGGACATGGAATCGAGCTTGTTGGCGAATTCCAGATACTCAGCAGGTGTGGGCAGCTTGCCCAGAATGCCGCCAACCGCCGACAGTTCTGCAGAAGCCAGATAAACATCTGCCCCATCACCCAACCGATTGGGGAAGTTACGCGTCGAAGTAGACATAACCGTTGCGCCTGCCAGCACCCGGGCTTGGTTTCCCATGCACAAGGAGCAGCCCGGCATCTCGGTGCGGGCACCAACGCGACCATAGATGTTGTAGTAACCCTCCTCCATCAGCGTATGTGCATCCATACGCGTGGGTGGACAGATCCAGAAGCGCGCATCCACGCTATCGGCTTCATCCAACAGCTTACCGGCGGCGCGGAAGTGGCCGATGTTGGTCATGCATGAGCCAATGAAGATTTCGTCGATCTTCGCGCCCGAAACCTGTGACAACAATTTGGCGTCGTCCGGGTCATTTGGACAACAAACGATAGGCTCGTTTACATCAGCCAAATCAATTTCGATTACCGCCGCGTACTCGGCATCGGCGTCAGCACTCATAAGTGATGGAGTCGCGAGCCACTCTTCCATTTTTTGGACGCGCCGTTCCAAGGTGCGCACATCGCCGTAGCCTTGGCTAATCATCCAGCGCAGCAAGGTGCAGTTAGAGCGCAAATACTCGGCAACAGAGTCTTCGGCCATTTTGATGGTGCAGCCTGCCGCGGAACGCTCGGCAGAGGCATCTGACAGTTCGAAGGCCTGCTCTACCGTCAACGAGTTAAGGCCTTCAATTTCTAGGATACGGCCCGAGAAGATGTTCTTCTTGTTTTGCTTTTCAACAGTCAACAGGCCTTCTTTGATGGCGTAATAGGGAATGGCGTGAACCAAGTCGCGCAAGGTAATACCCGGCTGCATTTCACCCTTGAAGCGCACCAGAACCGATTCCGGCATGTCCAGCGGCATGACGCCGGTAGCGGCTGCAAAGGCCACCAGGCCGGAGCCGCCCGGGAAGGAAATGCCCAGCGGGAAGCGAGTATGGGAGTCACCACCGGTACCCACGGTATCTGGCAGCAACATGCGGTTTAGCCAGCTGTGAATAATGCCGTCACCGGGACGCAGCGACACACCGCCACGATTCATGATGAAGTCCGGCAGGCTGTGCTGTGTATCAATATCTACCGGCTTGGGATAAGCAGCCGTATGGCAAAACGACTGCATCACCAAGTCGGATGAAAAGCCAAGACAGGCCAGATCTTTCAACTCGTCTCGCGTCATCGGCCCCGTTGTGTCTTGGGAGCCAACCGTGGTCATCTTAGGCTCGCAGTAAGTACCCGGGCGAACGCCGTCAACACCACAGGCCTTTCCAACCATTTTCTGGGCCAGGGTATAACCCTTATCCGAGGCCGCGGGCGCCGCAGGCTGGCGGAACATGTCGGATGGGGGCAGTCCCATATGCTCACGTGCACGCTGGGTCAGGCCGCGACCTACGATAAGGTTGATACGACCGTCGGCCTGCACCTCATCCAGAATCACGTCAGATTTGAATTCGAATTCCGATAGCACGTCACCGCTTGCGCTGAGAATTTTGCCATCATAGGGACGAATCTCGATCACATCGCCAAAGCCCAGCTTCTCCACCGGAGCCTCAAACACCAAGGCGCCAGCATCTTCCATGGTGTTGAAGAAAATGGGAGCCACCTTGTCGCCAATACAAATACCGCCAGAGCGCTTGTTAGGGACACCGGGCATATCTTCGCCGAAGAACCACAAAACCGAATTTGTCGCAGACTTACGTGACGAACCGGTACCCACCACGTCGCCCACAAAGGCCACCTGTATGCCACTGTCTTGCAGCGCTTTGATTTGCTCCATGGGACCAACTTCGCCCTGTACTTCGGGGGTCAGACCATCACGCTGCATCTTGTACATGGCTCGGGCATGCAGAGGAATGTCCGGGCGCGACCAGGCGTCTTGGGCCGGAGACAGGTCGTCAGTGTTGGTCTCGCCGGTAACCTTAAATACAACGCACTTGATGCTTTGTGGCACCGCGTCGTTAGTGGAGAACCATTCGGCATCGGCCCAAGACTGCATCACCGCCTTGGCGTGCGCGTTACCCGCATCGGCTTTTGCAGCCACATCCAAAAAGGCGTCAAACACTAAAATTGTGCCCTTGAGTTCCGCCGCCGCGGCTGCAGCCAAGTCAGCATCATCCAGCAGTTCGACGAGGGTCACCACATTATAGCCACCGTGCATGTTGCCCAGCAGCTTCACTGCCGCCGCCGAGTCAATGAGGGGTGAACTGGCTTCGCCGGTCACAATGGCGCGCAAAAACCCGGCTTTTACATAGGCTGCTTCGTCCACGCCCGGTGGCACGCGGTTGGCAATTAAATCGAGCAAGAAGGCCTCTTCGCCATCCGGTGGGGCTTTTAGCAGCGCAACCAACTCAGCAGTCCACACTGGATCTAATGGCTTGGGCGGAATGCCCAGTTCGGCGCGTTCTTGTACATGGGCACGATAGGCTTCTAGCACGGCTTTTTACTCCTCAAATTGACTGGAAACTGGCGCATTTAGGCTCGCCAGAGAGGCGCAAATTCTACGCTAGTTGTGGTGTCTTGTAGAGACTTGCGTGTCGCGTTTACAACGACGCCGTTCGTCACGCTTTTCAACCCGCTTATCACCAACACGTCGAATCGCCAGCCCAACGTCGCGTATTTCGTAGAAATCCGGGATAGGAGCGTCGTCGATGCAGGAAACCACAAGCGAACGAGATGCACGTATCGATTGGGGCAAAACGTCAGCCGATTACGCCAAACACCGTCCGGGGCCACCGCTGAGTTTTTATCGGCGTCTGCAGGTTTTAGGCGTTGGCTTGCCCGCTCAACGGGTGTTAGATCTCGCCACGGGCACCGGTGTCATTGCGCGGCAGTTGGCCAAGCAAGGCAGTAAAGTGATGGCCAGCGACATTTCTGCTGATCAGGTTCAGATGGCATCGGCTCTTGCACAGAGTGAGCGCTTGCAGATTGATTTTCAGATCGCAGCGGCTGAAGAAACCCTTGCAGACCGATTCAGTCTCGATGCGGTCACGGCCAATCAATGTTTTTTGTACTTCGATACAGAAAAGGTTGTCGCAAACTTGCAGCAATGGCTGCAACCAGAGGGCGTCTTGGTGATTTCGCACTTTTCCTGGCTACCGGGTTCAGACGCCATCGCCAAGGCCAGTGAGGATCTGATTTTGCAGCATAACTCCAACTGGCAAGGAGCTGGCTACACTGGGCTGACGCGACCCAGCTACCCGGGCTTAGATAATCACATGCACTACAGCGGCTATTTCTACTACGACGAGGAAATTCCATTTACCCGAGAGGCTTGGATGGGACGGATTCGAGCTTCACGGGGCATTGGCGCAACGTTGAGCCCAGATCAAGTCGCAACATTCGACGCCGAGCATGAGGCTTTGCTGAAAAACCTAGCGCCGTCAGAATTTACCATCACTCACCGAATCGACGCGCATATACTGCGGCTCGGCAGAGTGGCAACTGCCTAGCGTTCTTCTGGCGCATCGGGTTCATGATCTCGAGAGCGCTGATACAAAGCAGTTCCACAACGCCAGCAGTAGCTGGCCTCTCTAGAGTGCCCTTCTGCAGCGCAATCCGAGCACGTTCGGGTATTCGCTTGGCGACGATTGGCCTCATTTAACTCCAATGTGACGATGCCCGTTGGCACGGCGATAATGCCGTACCCCATAATCATGATTAGCGACGCGAGAAACTGACCCAGCGGCGTCGAGGGCGTTATGTCCCCATAGCCTACGGTGGTCATCGTTGTGACCGCCCAATAAATGCTGTGTGGAATACTCGCAAACGCATTGTTGCTGCCACCCTCGATGACGTACATGAGCGATCCAAATATCACCATCAACGCCAGCACCGAGGCGATAAAAACCGTTATTTTGCGCCGGCTGGCAGCCAGCGCTTGGGTGATCAGCTCTGCTTCACCCACATAGCGCACCATGCGCAGTACACGAAACACCCGTAGCACCCGCAATATGCGTATGGCGAGGAAAAACTGGGCACCGGGCAACCACAGACTGATGTAGGTCGGCAGCACACTGATCAAATCGACAACGCCATAGAAGCTTTTAGCGTAGTTCCACGAATGCTCAATACACCACAGTCGGGTGAGGTACTCGACGGTAAACAACAGCGTGAAGGTCCATTCAGCAATGTACAGCCACTGGCCATACTGGGCATGTATCTGGGGTACCGAATCGAGCATTACGGTCAGCACGCTGAGCACAATCAGCGCGATTAAGGCCACATCAAAACGGCGGCCCGCCGCAGTGTCGGCCTCAAAAATAATGATGCGCAGTCGATCACGCAGCGTCATAGCGTGTTCCAAGATGTGACACGGCCGGCTGTACAGCGCGGGTACCGATCAGTCTTCTGGCCATATCCGCACGGTGCCTTCACGGCGTTTGTCTGCCGCACCAACCAGACCATCTGCTGTGACATAGATCATGTGAATGCCAGAGTTTTCACCATTTCGCTCCTGCACCTCGTAGCCCATGACCTTGAGTTTAGCGGCGACTTCCGCGCCACCGTCTACACCGGTTTCCACCCGCACTTTCTTGCCGCGCGCAATTATATTGGGGTAGTCGACCGCTTGCTGTGGCGTCAGGCCCCAATCCAGCACACCTATAATCGTCTTGCCCACATAAGCAGGAATGGAGTTACCGCCAGGACTGCCCGTGACCATCAGCAGTTCGCCCTGCGCATCAAAAACAAACGTCGGCGACATAGACGAGCGGGGGCGCTTATTTGCTGCGATCACATTTGCCGGCATGGGTTCGTTGGGGTCAAAACGGCGGGCAAAGTCTGTCATTTCGTTATTTAGCAAAAAACCCTGCACCCAGCG
>JAACDW010000208.1 GCA_009936775.1 Pseudomonadota bacterium
CCGTCGAGTTTTTTGAACACCACACTTTTATGTTCTTTATGAAAGTCCTTGAGCATGTCGATGCGCCGACTCACGATCAGTGGTGGACAGCATTGAGGGAATTGCGTGGCGAAAAGTTTTTCATTGCAGTCGCGCAGCGAGCCGGGTTTGTTAACCACTTTGACCCCGTCACTTTCCGCACGCTCTAGTAAGTAAGTCGTGTAGATGTACTCCATGTCGAAGGGCGGATCTTTGCGCATCATCACAATATCCATGGCCGACAGTGGCAGCATTTCGCTCGCGCCAAGGGCATACCAGGGCTTGGCTGAGCTGATCGCAGCTGGGTCCAAGTTAGCCGCAAAGTCGTCGGCAAGCGTTAGGCGGCTCAAGCGAGCACAAACCCGATTTTGCGAAATCAGCAGGTCTTCCTGCCGACAGTAATAAACCTTAAGACCCCTGAGCTGCGCCGCTCTAATCATCGCCAGAGTAGAGTCTTTTTTGACGGCGACAGATTCGATGGGATCCATCAGGAAAGCGATTTTGGTCATGCTCGGCCCGCAACTGAGTAAAGCGCTACGTTAACGACTCTTGGGGCGTTGACGCAAATCGAATGCAATGCGTTACCCAAGTTGTGCTTATTTTGCTGCCTCTAGAATGCGAGCCGGTTATGCTTGCGCCAGAAGCCGACGATACAACAAGGTCTGCATATGTCCGCAGGGTTATCACCCACACAAATCAGACGCCTGCGCGAGAATTTTGAGCGTGGGCTGCTGGCGGTTATTCTGAACGAAAACCGCGCAGCTGGGTTGACGCAAATGAGCGAGGTGACGCAAGCGCTTGTCGGTCATTGCAATGCAGGAGCAGATTGGCATCTGCTACAGCGTTGGTTGGTCGCCGTTGAGCAACAGCAGCTTGCGCTCAGTAGTTTTTGCTTCGTTGTGTTTAGGGAAGTCAGCAAGGCGCTGAAGGCCCTCGACCAGAGGGATCAGGGCGCTACTGGCACACAGGGGTGGCAACTCCCGGCGCTAGAAGCCGTGCGCGACGGTCTCATCCAAGCGTTGGCCCCGTTAACATTGCCCCAATCTTCACAACTGTCTGGGCAAACCGATCAATGGTCTGCGCTGCGACAATCATTACAGAAGGTCCTCGACCGCTGCCAACATCAAAGCGATGTCAGGGGTTGGGATTTTTCCGCCTTGGGCGCGCAGTTTGTCCAACTGCAGCAGTTTGCCAGCGGCCTTGGCTGGGCAGATGTGCTTGAAATATGCGGGGCGC
Source organism: Pseudomonadota bacterium (assembly GCA_009936775.1). Classification (GTDB taxonomy): domain Bacteria; phylum Pseudomonadota; class Gammaproteobacteria; order Pseudomonadales; family Azotimanducaceae; genus UBA4421. The sequence goes on from JAACDW010000208.1 coordinate 1,255, forward strand.
TGCTGAATCTCGTAGATCGGCTGGTGGATGGCACCGTGCTGCCGGGCCAGCAGCACGGGGAAGTGTTTGCAGACGCCAACGCACTGCTGGCCACGCTGACCCCGCCCGAGAGCAATTCCAGTGATGAAGGTTTAAGCCATATCGACGACAGCGCATACGAGCGGGTGATTGAGCGCGCCGACGTGTTGGCTTCCGGTGGCGAATTTCAGCTGAGCAGTGCGGACAAGGAATCTTCTGCGCTCGCCACTCAGCAGTTGGCGGCGTTGCTGGACGCTTTGCCGGGGTTACTGGAATCCCTGCGCGAGGGTCCGCAAGGTCGGCTGCAAGAAGATGGCTTAGCGCCGCAGCTCGATCAAGATTTGGCTCAATTGGCGGTGCTTGCTGAGCGCTTGCAAGGTAGGCTGGGTTAGCTCGGCCAGCCGCGTGCTTGCTGGACCAATGCTAGGGCAACAGCGGGCATAGTTTCTGCCCTTAAAATGCTGTCGCCGAGTCGATAAACGGTTATATGACGCTGCTCAAACAGCGCCATCTCCGCATCATTCCAACCGCCTTCTGGCCCAATGAACACCATGGGCTGGGCCATATCCACGGCGCTAGGCAAGACTTCTCCGCTGGGGTCCAAAATCAATGGCGTTACAGGCTCAGGTAACTGGGCCAGGCACTGACTGAGACTCATCGGCTGCAGCAATTCAGGCAACCAAAGTTGGCCACACTGCTCGCATGCTGCTGCGATAATGCGGCGCCAGTGGTCGAGTTTTTGCGCAAGGCGCTGATTCGTCAATGTGGTATTGCTGCGCGCGGCATTGAGCAGCCAGATTCTTTGCACGCCCAGTTCAGTAGCCTGCTGAATCGCCCGATCCATGGCCTGACCCTTAAGTAAGGACAAGGCGATAGCAGGGGCCAGTGTGGGCTGTGGTGCAAGCGGCATCGGCTTGAGTATTTCGATCACCGCACGTTTCAGATGCGCTGTCTGCAGCGCACAGCGGTACAAGCCGCCTTCACCGTCAAAGATGTCTAGGCTGTCGCCTTCGTGCATGCGCAGCACGCGGCACAAATAGTTGGAGCGCTCGGCGTCGAGCTGTAGGGTCGTGCCGATTTGGTGCGGACCGGCAACATAGAAACGGTTTAAACGTGACAAGTCAGATTTCGCGGTACCCCAAATTACGACAAATTTGGCGAGTCGCCCCCCATCGATTGAGCGTATAGAAGTGTAGCCCGGGAACGCCCATTTGTAGCAATTTCTCGCAGAGTTTTGTGACCACGTCGATACCAAAAGCAGTCAGACTCTTCGCATCTTCGGCATGTCCGAGCATGGCTTTTTCCAGCCAGCGAGGGATGTCTGCGCCGACTTTGGCGCTAAAGCGCTGCAGTGATTCGATATTGGCGATGGGCATGATGCCAACGGTGACGGGAACGCTTAGGCCCGCTGCTGCGCAGCGGTCGAGAAAAAATGCGTAGGCGTCGCAATTATAAAAATACTGGGTGATCGCGGAACTCGCGCCGGCATTTACCTTAGCTACGAAGTGCTCAATATCTGCGTCGGCGCTCGCAGCATCGGGATGTATTTCGGGATAGGCTGCCACGCTTAACTCAAAGTGGTCTTGGTAGCGCGAGCGCAGGCGCTCAACTAAGCCCTTGGCGTACACCGGCCGCTGGCCGCTGCCGGAAAGCTGGTCGCCTCGCAAACAGAGTATTTGCCGCACACCGATATGCTGGTAGTGGTCGGTAAGTTGGTCCAGCTCCGCATCAGAGCTGCCGCCAACAGAAAGATGCGGAACGGCGTTAATGCCCGCTTCGAGCAGGCGCTCGACCAGCGCTTGAGTACCGCTGCGGGTTGACCCCCCGGCCCCATAGGTAACGGAGCAGTAACTGGGGTGAAAGGCGCTTAGCTTGGCGACAGCGCCGTTGAGGAGGCGCTCCACACCATCGTCGCCTTGAGGTGGAAAGAATTCGAAACTCAGTTCCGGCAGGGACTGCTGACTTGTACTCATGATGGATTCCATGGAACCCATCGTGAGTTCCAGTGATTAAGAGATTGCGGCTGCCAGTGCCTCGGCTTTGTCCGTGCGCTCCCATGTGAAGTCGTCACCGATGCGACCGAAGTGACCGTAGGCGGCGGTTTCCTGATAGATAGGACGCTTGAGGTCAAGCATCGCGATTAGACCCTTGGGCCTCAAATCAAAGTGCTCACGCACAAGTTGAATGATTTCGTTATCGCTGATTTTGCCGGTGCCGTAGGTGTCGATGCCGATGGAGGTAGGTTCGGCGACGCCAATGGCATAGCTGACTTGAATTTCGCAGCGCTCGGCGAGGCCGGCGGCGACAATGTTTTTGGCCACATATCGACCCGCATAGGCAGCCGAGCGGTCGACTTTGGAAGGGTCCTTGCCAGAAAACGCGCCGCCGCCGTGGCGCGCCATGCCGCCATAGGTATCGACGATGATCTTGCGTCCGGTGAGGCCGCAGTCGCCGACAGGCCCACCAATAATGAACTGTCCAGTAGGGTTGATATGAAACTGAGTTTCGCTGGAGACCCAATTTTGCGGCAGTACGGGTTTGATAATTTCTTCCATCACCGCCTCGCGCAGGGTGGCTTGGTCCACATCAGGCGAATGCTGGGTCGAGAGCACGACGGCGTCGATGGCCACCGGCTTGCCCGCAGCGTCGTAGCGAAAGGTAAGCTGGCTTGTTGCATCCGGGCGCAGAAACGACAGACCGTTGCGGCGCGCCTTGGCCTGTTGTTCAACCAAGCGATGAGAATAAACAATGGGGGCGGGCATCAGCACATCGGTCTCGTTGGTCGCGTAACCAAACATCAGGCCTTGGTCGCCAGCACCCTGTTCATGATCTGTGGATTCATCCACGCCCATGGCAATGTCTTGGCTTTGCTGGCCGAGAGCGTTCACTACAGTGCATGCCTCGGGGTCAAAGCCGATTTCGGGGCCGTCGTAGCCGATGGCTTCGATCACTTTTCGCGCCAGCTTGTCGAAGTCGACAACCGCCTCGCTGCGAATTTCGCCAGCCAGCATGACGATGCCAGTTTTGATCATGGTTTCGCAGGCAACCCGCGACTCTGGATCTTGTGCCAGCATGGCATCGACTACAGCGTCCGAGACTTGATCGGCCACTTTGTCCGGATGACCCTCAGAAAC
>JAACDW010000209.1 GCA_009936775.1 Pseudomonadota bacterium
CTCGCAAGCTGAGGCGTAATCCTCAAACAGCGACGGCAACAGCGCTTCGGCTCCACCCACCACCAACACTTTCTTAATGTTCGAGCACTGGGCCACCGCGTCTTGCGCCACCTCTAACTTCGCCAAGCTGGTAATCAAAATTTGCGACTCGGAGTTCGTCAAAATGTAGGCAAGCTCGTCTGCCGTGAGATACGAGTTAACACAGGTGTAGTAAAGCCCTGAACGCTCGCCTGCTGCACAAGCCTCGAGATAGCGATTATTGTTTTACATCATGATGGAATAGTGATCTTGATGCTGAAGCCCCGCTTCGCGCAGCAGGTGCGCTAGTCGATTGGCTCTTGCCTCGTACTCTGCATAGGTTACTTCTTCGCCGGTACTGGCCATGATAAAGGCTGGGCGCTGGGGGTGCATGACCGCATATTTTTGTGGATACATTTGAAATCTCCCAAGATTGGCTGCTACGCACATGGTTCCACAGAACCGAAGGCAGCAACAGCCTAGGCTGGGCGCGCTTGGGCAGAAACAGTGCAGTCAAACAGCATTTTCATGGCTTTTGACAAACAGTTAATTACTGGGGCTAAGATTAAGGTAATATGCAGCGCCGCCGGACCTGACGTTTGGCTTAACGCAATCAGGAACCTATGACCGGCACCTCGACGAACACCGCTTCTTTTCGGTCACTTAACTTAGCGCCAGAGCTCTGCGGTACGTTAGAGCGCCTGGGCTACGAAGCCCCCTCCCCAGTGCAGGCACAAGCCATTCCGCACCTGCTTAACGGTCACGACATTCTTGGCCACGCACCGACAGGTACAGGCAAAACAGCGGCCTTCGCGCTGCCGTTGCTGTCGCGCATCGACGTCAAGCAAAAACATGTGCAGGTCTTAGTTCTCGCACCCACCAGAGAACTCGCCATTCAAGTTGCAGAGGCGTTTAAAAGTTACGCCAGTAGCATCAAGGGTTTTCACGTGTTGCCGATTTACGGCGGCCAAGATTACGGCGGTCAAATTCGCGGCCTAAAACGCGGTGCCCATGTGGTGGTGGGTACACCCGGGCGCATAATCGATCATATCGGCAAGGGCACTTTGCAATTGGGCAACACCAAGGCCGTGGTACTGGATGAAGCGGATGAGATGCTGCGCATGGGCTTTATCGACGATGTGGAGTCGATTTTGCAGCAGACCCCAGCAAGTCGCCAGACAGCGTTATTTTCGGCAACCATGCCCAAGGAAGTCGAGAAAATTGCGCGGCGGCACCTGCAGGAACCTAAACAGGTTTCCATTAAAGCCAAGACTGCGACGGCCGAGACCATTCGCCAGCGCTTTTGGCTGGTTGGCGGCATGCATAAGCTGGACGCTTTGACACGAATCCTTGAGGTGGAACCCTTTGACGGCGTGCTGATTTTTGTTCGCACCAAAATCGCAACCACAGAGCTTGCCGATAAACTCGAGGCTCGAGGACACGCTGCCGCAGCCATGAATGGTGACATGGCGCAGAAACAACGCGAACAGATGGTTAACAAACTCAAAGCCGGAGGGCTCGACATATTGGTCGCTACCGATGTGGCCGCACGAGGCCTCGACGTGGATCGAGTCAGTCATGTGATCAACTACGACATTCCTTACGATACCGAGGCCTATATCCATCGTATCGGTCGTACCGGACGCGCTGGCCGCGAAGGTGACGCGATCTTGTTCGTTGCCCCACGCGAGCGCCGCATGCTGGGCGCCATTGAACGAGCGACGCGCAAGAAAATTGAACCGCTGACGCTCCCCAGCACAGACACCATCAACAACAAACGCATTGCAGATTTCAAACAACGAATCACCGACACGGTCAATCAAGATGACTTGGCCTTCATGCGTGGCATCTTAGAGCAATATCAAAGTGACTCTGGCCTCCCCCCCTTGGATATTGCCGCCGCGCTTGCCACGCTATCCTTGGGCGAGCGTTCGCTACTGATAAAACCAGAGAGCAAGGCGCGCAAAGAACGCAACGCCGAAGCTGGCAAAGGGGCAAGGGATGGTATGTTCGGTCGGGCGAAATCAGGCCGTGAAGAACGTTCTCTACAGCGGCGCGAAGGTCGAACGCGTCGAGATTCAGCCGGGACACCTGCAGCAGACATGGAACTATTCCGCATCGAGGTCGGACACGATCACGAGGTTGAACCGAGAAATATTGTTGGTGCCATTGCCAACGAGGCCGGCTTAGATGCTCAAAACATAGGTCGGATCGACATACGCGACGATCATTCCTTGGTGGAATTGCCGCTCGGCATGCCGAAGCCTATTTTCGCCGACCTGAAAAAAGCTTGGGTGTGTGGGCAAAAACTCAACATATCTCGGGTTGATGGCGCTGCTTCGGCGCCGCCAGCTGGGCGCAAGCGTAAAAGCGCAGAGAACAGCAAAGGCCGTAAACAAAACACAGAGCGGCCGCAAAAGAACCCCAAGCGCAAGAGCAATCAGGCGCAATCCTCCGCACCAAGAGCGACCCCGAAGAAGCGCAAAAAACCGCAGGCATAGGCTCCAATGCCAGACTTACAGTGGCGCCAGCCGAGAAAAAATTGTTCAAATATCGTGAA
>JAACDW010000210.1 GCA_009936775.1 Pseudomonadota bacterium
TCACCGCAAATAATCAAGGCGATGAGCAAGGCGTTGAGCCAGCCAGCATAGCGCAAATTGACTGGCGTTGAATTTCGCCTGCTGCTAGGCATCTTTGCCAAGCCAAGCCAAGCCAAGCCAAGCCAAGCCAAGCCAAGCCAAGCCAAGCCAAGCCAAGCCAAGCAGCGCGCGGCTATATCAGTTGAAATCTCGGTGATAGACTGAGAGCTGAAGAAAGACAAGCTACGCGGAGGAGAAACTCACCATGGCGATGCAACACACGCCTCTATTGATGTCGAACATCTTGGATCGCGGCGCTCAAGTCGCGCCTAACGAAGAAATTGTTACGCTCACTGAGGACGGTGTGCGTCGTCAGACCTACAAGCAGTCGCGGGACCGCTCGCACCAACTTGCCCATGCGTTGGCAGGCGCTGGCATCAAGGTCGGAGACCGAGTCGGTACGTTTATGTGGAATGGCTCGCGTCATTTAGAGGCCTATCACGCCTGCGCTGGCATGGGTGCAGTACTGCATACCCTCAATGTGCGGCTATCGGAAAAAGACCTTGAGTACATTGTTAACCACGCCGAAGACCAAATCATTATTGTCGACGCCGACGTGCTGCCCTTGCTGGAAAACCTCAAAGGCAAGATCCCCACAGTACGCAAAGTTATTGTTGCGACCGAAGAGGGCTTCGAGGGCTGGTCTACCGAGCTACCAGACCCAGTTGACTACGAAGCCTTTATTGCCGGTCAGCCAACCACCTACGAATGGCCGCAAATTGATGAAAATTCGCCAATGGGCCTGTGCTATACCAGCGGCACCACGGGTAACCCTAAGGGTGTGGAATACGAACACCGTTCCCAGTACCTGCACACGCTTACTCAATGCATGACTGACTCCATGGGCCTAACGGCGGCTGATACGGTTTGCGGCATCGTGCCGATGTTCCATGCCATGGGCTGGGGTATACCTTGGTCCGCGCTGATGCTGGGCTGCAAGCAAGTAATGCCGCATCGATTTATGGACCCGGCGCGCCTGCTTGATCTGATGGTCAGCGAAAAGGTCACCCTGTCTGCCGGTGTGCCAACCATTTGGCAGGGCGTTAAGGGGTTGTACGAAGCGAACCCAGATGCGTACGACTTGTCCTGCCTATCGCGCCTGACCTGTGGTGGAAGTTCGCCGCCGCCCTCGCTGATTCGCTGGTTCTGGGATGACCTCGGCGTAGAAATGATCCAGGGCTGGGGTATGACAGAAACCTCGCCGCTGGCGACTTTGTCGCGCCGCGTCATGAAGCGTTCCCAACTGTCTATTGGTGAAGATCAGCAGTTTGCCAATGTCGCCAAGGCGGGTTTGTTAATGCCCGGGTTAGAATTGGATATCTTTGACGAAGAGTTCAACCGGCTGCCACATGACGGCGAAACCGTGGGCGAAATTTTGGTCCGTGGACCTTGGATTTGTTCCGAGTACTTTAACAATCCCCAGCCGGATAAGTTTCACGACGGTTGGCTGATTACCGGTGATGTGGGCAAGATCGACCCAGAAGAGTATTTGATCATCGCTGACCGCTCCAAGGACTTGGTCAAGAGCGGCGGTGAATGGATTTCGTCAGTAGACCTAGAGAACCATATTGTCGGTGTGCCCGGCGTGGCCCAAGCCTGTGTAGTCGCGCAGCCGCATCCAAAGTGGGACGAACGCCCAGTGGCCTTAGTGATCCTCGATGCAGGCGCAAAGGTAAGCCCACAGGACATTTTGCAGCACTGTGAAAGCGCCTTCGCAAAGTGGCAATTGCCGGACGAAATTCTATTTGTCGATTCGATACCGTTAACCTCTACCGGCAAAATGGATAAAAAAGTCGTGCGTGCAGATTTGGAGTCCAAGGGCTATCAACTGCCATCGCTGAGAGCAGAGTCTGCGGGCTGACGCTCTGCGCAATGCGCGCAGAGATATTGCTAACAGCGTCGTGTTGTTATCCGCAGGGTTTTATTGCCGCAGCATTGTCGCCTCGCAAAAAGGAAACGCATGTTAGATAACCCTAGTGGCCAGCAATTCGAAGCTGCTCAGCGGCCTACCGGATTGCATCACTCGGTGCCAAAGCACCACAGTGCTGATCCGTTTGCCTGTCCGTGTTGCGCCAATGTCTTTGCAGAAACCCTGCGCCTGAGCGGTGTAGATTTAGCTGAGCAGGCTAGGCGCACGCCCAAGGCCCCAGACCGTGCGGCCCCAGCATCCCTTCTGGTGACCGGAGCGCAGCTGATCACCATGAACGCAGCAGCACCTGCAGCCGAGGTTATGTTAGTCGAAGAGGGTCGTATTGCTTGGGTAGGTATGCTGGATGATCTGCCCGAGGCCGCTGAGGGCATGGCGCGCCTAGACCTCAAGGGCAAGGTCGTGGTACCGGGATTTGTAGAGCCCCATATGCACCTGCCACCACTGGCGATGATGCACGGGTTTTCTAATATTGGACCCAATCGTTTCGAAAGCACCGATCAGGCGCTGGCGCAGTTGGCCGAGGATGCGACACATATGCCCAAGGGCGAGTGGGTAGTGGGTCGGCAGTTTGATCCCTCATTGCAGCATGGCCCCGATTACCTGACCAAGGATATGCTGGATGCTGTCAGTACCGACCATCCGGTCTTCGTCTATAACGCCTCATTGCATCTGGGCTACTGTAACTCGGTTGCCTTAGCTCTTGCGGGCATCGACGCCACAACCCCAAATCCTCAAGGGGCTGAAATTGGGCGAGATGCCGAGGGGAATCCCAATGGTGTGCTCAAGGCAGGCCCAGCCATGGCGCTAGTGGTGCGCCCCAACACCAAGCTCAAGCACGGCACCATTGCCGAGGGTTGTCTGAGCGTGCTGGCCCAAGCCAATGCCGTGGGCATCACCATGCTTTGCGATCAGGGCACGGGCATGTTTCAGGGCGTCAAGGAGCTAGAGGTATACCAGAGCATGCGCGACAGTGGCCGCATGACTGCTCGGTTTCGCTACAGTGTCAGTCAGGCCATGGCTCAGCGCTGGGACGAAGCCCAGCTGGTTTGGGGTGAAGGCGACGAATGGGTGCGACGCACCGGCTGGAAAATTGTCTCCGATGGATCGAATCAGGGCCGTACGGGTCTGCAGCGCGAGGCCTTTATCGGAATCGACGGCGACCACGCCCACGGCATGGCCTATATCGAAAAAGCGGAGCTAGAGGTAGCAGTAGAAACCCGGCTGCGGCAGGGCTGGGCTGTATGTGTTCACGCCAACGGTGACGCCGCCATTGATCGGGCCTTAGACGCTTTTGCCAAGGCTAAGGCCAAGGGTTTGGACCCTGCGGCAATGCGCTGTCGCATCGAGCACTGCAGTATCTTGCACGACGAACAAATTGCGCAAATGGCTCAGCTTGGTTTGTCCCCGAGTTTTTTAATCGGCCATGTGCACTACTGGGGTAAGGCCTTTGTAGAGGATATTTTTGGCTTGGAGAAAGCGTCCAAACTCGATCGTACCGGTGCTTGCGAAGATCAGGGTATTCGCTGGACTTTGCATTCAGATGATCCGGTAACCGAAATGAACCCCCTACGCTGTATGGAAAATGCCGTAGTGCGCAACATGTGGCGGAGCGATGAGCTGCTGTCGCCAGAAGAGCGGGTGCCTGCGGCGGCAGCCCTGCGGGCTATGACCATTGACGCGGCATGGCAGTGTCATTCGGATCACGAGGTGGGCAGTCTTGAAGTGGGTAAATTCGCCGACTTCGTAGTGCTCGATCAAGACCCCTTGACCATAGCCCCTCAGGCCTTGGGAAGCATCAAGGTGCTGCAAACTTGGGTTGGCGGTGAGCAGGTTTACGGCGACAACTGATGTTTATGCAGCCTGCCCCGTGCCCCTGTTGCTCAGCCGATTTGGTCAGGTAACAGCAGGCTGGGGGGGCTGGTCAGCGGCAGGGTCTTTGCTTGCACGCTTGCGCTGTATTGCCGCATAGCTGGCGGGAATCAGGTATAGGGCAATGACCGCTGAACCCGCAACGCCACCGGCGATGGCCGTGGCCAGTGGCGGCCAGAATTTTCCGCCGTTGACGATCAAGGGAATGAATCCGCCAATGGTGGTCAGGGTGGTGGAAATAATATGCCGCGACGCATCCATAACCACGCTGACTACGGCTTCGGTTTCACCGCTGCTGGCCTCGGGGCTGGCTTTGAGTGCTGATAGCACAATGATTGCTCCGTTGATCGCCAGTCCCATCATGCCCAACGCGCCAATGAGCGCCCTGTAGCCCAATGGATAGCCGAAAATCCGCAGCCCAAGCAGGGCGAGGCCAAAGCTCAGCACGGCCACGAGGCCAATGAGCCCGGCCTGGCGGAAGGAGTTAAGGGAGAGAATTACAACGGCGGTCATGGCGAGGACGAAGAAGACAAATACCGACACAATGTTGCCCATGGATTCGGCACTTTCTTCGGCCACCCCACCCACTGACAGGCGATAACCCGGTGGTGGCTGATAACCCGTTGCTTCGAGCGCGATGCGAATATCCTGCATCACCGTATCAGGCAGAGTAAAGGGCTGCAGTAAGGCCTGCACCGTACTTAGGCGCTCGCCTTGGCGGCGGTCAATGGCCGAGGCGGTTGGCTGCAGCTGCCACTCGCCCAACTCTTGCAGCGGTATGCCGTCCCGGTTATTGGCCAGCATGGGCAGGGTGGTGAGATCGGCCATGTCGTTGCGGTAGCGGTCAGTCAACTGCACCCGCACCGGAATTTGTCGATTGCCTTCCACTACAGTGCCTGCGGCCTGGCCGCTGAGCAGGGCGTTAATGTTCTGCGCCAGTTCTCCAGTGCTGATGCCGCCTGCAGCCGCAGCGTTCTCTCGGGGTGCGAAGGCGAGCGTCGGTTCGGCAGTCGACAGGGTCGCGCGTACATAGGTTACCTGGGGCAGAGCGGATACCAGCGCACGAAGGGTCTGCGCTTCGCCTGCTAGGACATTCAAATCGGGTCCGATAATACGCAGCTCAATGGGTGCGTTGGTGGGCGGACCTTGTTCAAAGGGTATGGCCAGTACTTCAGCCTCAGGGAGCGCGAGTGACAGGTCGTCCTGCAGAGTTTTCAGGACTTTCTCTGTATCAACTGCCGATGTGGTGTTGACCCAGCCTGAGGCAAAGCTGGGCACGCGTTCGTTCAAAGACACCACGTTGTAATACACCCGCGGCGCACCTTCGCCAATGGTCCAGAAGGTATCGGTCACATTGGGGTAGCTGCGTAGCACCTCGTCGGCACGCGCAA
>JAACDW010000211.1 GCA_009936775.1 Pseudomonadota bacterium
GCAGAACCTGTGCGTCGCGCCCGGTCGGTATCTAATACCGTATGACCGAGATCGGTGAAAAACTTTGCGCGTATTTGCCGCGCGGTTTCCTCGCCGTTGATGCTGCCGTCTTTGACGGCTGCAAGTAGGGCTTGAATATCCACCAGATTCAGTTCTGCGCCACGGTGCCAGCATCCTGCAAAGCGGCTATGGCCTCATCGTCCAAACCGAAGTCGCGCAGAATTTGCGCACTGTGCTCGCCAAGCTGCGGTGCTGGCCCCTGCGGTTTTACATCAGCAGTGGCGAAACGCATGGGGATGTTCACGGTGTTGTAGCTACCCAGTTGTGGGTGTTCGATGGTCGGAAACATGCCCAGCTCTTGGGCGTGAGGATCTTGAGGCACCTCGTGCAGGCCCATTACCGGTCCCCATATGAGGCCAGCGTCGTCAAAAATTTTGCCCCACTCGTCCCGCGATTTAGCGGCCAATGTTTGGTCAAAAATCGCGATCAACTCGGCCATGTTTTTGTAGCGCGCCTTCGGGTCGATAAAGCGCTCGTCTTCGATAATGTCCTGCAGCCCAATGGCCTGGCAAAGGCGTGACCAGTAGGCAGCGTCTGGCAGCATGTTGAAGACCACCCAGTTGCCGTCGCCGCAGGGAAAGCGGTTGCCGGTGATGGTCAGCAACTGGTCGCGTCGGCGCTTGCGCACGGGCATATGGTCTACTGCTGTAACAGCGTAGTCCGAAGCTTGAGTCCACACGGCGGCTTCATAGAGTGAGGTTTCAACCACTTGGCCCTCGCCAGATTTTTCGGCAAGGCGCAGCGCGCCAAGTATGGCGCCTACCATGGCCAGACCCGTGGTGTGATCGCCTTGGGCGGGTCGCGCCATAGGCACCATGCCTTCTTCGCCTTCGCGCATAGAATCGTACAGACCTGAACGACCGAAGAAGGCGGTAACATCGTAGCCGGGACGCCAAGCGTCCGGGCCGGAAGTACCGTAGCCGGTAAGAGTGGCGTGAACCAGTTTTGGGTTGGCCTTGAACAGACTGTCGGGGTCAAGACCAAACTTCTGCTGGCGCTTGGTCAGCAGATTGCACATGAAAATATCAGCTTGCTGGGCTAGCCGTCGGACCAGCGCTGCACCTTCGGACTGGTCTAGCGCAATCGCAATGGATTCCTTGCCGCGGTTATCGACATCAAACTGAAAATCATAGTCTTGAAAGGCTGCAGCAAAGCGGTCGCCCTTAACGGGACGGCTCATACCGCGCATTGGATCACCGCTGATCGGTTCGATCTTGATCACCCTAGCGCCCATATCGGCGAGCACAGCGCCCGCGCTTGGGGCTGCCATCCAGTTATCGATTTCCAATACGACCACATCGTCCAACGGTGCTGGCATGTTTGCTCTCCCCCCCAAAGCTAAAGGATGAATTACATCGGAGGGTGCGGGTTGGTGCAAGGGTTATCCGACATTCCATGGCAGGACACTTCGTTATCGTAGCGGCCCAGATTTTAAGGCAAAGCAAATTCTGTAGATCGCTCAGCTGATTAATCCGTTGGATGAATGGATAGATTGCTTCTTTTGTGATGTAGATCACTAAGGTGCTTCGGCAGGTCAGCTAACACTGCTACATAATGACGAGAAGGTTGATTGATCCAAAGAACATCAACGACTGTTTCATGTGCAGTAACGCACTGCTTGCGATCGTGGTGGCAACGGCTTAGTCAGCAATAGGGGGATAGAGCGAGTGCCAATCTTCGAGATCTCAGGAGATATGCTGTCTGCTGTAGAGCAGCGGAATTTTGATTTCGAGAAAGAACTTCAGTCACTGATTGAAAAAAATCTAAAGACAGTTTTCAACAGCAGGCTTGTAGCCAGCGAGTTTTCGACGGGTGCACAGCATGCGGGCCGAATTGATAGTTTGGCGCTTTCAGAGGAAAACAACCCTGTCATCATCGAATACAAAAAGGTTGAGTCATCCCAGCTCATTAGTCAGAGCTTATATTATCTGAGCTGGATTTGGGACCATCAGGGCGATTTTGAGATTGCGGCCAAAAGGCGGTTAGGAGATGGTACTCAAACTGATTGGTCTGATGTTAGGGTGATTTGTATTGCACCAAATTATAAAAAATACGATATACACGCTGTGCAAGTCATGGGTGCGAATATCGAGTTGTGGACATACCGCTTGTTTGCAAATAACTCGATATATTTAGAAGAGGTGTTTCATAGTATAAAAATAGACGATGGTGATTTTGCGGCAAAGGCCGGCACTGGCCTTAAAGATCCTGTGATGGTTGAAGCGGGTAAAAAAGCGGCTCTCACCCGCGCTACAGGCACTTACACTTTTGACGAGAGACTCGAGGGAAAAGCAGAAAATATACGGGAGCTGAGTGGTATTATCCGAGAGTTCGTCATGGGTTTAGACAAGTCGATCGAGGAAGTACCAAAAAAGTTCTATGTGGCCTATAAAACTTCTCAAAATATCGTCTGTTTAGAGGTGAGAGGCCGCAAAATCAAGCTCGTCTTAAAGCTCAGTCCCACAGACATTCCCGATGGGACTCTGAACTATCGGGATGTTAGCGACATTGGCCATCGCGGTACGGGTGATGTGGAGTTCACGGTGTCCTCGGAGGAAGAATTCGAGGTGATTAAAGAATTCGTCGTAATGGCGTACAACAAGGTTGGCGGTTAGGACATGTCATTGCACTGCGACTAAACCCAAACTTGTTTACGTTGTAGTCTAAAACGGCACTTTCTTGCTACCCAAAACACTGGATCTGGGCCTGACAAGTAACCAGCGATAGGCGAGCTAGTGGATAAACCATTCCAAGCCGGAATCATGTAGCCATTTAAAATAGATCTAACGACAAGGGCGTTCCGCTCAGTGTTCGTCCCAGCAACGAAATCCGGCAACTCCTCAAAGCGTTAGCGGAGAAGCTTGTCCGCAGCAAAAGTTACGTCATAAACCAAGCAATTGAAACATACATCCTGCGGCAGGCGATGGCCGCTGTACTGTGGAACTCGGCTCCGGGGAGCGATGGTTCGGATAAATTGCTCCTAGGGGTGCACCCAGACACCCAGTTCCAACCTGTCGATGCAACAAAAGGCGCTACGAAATAGCAGAATGAATTTGCTGCCACGCAGAACTTCTGGCTGCCCTGTGGGCTGTGCAATCACTGGGCGATGCGGGCGCTCACCGAGGGGTCGATTTGATAACGGGCGCAGGTTCGTTGGCCTCTTAGAAGTTGGGATGGCCGCGGCTGATAACTCGGGCGGAATCGGGTATGCCTAGGCACGGCTGCTCCATTGCTTGGGTAATATTTTACCGATCATCCGCTCGCTCCAACCTGCTGCATACATTGCCGTGATAGAATAGGTGGCCACGCACGTCGGGCATATTTTTGCAGCATCCTCTATCCTCAAACGCCAAACCATTTCTCGGTTGGAAGATGGTTCTTGTGGCCTTTTGCATCGACTTTGTTGCTGTGGGCTTTTTCTTTTATTCCTACGGCGTATTTTTTAAGGCCATTGCCGAAGACTTCGGAGGCTCTCGCTTGGGTGTTGCCATTGGTCTTACGGTAACCAATGCCGTGGGGGCCATAGCGGCTCCCTATGTGGGGCGTGCGCTAGACAAGTACCCGCTGCGTAATGTCATGGGGCTAGGTGCAATCTCTATGGCCTTGGGTTTCCTCGGTTTGTCCTATGTGCAAAACGAGCTGCAGTTCTATCTGGTTTTAGGGCTGTTTATCGGCTTTGGCGCCAGCAGTATGGGTAATCTGGCCACCAGTAAGCTGGTTGCTAACTGGTTTGATAAGCGTCGCGGCACTGCTCTTGGTATCGCAGCTGCTGGGGTGTCACTGTCCGGTGTGATCATGCCGTACATTAGCGCGGAGCTCATTGGAAATTTCGGTTGGCGAGCGGGCTTTCTGGTGTATAGCGCGTTCACCTTCTTCGTTGTCGTGCCGCTGATTTTTCGGTTCGTGATCTCTCGGCCAGAGGATGTAGGCATGCGCCCCGACGGAGCAATGCCCCTGCTCTCAGATGTTGATACATCGGCCCATGCCAATGTTCAGATAGCACCACCAAAGATGCGTTTGTTGGAGTTATTCAAGCAACATAATTTCCGCATGATCGTGCTCACATTTTCGCTACTGTTTTGTTGTATGAGCGCCACCCTAACCCATATGATTCCGCGCCTTACCGATTTTGGTTATTCCTTGGTGGAAGCCTCCTTGGTGATGTCGGTGTGTGCTGGCTTTGGGGTGTTAGGTAAGCTCAGCTTTGGCTGGCTGAGCGACCGACTGTCGGTGCGCAAGGTCATGGCCATCGTCATTTTTATGCAATTCAGTGGGCAGTATCTGATGTTCAGCTCGTTGGACTATCTTACCTTCGCCATCGGCGCCAGCATGTTCGGTTATGGCGTTGGCGGGGTTGTACCCATGCACGGTGCTGTGGTGGGCAAAACGTTTGGCCGCGATCGCTTTGGCGCGGTGCTGGGTTTAATGCGCCCCGCAATGTTTCCCATCCAGATTCTTGGAGTGCCTTTTGCTGGCTGGATCTTTGACGTCACCGGCTCTTATGACACGGCGTTTCAGGTGTTCTTGGGTCTGTACTTTTTAGCCGCTCTAGCCGTTTCTTTTTATCGCCAACCGTCGCAGACGGTGACCTAGGTAACTGCGATCGAGTTGTGCGCGCGTTCTAAAAGCGGGATTTGAGTAGCTGAATCTCCGGGTTAGCCGCGCTCTCACAGCGTAGCCGGACGGCATCGCTGAGCACATGCTCCGCCACATAGGGCTCAAAGCTCACGCTGGTAAAGGGTTTGATGTCGTCGAATTCCAACTCTACAGAAAACCCCTCGACCACCGGCAGCACAGTGATCGCGCTGACATGATTGAGCATATCCGCCAGCTCTGCAGTCAGTGCCTGCTGGCCTTGGCGATCTGCCCTCACACCGCGTACTAAGTATTTCAGCAGGCAGGGCTGCTTTTGTGTTGGCATGGCTTGGCTATGCGTTTTTCCACACCGGAGTACGCTTTTCAAGGAACGCGTTAACGCCCTCGCGCTGGTCTTCGGTGTTGAACAGGTCAACAAATTTTTGCCGCTCATAGGGTAGGGCGTCGGCGATAGCGTTATCGCGGGCCTGATGTATCAGTTCCTTGCAGTAGGTCACTGCAATGGGGCTTTGCTGGGCAACTTGGGCCGCCAGCACGAGCGCCCGCTGCCGAGCGGTGCCGGTGGCCACGACTTCTTCGACTAGGCCAATACGCTGGGCGGTTTCGGCGTCGACTCGCTCGCCGCAGAGAATGATCTTTTTCGCCCAGCCTTCGCCAACTAACCAAGACGGCCTTTGGGTGCCGCCAGCACAGGGCAGCAAGCCGACCTTGGGCTCTGGTAGCGCCATTTGCGCATGGGTTTCGGCAATACGAATGTCGCAGGCTAGACAGGCTGCTAAACCGCCGCCCATGGCAAAGCCATTGATGGCGGCGATGGCGACGCCGGGAAAATTGGCGAGGCATTCAAAGCCGGCGCCGAAGAACTCTGCCATTTGCCGCGCATTGTCGGCATCGCCATCGGCGAACAAGTTAAGGTCGGCTCCGGCGGAGAAAAATTTGTCGCCTTGGCCTGTAATCACCAGCGCAAAAATGTTTTTGTCGGCGTTGAGGGCGTCAACCAAGGTGGCCAAGGCGGGCAGGCTCTCGGTGTCCCAAGTGTTGGCACCCGGATTGTCGATCGTAATAAGGGCGGTGTGGTCGATGACTTCGACTCGCAACTTGTCGGATGTGCTCATGCTCATTGAATGATCTCCAGCGCACCGCTCATCAGCATGCGGCGAGAAATAATCACCCGCATGATTTGATTGGTGCCTTCTAAAATTTGATGTACCCGAGTATCGCGCACAAAGCGTTCCATTGGGTATTCCCTAAGGTAGCCGTAACCGCCCAGCAGCTGCAGTGCGTCGTTACAGACCTTGAAGCCCACGTCGGTAGCGAAGCGCTTCGCCATGGCGCAGTAAGTGCTGGCGTCTGTGTCTCCGGTATCCACCTTGCTGGCGGCCAATCGCACCATCTGGCGCGCCGCGACTAACTCGGTGAGCATGTCTGCAAGGGCGAACTGTGTTGCCTGAAAGTCGGCAATGGCCTGCCCGAATTGGTTGCGCTCCTGTACATAGGCGGTCGCGTTCTCAAGTGCCTGCTGCGCCGTGCCAATGCTGCAGGTGGCGATATTGATACGCCCGCCATCCACACCGTTCATGGCTATGGCAAAACCTTGGCCTTCGCTACCGAGGCGGTTTTTCTTTGGCACGCGAACGTTATCAAAGGTGATTGCTCTTGTGGGTTGAGCATTCCAGCCCATCTTGTGTTCGTTTTTACCGTAGCCGATACCCTGTGCATTGGCCGGTACCAGGACCGCAGTAATGCCTCCGGGGCCGCTGTCGCCGGTGCGCATCATCACCACGAGCACGTCGGTTTCGCCAGCGCCTGAAATAAAGGCCTTGCTGCCGTTGATGATGTAATCATCGCCATCACAGTCCGCCTTGGTGCGCAGGGCCGCGGCGTCTGAGCCGGCGCCGGGTTCCGTGAGGCAGTAGGAGGCGAGCTTGGTACCGGACACAAGGTCCGGGCACCACTGGTCAATAATTTCTTGCTGGCAATAGCGGCCGATCATATTCGTCGCCATGTTATGAATGGTCAGAAAGGCGGCGGTAGTCGTACAACCCTTGGCAAGCTCTTCAACGATCAGACTGGCATCCAAACGTGGCATCGCCAAGCCACCCGCGTGCTCTGGGGTGTACATGCCCATAAATCCCAGCGCGCCTGCCTGCTGTAGCGCGTGCTTAGCGAAGTGGCTGTCAGCATCCCATTGGGCTGCGTGTGGGGCCAACTGATCTTGGGCAAAGGCGCGTGCAGTAGCGACAAAACCTTGTTGTTCTTCGTTGAGAGCGAAATCCATCTGATGTTCCGGTCGGCGTTAAATGCCCGCGCAGTGTAGTACAGGGCGAGGTCCACATCATTAGCCCGCTAGGCGCTTGCAGCACTCTGCAATTTCGGTGGTTTGGCGAACCAAAAGCATAGACCACCGGCTAACGAACAGCAGGCAATACAGGTAAAAGCCAAGTCGTAGTTGCCGTAGATATCGAACATGACGCCAGAAAAGAGCGGGCCTATGGTCATACCGATCATGACGATAAGGGACGAAATTCCCATGATGGTGCCGAACGATTTCGGACCAAAGTAGTCGGCGCGCAGAGCGACCATTAATGGGGCGCGAACTCCCCAAGCCAGCCCATGCGCGATTGCAAAGAGCAGCACAAGAAACGGCTCGGCGGCATAGGTCAGCGCGATTAGGCCGATGAAGTGGCCGACCATGCAAAGGGTACAAATGATGCGCTTATCGAAGCGGTCGCCAATGACGCCGCCGAGCAGCAGGCCAGCCATTTGCAGTGCGGTCATCAGCGCAAAAACGAAACCCGCGTTCACCGGGGCATAGCTGAGGTCGAAGGTGAGGTAGGGAATCAAATGCGCGAGCATGGACGAAACCGTGAGCAAGGACAGTCCGTGCCCTGTTGAGATGAGCCAAAAAGACGGTTCGTGTACCGCCTGCCGCCAGGAAAGGCTGATTTGCACAGGCCTTTTTGCTGCCATGCTGTCATCGTCGCTGTCGCCACAGCCGTCCTCGGAGCTGTTTGCGGATTTGCGGCCGTTGCTACGCACACCATCAGGCACTTCACCGTAATCTTCTGGGCGGTGCCTGACTAAACTGACCAGTGGGATGCCAAGCACAAAGATTAAGATGCCTGAGTACATCGCCATCGAGCGCCAGCCGAAGGCCTCCAAGCCCATCATGACGAAGGGGACGCAAAGCCCACCGGCGGAAAAACCGATTTGTGATATGGCAACTGCCTTGGCTCGGTGCGCGTCAAACCAGCTGACAATCGACACCATTAAGGTGGCGAAACCGCCTAAACTGGAGCCCAGAGCGATCAGAATAAAGGCGACAAAGTAGGTGGTAATGGACTCCACCAGACTGAAGAGAAAGAAGCCGATACTGAAAATTACCGTGCCAATAAGCAAAATCAGCCGCGGTCCGTATCGGTCCACTAGCCAACCTTGCAACGGTCCGAGTAGCCCACTTTCCAACCGCGTAAGTGCAAAGGCAAGAGACAGTACGGACATACTCCAACCAAAGTCCGCTTGCAGTTTTAGCGCATAGCCGCCGTAAGAGTGCATCCAAGTCAGCGCTGCCAACCACTGTACGCCAGCGCAGGCCAGCACAATCCACCAGCCGTAAAAAACGTTACCACCGGGCCGGAAGATCGTGTCGAGCTGTAGGCGAAATCGGGCGAGAGGGGATTTCATGGCCACATAATACGGGAGGGGCGGGTACACTGACGAGATTGACAGCGTGATGTTTTATCGCCAGCTGTGAAATTAGCCAGGAGCGCTTGCTTATGAGTGGTGGAGAGTTCCATGCCGAAAATAATTCTGGTCAGGCCCTAGTGCTTACGGGCGGTGGTGCTCGCGCCGCCTATCAAGTGGGTTGCCTGCGAGCAATCGCCCGAGCACTGCCAGACTATCGACCGCAAATTCGGACCGTCGATTCGGCCGGTGCCATCAACGCGACCTACCTGGCCGCAGCCCAGGGCACATGGCGTCAAAGCGTGGAGGCCTTGGTGCAGTTGTGGCTACAGATGCGCACCGACAAAGTGTACCGCACAGGCCTTGGCGCGTTAGCCAGTCGGCTCGGTCACTGGGGTTTGCACTTTGCTACCGGTGGCCGCCTTGGGCGCAAAGACATACGTGGCATGGTGAACAATCGACCTCTGCGCGATTATCTGCTGCGACACTTGGCTGCCCAATCTGGCAGTGGCGAAATATCCGGCATCGACCGAAACTTAGCGGCAGGCTGGTTAAAAGCCTTGGCTGTGGTAACCACGAATTACACCAGTGGGCGCTCGGAGGCCTGGGTGGATACCCTGCAAACCAGCGTCTGGAGTGGCAGTCAGGTGCACGCACGACGGGCCTCGCTGAGCGTCGAGCATGTGATGGCTTCTGCTGCGCTGCCCTTTTTCTTTCCATCGGTAAACTTGCAGGGACAATGGCATGGCGATGGTGGGGTGCGTTTGGCCGCACCGTTGTCGCCAGCCATGCGCTTGGGTGCTACGCGCATTTTAGCGGTCTCACCCCGGGCCAAGGTGGAAACGCAAACACAGTCTGCAGCAGCCTATCCGTCGCCGGGACAGGTCGCAGGCGTGATGTTGAACGCGATATTTTTGGACCTCTTGGACTACGATGCGCTGCAAATGCAGCGCATAAACGAGCTGCTGCGCGTAATACCTGAGTCGGGATGGGGTGGTCGTCGTCCGGTGGAGGTTATGGTGCTTAGGCCGCAGGAAGATCTAGGCCAAGTTGCGCGTCAGTCCCAGTCACAAATGCCGCCGGCTTTCCGCTTTTTTGCTGGTGGTTTTGGTGGCCGCGATGAGCCAACCGCTGATGTATTGAGCATGGTCAACTTTGAACCCGGCTATATTGGTCAGTTGATTGATTTTGGCGAGCGAGATACCCGGGCGCGGATGCCGCAAATCGAGGCTTTTTTGCGCGCTGGCGAGCAAGCTTAGTTGTCGCCTCGGTTGCCAACTTGGAGCACGCGTATGCACAAAGTTTTAGTGATTCAAAGCGCAGTATTGCCAACCCCCCTGTGGCAGCAAATCTGCATGGCTAGCGTCAGCGACTGGGCACAAGCCAGTGGTTACGACTATCGCTTGCTGGATAACGAGCTGTTCGCGCAGGTGCCTGATTGGTATATGGCCAAGGTCCGCGGGCGCATGCCAATTGCCGCAGACCTAGGGCGCCTGCAGTGGGTCAAGGATCTGTTGGCGGATGGTTACTCTTGGGTACTGTGGTTTGATGCAGACGTGCTGATTTTTGCGCCGCAGCAGCTGCAGCTGCCACTGGCTCAAAGCTGTGTGTTTGGCCAAGAGCACTGGGTGCAGCCCAAGAGTGGGGCCAGCGGCCGCTGGACGGTGCGCAAGAACATTCACAATGCCTTTGCAGCGTTTCCACGCGACTGCCCGGTGCTGCCGTTTTTGATCGACTTCATATTCCGCATGATGGCGCGGGTAGACGCAGACCATATTGCGCCCCAGATGATGGGGCCGAAGCTGCTTTCGACGTTGCACAACTTGGCGGCCTTTCAGTATCAGCCTGAGATTGGCGCGCTGGCTCCGGATGTGCTGGCGGATATCGCCAGCGATGCAGCACTTAGCGGTGCGTTGCAGGCGCTTTGCTCAGCCCAGCCACAGCCCTTGGTGGCAGCCAACCTTTGCGCGAGCTTGGCCCCGCGGCTAGGTGACTGTGCAGCCACCCAAGACAAGGCAATGCAGCAAATTATGCAGCGCTTGCTGCGGTGTAGCGCAGGCTTGTCTCAGCCCGCCGATATTCACCCCAATTTGGGCGCAGCGACCGCGACCGATCTTGGCGCTTGAATCGTCCCGTATGCTTCCATAGGCTGTGCGGCCACCCATAACAACCGCTCAGGAGAAGCCCATGTCAGGTACCCCAATCGAAAATGCGATGGTCACGTTGAATGCACAGATCGGTCAAGCCTCTGCGCCAACAGACTGGTTTGAAATTACTCAGGAGCGAGTCAACACTTTCGCGGACGCTACCTTGGACCAGCAGTGGATCCATATCGACCCAGAGCGCGCGAAAGCCGGTCCCTTTGGCGCGGCCATCGCCCACGGTCAGCTGACATTGTCGATAATGAGTTTTCTGCCCGGCGGTACAGGGGTAGGTCTGCCGGTGCTGGACGGCATGAAGCTGGCTATCAACTACGGCTGGAACAAAGTGCGGTTCATGAACCCGGTTCAGGTTGGCGCAAAAATACGCACGGTTGGCAAGCTGGTTAGCGTCGAAGAGAAAGGCGGCATGCTGGAAGTCATTAACGAAATGACCGTTGAGATTGACGGTGCGGACAAGCCTGCATGCGTTGCCGAAAGCGTTCTTAGAATCGTTTTTTAGGGCCTTGCATAGTTAGTCTTAGCCTGAACATTTGACCCGTCGCTGCGTATCTTTGTGCGCAGTGACGCCGATTCAGGCAATATGCTCCCCATGTTTACCTATTTAAACCCAGACGTTCGCAAGCGGCTGATCGCTGACGGCAAGCTCACGCGTATTGACGCTGAAGGCCGGGTGATCGATGTCGATCATCCCGAACCGCCGAACGAACTCGCCATCAATCTGATGGGGCCAATACCCCTGCCGATGAAACTGCCCGGGGTTGCGAGTACCGTGCAGTGGTATGCGGCCGTGCGCAGTACAGAGTTGCGCGGGGTTGAGGCTCTGGCATCGGAACTCAATGCCCGTGGTGGCCAGCATCTATTTGCGCACTTGGTATCGCCGCTGGCTGTTAACAGTGTGCTGGTGGTTGGCGAGCCGGGTGATAATCCCTTGGTGCGTGTGCACAGCAACTGTTTAACCGGTGATGTATTTGGGTCTGAGCGCTGCGATTGCGGTCCACAGTTGGCTGCGGCGATTCAGCGCATTCAGGCCGAGGCCTCCGGCGGCTACCTGATCTACATGGCGGGTCATGAAGGGCGCGGAATCGGTTTGTGGGCCAAGGCAGCAACGTACCTGCTGCAGGATTCCGGTGAGAACACCTATCAGGCCAATCGCAGTCTTGGCCTGCCCGACGACTGCCGCGACTTCACCGACGCCGCGGTGCTGCTAAAACGCTTTGTTGGCGACAAACCGTTCCGCTTGTTGACCAACAACCCCAAGAAATTGGAAGACCTCGCCGCTTACGGTCTGACCCAAGTGACCCGCGAGAAACATGTCACGGGAGTGAGCGATTGGAACAAGCGTTACCTCAATGCCAAACGTGATTGGGGTCATGGCTTAGCGGAAGAAGATTTGCTCTAGTGGGCAACGGGCCGAATGCCAAGGCAACTAAGGCCCTTCTGCTAGGGTGTGCTTTGTATTGCTGCTGTGCCGGTGTGGGGCATGCTGAGCTGCGCATCAATCATCTGCAGTTTGTTGGCAGCCACAACAGCTACAAACAACCCATGTCCGGCGGCTATTACACCCTCTTGAGTCTGCTCGACGAAAACGCCGCGAAGGCCTTGCAGTACGCCCATGAGCCGCTGCACCGACAGTTGGATCTCGGCCTGCGCAAACTCGAACTGGACGTTTTCTACCAAGGCCCCGGACAGGCTTTTACCGTCGGCCACGTTCAGATCATCGACATGAACAGTCATTGCACTTCTCTGCGCGACTGCCTTGGCCAGCTGTTGCAGTGGTCACAGGCCAACCCATCGCATGCCCCTATTTGGATCAGCTTCAACGCTAAGGATCAAAGTATTGGCTGGCTGCCAGAGCCGCTGCGCTTCGACGCTGCAGCCTTCGCAGCAATGGACGAAGTCATAGAGGATATGCTGGGGCCGCAACTGATTCGGCCTGCGCAGGTGAAGCCTAGGGCGACTGACCCGCCGGTTTGGCCCTCGCTAGCCGAAGCTCAAGGCAAGTTTTTACTGATTCTTGATGAAGGCGGAGCGAAGCGGGAACTGTACCAAGAGCAGTGGCAACGTCGCCCCATGTTCGTCAACCTGGCAGCCAGTCACCCGGCCGCCGCGGTAATGATCGTCAACGACCCCATTGCGGACGGTGCGCGTATTCGCCAGTTGGTGAGAGATGGTTTTATGGTCAGAACCCGCGCCGATGCCAACACGGTGGAGGCCAGACAAAACGATACCCGCCGCCGCGATGCTGCCTTTGCCAGTGGCGCGCAGGCCATCAGCACGGACTACTACCTACCGATAAACCGCTTCGGTAATGACTATCGAGTAGGCATAGATAGCGACCTGAGATGTAATCCGGTTAACGCCCCGACTCACTGCGAGTCCGAGCTACGGGCGTTGTCAGATCCGTAGCACCCTAGAACCGCCAAAAAGGGCCAAGATACAAGCATAAAAAAACCCGCAGAGCGCGGGTTTTTCGTGGTCTGTCGACGTCTCGACGCTTACTTCAACACCAACTTGTCGTCGATAGCAGTATAAGCCTGACCTTCGTACTTACGTACTTCGTTTCGGCCAACGACCATGTGATGCACTTCATCCGGTCCGTCCGCCAAACGCAGGGTGCGCTGGCTGGTGTACATGCGTGCTAATGGGGTCCACTGGGAAACACCGGTTGCGCCATGAATTTGGATGGCCTGATCGATGATGTTGCAGACCTTCTCGGGCACCATGGCCTTGATCGCACTCACGTAGATACGCGCTTCCTTGTTGCCCAAGGTGTCCATAGCCTTAGCGGCTTGCA
>JAACDW010000212.1 GCA_009936775.1 Pseudomonadota bacterium
CCTGCATGACAACCGCATCTTCTGGCGGGTCAATCAGCAGCGTCGGTGGTATTTTGCGCGCAGACTGCTGACGAAAATCCTCGCCAGCAGGATTGAGTTCCACGACTTCCACACCGCGTTGCCGGGCATCTTCAACATAGCCGTTGATTCGATCGAAGTGCTTGGCATTGATCACTGAGGTGTAGTCTGGGTTATCGAGCAGCGAGGGAAACATTTTCGCCACCGAGCGCCTACTCGACTCGACAAACTCATCCATGCGATCACGAGGCACAAACACATAGTCAGGCGCAAGGCAGATTTGCCCGGCGTTCAATGTTTTTCCCGCCATAATCGAGTCGGTAGTAGAAGCCATTTCCGCCTTGGCCGAAACAATGACAGGCGACTTGCCCCCGAGTTCGAGTGTGACCGGCACCAAGTTATTGGCAGCTGCCCGCATCACATGCTTGGCTACCGTATTGGCGCCAGTAAAAATAAGATGGTCGAACGCCAGCCCAGAGAAATCTGCCCCGGTCTGCGGACCACCCGTGACTACAGCGATTTCTGTTTGATCAAATTCCTCTGCAAAACCGGCAGCCAGCACCGCTGACGTTGCAGGCGTATATTCGCTGGGCTTGAGCATGCACCGATTACCAGCAGACAGGATCCCGGCCAATGGCGTCAGCGCCATATAAACCGGAAAATTCCAGGGGCTTATGACACCCACCACGCCAAGTGGCTGGTATTCGATCCAAGCCTTGGCGCCCAGCAACGCTAAAATACCCGGACTCACCTTGCGCTTTTCACGCTTCTGCCAGCGCTTGAGGTTCTGCTGTGCATGCCGCAGAGGGCCAATGGACATGGCCACATCGGTAAGCATCGACTGGTACTCGCTGCGATGGCCAAAGTCATCGCACATCGCGTCTACCAACGCCTGCTGATTTTTGCTGACCACCGCGACAGCGCGCTCCAGACGATCAATACGGGTCGCTGAACTGACAGCTCCTTCCGCCAAATAAGCCGCTCGCTGCTGATCTAGTAGCGTCTGCATTTCTGCCGACGACGTTTCTGCAACGCTCTGCGCGCCAGCCGTGCCTTGGGCTTCGCTCATGACTCTACTCCTCTTGCCTGTTAACACTGTCGTTTTTATTGCCCATAGGCTATCGCCTATCAGCGCAGCGGGTAGCCTGCCGCTAATGCGCTAGCCGTGCGCCAAACATAGGACGTTAGCTTATGGCTGGCGCGTTTTCATCCACATATCGCTCGCGCAGCGCGCGCTTAAGCACCTTACCGGTGGCATTGCGCGGCAGCGCATCAATAAACTCGACACTGCTGGGCACCTTAAATTTGGCCAAGTTGGTAATGCAGTGAGCAACCACCGCATCCGCGTCTAAGGTTTGCCCCGGCTTGAGCACTAACACGGCCTTGCCGGTTTCGCCCCAGCGGTCGTCGGGCACCCCGATGATGGCGGCTTCCGCCACTTGTTCTAACTGGTAAAGTACGTTTTCCACTTCCGCAGGATATACGTTTTCGCCGCCGGCAATGTACATATCCTTCCAGCGATCAACAATGTAGATAAACCCTTCTTCATCAAACCGAGCCGCATCCCCGGTTTTCAGCCAACCGTCGACAAACGAGCTCTCGGTGGCCTCAGGCTTATTCCAATAGCCAGGCGTGATGTTTGGACCACGTATGAGCAACTCGCCGACTTCGCCTCTGGGCAAGGTCTCGCCCTCGTCGCCAATAATCTTGATCTCCGTATGCAATAGCGGTTTACCCGCAGAACCAATTTTGCGCATGACGTCATTCGCATCTAGCGCGGTTCCCCCCGGGCTGGTTTCGGTCATGCCCCAACCTTGAATCAACGGCACACCGCGATCGATCCAGCCACGCAAAATCGCTTCGGCGCAAGGCGCGCCGCCGACCCCAGCGGTGATCAGACGGCTCAAATCTGTGGCCGCAAAATCTGCGTGCTGCATCATGAACTGGTAAGGCGCAGGCACACCGAAGAAGTGAGTCACGCCAAAGCTTGCATCGCCGAGAATCGCCAGCGCTCGACCTGGCTCAAAGTCGCGCATCAGCAAAATGCGTCCACCGGCGTGCAGAATTGGGTTGGCATAGCAATTCATACCGCCAGTATGAAACAGTGGCAGCACCACCAACTGCACAGCATTCGCACTGATGTTGGCAGGAATACCAAGGTTCACGGCGTTATAAAAATTCATGCCGTAGGTAATCATCGCGCCTTTCGGATGACCTGTGGTGCCCGAGGTATACATGATCATGGCGACGTCATCGAGTGTGCATTCTGCAGCCTCATAGTCGCCGGAGGCGGCGTGCAGGGCCTGCTGATAGCTGCAGTTGGCATCTTCCTCATCAACCTGCAGCTGGCTCGGTACTTTACATAGATCCATTAATTGACTCGCTGCGGCCGTAAATTTGGTGTCAAAAACCAGCACCTTGGGCGTGCAGTCACCAAGAATGTACTCAAGCTCCGGCACCGTAAGACGCCAGTTCAAGGGTATACAGATAGCACCGATCTTCGAACAGGCAAATTGGGCCTCGAATACCTCTGGGCAATTGGGTGTTAACATGGCCACTCGATCACCCTTGACGACGCCTTGACCCTGTAACCAAGACGCCAAACGATTGGCGTGATCTTCTAGCGCTTGGTAAGTCAGCTCGTTGTGGGTATCCAAGTCAAGGATGGCAACTTTGTCGCCGCGCATATCGGCGTGATAGGCCGTCCAATCGTAGTACTTAACGCTCATCTTTCTCCCTCGTGTGTTGTTTTTAGTGCTCGCAGCGTTGCCATAAGCAGCCACTATACCGCAACCTATCTACCCTACTACCCTGTTACCCCACGCCCCCTTACCTAAGCCCCCTTACCCAAGTCCCCTTACCCAAGTCCCCTTTGAGGAGTATGGCCCAATGCATTCGGGCAGGCAGTTGTTTGACCCGCTCCCACCTGCCCAGTAGGGTCGGCTGATATCCGACCAACCGCAGGTTTGCCGATGCCACGCCAACATACGAGAACCGAACTGTCTCTTGCGCACAAATACTCTGGTTTGATGGCGCACCGCCCTCTCAAAGCGGTGATGCTCGTGCTGCTAATCACTCTAGTTTTCGGCGCCTGCAGCAAGTCTGACGAGGGCAACCGGTTACTGATCGAAAACGTCAATGTGGTTGACCCAGTTTCCGGCCTGCTCGAAAATCAGCAAGTACTCATCGAAAACGGGGTCATCACTGCAGTTGTGGGCAGCGAAGCCGCCATTGCAAGCGAAGCTAAGATCGAACGCTTCAATGCAGCCGAGCAATACCTTGTACCCGGCCTTTGGGACATGCATGTGCACTTCGTGTACGAGCCAAGCCTAACTGACGCCATGGCCGACCTATTCTTGGATTACGGCATTACCAGCGTCCGCGACACCGGCGGTGACATAGAACAACTCGCGCAGCTACGCGACCGGCTGCCGGCACCGAAACCCAACATCTATTTATCTGGCCCGTTGCTGGACGGTCGATTTGTGGTTTACGACGGCTCAGATGTAACGCGCCCGCCGTTGGGTACCTATGCCGGTAATGCGAGCACCGCGAGCGAAACCGTAGCCGCACTGCAGCAAGCAGGTGCCGACTTTATAAAGATCTACGAACTGGTGCAGCCAGCGACCTACGACGCACTCGTTCAGGCGGCACGCAGCCGCAGCATGCCCATTGCATCCCATGTACCGTTGATGATGACTGCCGACACCGCAGGGCCAAACGCAGACTCGATGGAACATCTGCGCAATTTAGAACTCGCTTGTGCAGCTAACTGGCAAGAACTGCTCAACACGCGCCAACAGCGCATTCGTAACTTTACCGAAGGGCTTGGCTACGCCCTACGCGCCGGATTGCATCAAGACCAACGTCTGCCTGCTATTGCAGCTTACGACGAAGAGCGCTGCAACCAAGTGCTCGACACGCTGACCAACACCATTCAAGTGCCAACCTTGCGCCTCAATACGGGGCGGCATTTGCGCCACTTCGAAAGGCCGGACTGGCCCGACGCGCTAGCTAAACTACCAGAAGAAACACAGCGCACATGGCAGGCGCAAGTCGCCCTTTTCTCTTTGGCCCCCGCTGCTGATCCCACCTTTGCACAGTGGAGCTTGTTTTTAATGCAGCGATTATTGCAGCGCGGTGTGCCAATAGGCGCAGGCACCGACGCGCCGATAGGTCTGGCCATACCTGGTTACTCGCTGCATACGGAACTGGAGTTGTTGGTTGTTGGCGGTATGACAGCGCAACAGGCCCTAGCTGCTGCAACAGTGACACCAGCGCGTTTTTTCAACAAGGAAGATTCCGTTGGCCGAATACGGCCCGGCATGCGAGCCGATCTGCTGTTACTTGCAAAAAATCCGCTGGACGACATCAAACATACGCGCGGCATTAAGGCCGTAATGTTAGGCGGCGACTGGGTACGCTAAAAATGGGTAGTGAGAAATATCTCACACTTTATCAGGCCACCAAGCCGTAGCATTGGGCCACCACATGGCGCAACATAGTATTTCCGTCGTTGCCGAACGAGGTAGTTGTGGCCTTAGCAGAAAGAGACAACGATCAACTCGCCGAAAGAATAGACCGCTTAGCAGACGCCCTTGCGCAGCATATTGAGCTGACGCGGCAAGGCTTCGATGAAATGAATCGGCGCTTCGAGTTCATGACCCATCAATTCGATAAACGCTTTGATCAAATAGATAAACGCTTCGAGCAAACAGAAAAACGCTTCGAGCAAATAGATAAACGCTTCGAGCAAATAGATAAACGACTTGATCAAGTAGACAGGCGTTTCGAACAGTCCGACCGGCGCTTCGAGTCCATGCAGGCACAAATGGACCGGCGCTTCGACGCTCTCACCCGTCGCATGGACCGGTTCATGATCTGGTCCTTCAGTACCACCGTAGCCACCGGCGGCTTTGTTATTGGTGTACTGCGCACCTGGCCTTAAAACCTAGTCTATTAACCTTTCTACCTTGCTTTTTAAAGCCACAAACCCAGCTGGTTGATAAGTGATTATGATCGCCCGGCGCGGTAAAGCGCTGTGGTTTGGCCCCGAGCCATGCACAACATGCGGGTCAAAAAACACCGCTGACCCAGCCGGTGCGTCCAGCAATACCTGTGCGCCCTCATCAAAAGCTTGGGGGTGGGTATAAAACCCGGCCAGTTGGCGCTGGTCATCACAACCGGGCAAACAGCCGTTACGATGGCTTCCCTCAATGACCCGAAAGCAGCCGTTTTCTGCTGAAGCATCGTCGAATAACACCATAACATTGGGCAGCTTCTCTACATGGTCGCTGTCATGAACCCAGTAAGGGGCATCTTGATGCCAGCCAAAACCAGATCCAACTTGAGAATGCTTAAAGTTCAGTTTGGCTGTCCACAGCGCCAGTTGATCTGCCGGTATCAACTGTTTCATCGGCTGGCATAGCCTTGGCTCGTCTAACAGTTGCTCAAACAGCGGTTCTAAATCGTTCACCGGTTCGACCACACGCAAACGCTGCTCTGCGTCGCCATGTTCAAACTGCACAGTAATATGCGCCAAATCAACAAAGCGGTTCCCATCCAAACGATACTCTTGAACAACAGGCGCAGGTTCAGACGCAAGATGCTCGCCATTAAGCGCAGCGGCCACCTTAGTTTCCACGCGTTGCGCAGCAAGCCGAAACGCCTCGCATTCGCCCTCACTGAATAACGCTTTCTTAAGCAAAAAACCCTGCTCGCGGTAACGCGCCAGCTCCCGCTCACTGAGACGGACATCACTCACGTTTGCTGCCATACCGTGTATCTCCCTCAGGCTATGACGGCCGGTTTACCGGCAGTTGTCAGACAGCCTACGGCTGAGTTGTTACAAAAAATTTCAAGAATTTCCGCCGAACCTACCGTTCATCCTCTGCATACAACACCTCATCAATCCGACGCTGAATTTTGTAACACAGTTAGCAAAGTGACGGCAGGGGAACATTAGCATGCGCAGGTGGTCAATATCGGCTCCGTAGCCGCGGCGACAGCATAAAAGAAAGGGGAGAATATGCGTACAGCACTCTTATCCAAAATTGGAACAACTGCCGGCTTAAGCTTTGTGGCGGCCTTTAGCGCCCTGAGCGTACAGGCTGAGGGAAGACAGATTGAGGAGGTAATTGTTACGGCTGAGCGCCAAGAGGCATCGATTCAAGATACGTCAATTTCAATTACCGCGTTCACAGGGGAATTCTTGGAAGACTTCGGTATCCGTAATCAAGAAGACCTGCAAAATTTTGTTCCAGCAACAACAATTCAACCCTACGATGCGACAGTCCGCGGTGTCGGCAGAAATTTCCGTGCTCTGGGAGGAGACCCAGGGGTTGCCACATACATGAATGGCGTCTACTCAGAAGACTTACTTACCGCCACAGCCGCCACGTTTTGGGATGTTGAGCGAATCGAAGTTTTACGAGGGCCTCAAGGGACTCTATACGGACGAAACGCCGTTGGTGGCGCCGTGAACATTCTCTACAAGGAACCTACAGACGTTTTCGAGGGCGCATTTCAAACCATTCAGGGCGGCATAGGGACCCAAGACTATTATGGCATGGCCTCAGGCCCACTGGTCGAAGATAAGCTCTTAGGTCGGATAAACTTCAGTTGGCGCGAGCGGGATGGATTCGTGCGCGATATCGGCGGTGGAGAGGACGTCGACGGTCTAAGCACCGAAAACATAGCGTTACAGCTTAAGTGGCAACCAACCGACACCTTCGATGTTGCGGTGCGCCAAAACTGGATGGAAATTGACCGTTCCTTCGGCGGTGCGAATGGCGGCGGACTA
>JAACDW010000213.1 GCA_009936775.1 Pseudomonadota bacterium
ACCGTAAAATGCGCTTATCGCTGTGACTTTTACCCGCGTACCAACGGTAAGCGGAAGTTGCTTGCAGCGCGGTCATGGCGTTGGTGGTGCGCTGATTCATCGGTAGGTCCCCACAAGACGGGCTCTCACCCGACTCCGTTCGGCGGTGGCATCGCTGACCTCAACCGCTATGCCCAACGGCGCACTGCGCGATTTGATACTTTCCAGTTCATCGAAGCCGCGGATTAACACATCTGCTGTGAGGTCCATCTGCTTGCCGCGAAACCGCAGCGACTGCAGCTTGCTGTCCTGTCCTAGCACAGACGACGTGCGCTGCAGTAGGTCGAGCATGCCGATGGCATCATCTGCCCCAGTTGTAGCCCCTAGTTTGCTCGCCAGACGGCGCTGTAACTGGGTCACGGTCACCGGCATGCTATCGGCGGGAAACAGGTTGCGGTAGGCGGCAAAATTGTCCCGGTCTTGTTGGTCGGCAACACGTTCCAACCACAAACCCTGCAGTGCCATGGCGCCCACAGCTATTACGAACACCAGCGCTGCTACCGCAATTGTTCTGCGCCACTTGGCCTGCAGCCCACTGTCCTCGAAACGCACGGCGAAGGGTCCCTGAAGCAAATTCGTTAGGTTACCGTCGCCCTTCAGGCCCTCCCCGGCCTCGCCGAGCCGCTGCGCAAGATATTCCAAGGGTGCGCTTGCGTCTGTGGTTAGCTGTGGCTCGGTGTCGAGTTGGCCTGTCTCCAGAGCAGTCAAGGCATCGCCAACACAATGCACATGTTGGCATTCAAGGGTGTTGAGTATGTTTGGCACCATGTCACGGTCTATCCAAGCATCTTGATCCGAGGTAACGACGAGTACTTGGGAGTCGCCAAATAACAAGCTCGCCTGCTGGCCTGCACTCGGGCTGCTTAGCTGAGCCTCCGAGAGTACCGCACCCACCATCGCTTCGGCCTCGGCGAACAGACTCAGCCAGGCTTGCAGTCGGCTGCTTTCGATAATGGCGCAGCGCACCGGGTGTCCCGGGCGAATGGGCTGGTGGGCGATGTGCACGTCTTCAATATCGCTGGTGATAAACTCCTCAAGAGCAAAGGGTAAGGCCTGACGCACACTGTTCACCGTGCGACCGGGCACACTTACGCTGAAACGCAGCACCTCGTCACTGGGCAGCACAAGTACTACGCGGGCCGGGTTGTCAAACCAGCCGGCATGGGCTTGCGCAAAGTCTGGTAGCGCGTTGGCAGCGAACTCGCCTGCAGCAATGGCCCCCTCCTCGCCCACATAGCGCCAATGCCAGACACCGTGCTCTTGGGCGCTATCCGGTCCTTGGACCATACCTAGGGTGGGACTCAGCAACCGCATAGATTGGGCCTTGTTGTACTCACTCTTCAATCCTTGACGACTTGGGCTGCGCGCGAAAAGGCTTCGCAAAATCGCGCTGCAGTAGGGTCACCTGATGATTATTTGCATCACGTCGAAACGTGGACCGCAGGCTAACACGACTGCGATTAAGCTGCGCTTGAGCGACCAACATAAAGTACTCGCTGGTGACGCTCAGATCATCCTGTACTGCTGTAAAAGCTGGATTAGCCTGCACAAAGTCCACAACAGTTTGGTAGCTGCGCGGCTGTTGGGTGATGGTCTGCGCTACCTGCTGACTGATGCCAGCATCCAGCAGCGCCAGGGTCATCGCGTCGGCGGTATTGACGTTTATTTTGCTCTGCGTTGCCGGTAACAAACAGACATGCTGGGCCAGCAACTGCACATGAGCTGGGTCTACATCGGCGAGTAAGTTCAGTTCGCTCAAGTCGAGCATGGGCTGATTTGCCGCCAAGTAGGCCGGGTCCTTTAACTGATAGACCGAGTCCTCGGCACCCAAGCCGCTGGGGATAAGGTCTGGATCAACCCAGTCCCTAACTAAATCTGCCAAGCTGGGCGGCAGCTGCAGCGTTGCAAGTAGCCGCTGGAGTCGTTTGTAGTCCACCTGATCGGGGTCGTCTGCCACGGTGTTAATGTTGAAACATCTATTAATATCAATGATATATGCCTGCATGATGCCAACTCCGTCAAGGTCGAAGGGAAGCACCGGCTGCACCCATAACTCCTCCAAATGATCCACACCCGGCCCAGAATTCACCGCGTCATCGTGCAGCGCTTGGCGCGCCAATTCTTCTGCACCTAAGACGTATTGCAGCGCTTGCTCACCCTCAAAGGTATTTTGGTGCTGGTTGATGAGCAAATGATGGCTGGACAGAATTTGCGTGGTCAGCCCAACCAGGATCGCGGTGATCAACAACACGGTGATTAGCGCAACACCGTCTTGCTTGGGGTTAGGCGGCTGGTTGGCAGCGTGTGAGAGTTTCGCCATGGGATCAACCATGAGGCACTTCCCAAATCCGTTCGATAATGCCAACGGGTTCCATGGAAATCCGCAAGATCAAGCCTGCCAGCGGCGCTTGCCCCGCTGCCGGATTTTGCGGCGGCCAAAATTTGTGCTCTTGGCCCTGCTGATCCAAAGCAAAAAACTCCAGATCATCAACATTTTCCAGCACGGTCTGGGTCACCGGCTCCACTTCTATGGGCGAATCAAGCAGCGGCCAGTATGCCCGCACTAACGTATCGTCCTGAATACGGTAACCGACGCGCTGCAGTTCCGAACGCGGGTGCTGTAGCGGGTTACGCCAACCTCCACGCGTCATGGCCAGTGCGCCTTCGTCGCCAATTTGCAGGGCAGGCAGCACTGGACCGGTAGCACTGCGTATCGGCCGGGGGCGATATTGCAGCATATCGCGCTGCACGATCTGCATGGCGCGATGTATTTGTCCCAAACGCTCGCCCCGCTGCTCCAGTACCGAGTAAGAATCAACCGTGCGTCCGAGCAGTTGCGCACTCATCAGGCCCACAACAGCAAAGATAAACAGTGCGACCAAAATTTCGATCAGGGTAAAGCCACCCTGCGCCGACGCGCTGACTTGATTGACGGATTTATTGTGGCAACAGCGCATCAATATTGACCTAGGAACCCAGACAGTTGGCTGAAGGGTCCAGCGCGGTCGTCGTCCTCGTTGGCTGCAAAAACAGCGACTTCAACGCGCCGAATCCAAGGATGATCGGTGGCCGTTATGTGGGTTTCTACCTCCCACTCCCGATCGGCAAATATCATGCGAGTTTGTGAGCGCCCCTCGGCGACCAGCTGCGCATTGCGGCGCTGCAGCATGCGCATTCGCGTGAGGTGATTACTGGCAATCCAACTGGCCACAGTGCGCTGCTCTAAGCTGCGGGTTTGATTCGCCACTGAGCCGATGGCGGTCGCCACCGATGCCCCTATGACGCCGATAATCGCCACGGCGATGAGCATTTCCAATAAGGTAAAACCGCGCATCAAAACCCTGCCCTGCCCCAGTCTGCGGCGCTGTCGTCCGAATTATCAATGTCGCCTGCGTCGTCATCGTGTAGCGACACCGCATGAAAACCATCGGTGCCTAATCGCATACTGCCTCGGGATGCACTTGGCGCATCGGCTGGCATAATCTCAATGGCAAACTGGCTGGCCTCACCACTGGAAAAAAACACCACATTCGGAAGGACCTTTTGTGCGTCATCGTCGTCATTCGCGGACTGGCCAAAGATACCGGTGTTTAGTTGCGCGCCCCTACCCTCAAGCACCTCAAGC
>JAACDW010000214.1 GCA_009936775.1 Pseudomonadota bacterium
CAGGAATCGTTTGCATCACTGCCTGCTGCGCACTGATGTCATGCAAGGTGGCGTACAGATGCGAGCCGGCCAAAAATCGCGTCGGCCCCATATGCAGGGGTGTGTCGTGAGGAAAATAAAATACGTTGGCAGCCCGAGACGTATGCCAGCGGGTGCGACCACAAGAGGCGTGTGAATCTTGGTGCCAGGCCGATGCAGAGATTGAGCCCTCTGCCATGGTCGGCTGGGTATCGAAGGCAGTAATTTGTTGTTTCTGCCCTTGCTTTGAAAGAGGTTCACTGTTGTGCGGAAACCGATGGGGCAAAAACACGAAGTCAGGACCGAGCAGGCTGAGCAGCGCTCCCTGTACCGCTGGACTGTCGCAAACCCTGTTCAGCGCTGGCACCCGCGGCACGATGTTAGCACCGGGATGCGGCAACTCCTGCTCCAGTGTGTAAGCCACCTGCGCGCTGACCTCGGCATGAAAAGCCTCAGGCAACCCAGCATCGATGAAGATGAAACCGTCCGCAATAAACCGACGCACCTGCTCATCGTTGAGCAACTGTAAGGACTGTTCTGGTCTGTCGTGCTGCATTAATTTTGCCTCAAGTACCCGCGTTAACCGATGATTTGTCCAACACAAAGGAATACACCTTGGCTGCACGCGCACTGAAACGCAGCTGAATCGCATTGGCATTTACTGCCCCTGCTTGCAGGGATAATGCATCGGTGGCGGTTTCACCGAGTTGCTGCTTAGCAAGCACAGCATGCGTTGAGGCATCGAGGACCTCAACCAGCAACATGCCACCGGCATCAACATCGGCAGTAACCTTTAGCGCTTCGCCGGCATAGGCCAGCGCAACAGTAGTCAACGTACCTATCTCGTTAGCATCGGTTTGCTGGTAACCGGCAAAGCCATCGGGCCGCAGGGTTGCCAGCGCCAAACAACCATTGCGCCAACCAAAGTGCAAATAGTCGCTACCACCGTAGTACAGTCGTATCTCGTCGTCTAACACCACTGGCCCGGCACAGGCATACACACAACCGTAGTCGTAATCCAGTTCTATATCGCTGCAGCCAATCAGCGCGTTGCCTGCATCAATACGCTGCCACGACACCGAATCAGCGCTGAAGGTTAGCTCGGTCCAAACCCGGTCAGAAATCTGGTCGTGAACGGCGAGCAGTCCCAGATACACACCCGCGTACTCAAACACCGCCATGCTGTAGGGCTGCAGTTCCCAGTCCTCAAGCTCAATCACCACCTGCGACTGCGACCAGTTGATAAAGTCGCTGCTCTCAATGCGCGACACCAAGCGCTTCCAGCTATGGCGGGTTTTGCTTTCTTCGCCTTCAATCTGCCGGTCGGTTTTACGCCAGTCCCGAGTAAAGGCCACATATTTGTTCAAGCCCGGTACCCAGAGTGCGTTGTTGTGCGTGTCGCCAGCCAAATCGCAGTTGATCTTTTGCTGCGGCGACCAATGTAAACCATCGGCGGAATAGCGCACATGCAAACCCCAGTAAATCGCTTTGTAGCGCTGCGCTGCCGAAGTGGCTGCCGGATCGTCGAGCACGCCTACTCCATGGGGGCCGCGCATCACCAAATTATTGGCCGTCGAGCCAGCATATTCCACCGACCCCAAATCGGGCTTATGCCATGTTATGCCGTCGCTAGACTCGGCATAGCACACCCCCATCTCTTGTTTTGGGTAGCCTTCGTAGGGAATCTGCTGGCGTTCTTGCAGGGTTTTATTCTTTGCGGAGGGTGCTTCGATAAACGGGCTGTACCAGCACCGATATAAGCGCTCGTCAGGGTCGAAGACAATGTTGCCGTAACAGTTATCCAAGCGCTGTTCCCAGGGCCGGTCTTCCTCGAACAGCGGGTTGGCCGGATGTTTAGCCACTGTTCCCACGTGTAAAGACATATTGGTTGTTGCCAACACATAGTCTCCGTGCAAAAGCAAAATTCTGTCCTGTGCTTGTCGAATCATATTTCCCCACCCGCGCAACGGTGCATTTGTGTGGATTCTAGAGCGTGGGCTATTGCAGTGAAATAAAGGCGCTGGGGAGCGGCGCAAGCGCGCAAAAACATCCCCCACAATTCCGCACCACTGCCACTTGCCGCACCGCACTGGCCAGCACCATCGACGACGAAGAGGCCTTGGAACATGCCGCTAACAGCGCAAGAAAAATCTACCGGCGAACCGACCAGCGCATCCTCAGATCTCGCCAAACAGACCCTAGGTCAACAGGGTTTCGTCGTGCTGAAGGCCGTGCTAGCCGCTGTTTGCGTTGCCGCCATGCGCGAAACTTTTACCGGGGACCTGCAAAATCACTACGCCAGCAATCCGCAGACGTTGGCAAAGCAGCAGCCTCACGGCTGCTTTCAGCCGCCTTTGACTATGCCCTCCCTTGATCCGCAGATTATTGCAAACCCCGTCGTCTTTCAGCTGTTCGAACAACTGCTTAGGCAGGGCTTTTTTGGCTGTCTGCCCTACGGCTGCAACACGACGTTGCCTGGCAGCCAAGAACAAAACGTACACCGCAACCATTGATGCCCCGAGCTAACAAGCGCGGCAGCATCAGTGCTTGTCGCAGTTAACATGCGATTGGGCGACTTCATTGCTGCTAATGGCGCCACAGAAATCTGGCCCGGCTCCCATCTGTTGGCAAATGCAGAGCAAGAAGAGAGACGCACACTGCTCGCCCTGGTGTATTACCGGCAGTATGCTATGCCTGACAATTTAGTTGCCTTAACCGAGCCGATCAGCACAAGCGACTGGCTGCAGCTATCGGAACGAATGCGTTGGACCTACCGGCTGACACGAACACAAACAAAGTAATGCCCTACAGCAGAACTGTGCCGACAAAAAAAGGAGCCAGATGTCTATTGTTCTTGGTGTCGATGCGGGCACCCAAAGTATCAAGGTAGTCGTCTACGACGCCGAATCTGGCAGCAGTCTCGCCAGTGCCAGCGCGCCGCTAGAGCTGCACCAGACAGACAGCGGCGTAGCCGAGCAGCACGCCGTGTGGTGGCTACAGGGCCTTGGCATCGCACTGGCGCAAATTGCACCGCAGTTGCGTCAGCAGGTGAGCGCCATCGGTGTCTGCGGACAACAGCATGGCTTCGTACCACTAGATGCCGCTGGCGCACCATTGATTCCGGTAAAGCTTTGGTGCGATACCTCCACCACCGCAGAATGCGACTGGCTAACCGAGCAAGTGGGCGGGCCGGGCGCCTGTCTGGCAGCCACCGGCAACCTGATCTTGCCGGGCTACACGGCGTCTAAGGTACTGTGGTTTCGCAACACCTATCCTGATCTTTATGCGCGTATGCACAGCATCCTGTTGCCTCACGACTACCTGAATTTCTACCTCACCGGCACCTGCTGCATGGAGGCCGGTGACGCCTCGGGCACTGGCTTCTTTGATGTTCGGCGCCGCCAGTGGTCCGAGCCAATACTGCGTGCTATTGATCCCAACCGAGATTTGCGCGAGGTACTGCCCGAGGTGGCCGTCGAGCCTGGCATCGCAGGTAGGCTACGCGCGCCGGTGGCCGCAGAGCTGGGCTTGCCCGCTGGCATACCGGTGTCCAGCGGCGGCGGCGACAACATGATGGCAGCCATTGGCACCGGCAACGTGCTACCCGGCCGAGTCACCATGAGTCTGGGCACATCGGGCACCGTCTTTAGTTATGCCGATCGCCCTATTGTCGATGACCTCGGTGAAGAGACGCAGGGCCAAATTGCCGCTTTCTGCTCATCTACTGGCGGCTGGCTGCCTTTGCTCTGCACTATGAACTGTACCAACGCGACAGAGCTTGCTCGGGGCCTGTTTGCTGCGGATCTGAACGCCTTCGAGCAGCATCTACAAGCCTCGCCGCGAGGTGCTCGGGGGGTTCTCGCAGTGCCCTATTTCAATGGCGAACGGACACCAAACCTACCTCAGGGTAAGGCCTGTATCCTCGGCTTGGACAGCCAGAACATGCAGCCAGATAACATTCTGCGCGCCGCGGTGGAAGGCGTAACCCTAGGCCTGCGTACGGGTCTCGACCGCCTTGCCGCGTTGGGCATCGATACCGAGGAAATTGTACTTACCGGCGGCGGCGCCAACAGTCCTATTTGGCGTCAAATGGTCGCCGACGTTTGCAATGCACCGGTCACCATTCTGCAGGACAGCGAGGCTGCAGCCCTCGGCGCGGCACTGCAGGCACTGGCCGTTAGCAGCGGTAAAGAGCTAGTGGAAATCACTCGCACGCACCTGCGGCGCCAGCCATCGCTATGCTGCGCACCTGAGGCAGCAGCCGTCGGCGAATACGCAGAACTGCTCGGCAACTATGGCCGGGCGGTAGCCCAAGTCTGCGCTCTGTATGGTAAGGCGGCGCTATGAGCTTTGCAGTAATCGGAGAAGCACTCATCGACCTCATTGCCGATGGGCAAGGCAGTTATCACCCGCACTTGGGCGGCTCACCTTACAATGTTGCCATAGGCCTTGCCCGGCTTGGGCGCTCGGTAAGTTACCTGCCGCCATTGTCCGACGACAAATTTGGTCAGCGCTTGAGCACAGCCCTGCAAAGCGAGGGCGTGCACACCCCGCTGCCAAGGCGCTCGCGGCTACCTACTTCTATCGCCTTAGTCAGCACGGACGCCCAGTCCCAGCCAAGCTACCGACTCTACCGACAGTGCGTCGCCGACAAGGACATTACCTTGGCGGAAATCATCGCCAACTTGCCCGCCGACTTACAGGTACTGCATATCGGCTCGCTCGCTTTGACGCCCAGTCAGCTGCCAAAAATACGCAAGTTGCTGCGGCTGATGCGTCAGCGCTCGGTCGTGGTGAGCATGGATATCAATATTCGTTTGGGCGCGAGCCCAGACGAGGCCGCCTATTTGCAGGGC
Organism: Pseudomonadota bacterium; assembly: GCA_009936775.1. Taxonomy (GTDB): domain Bacteria; phylum Pseudomonadota; class Gammaproteobacteria; order Pseudomonadales; family Azotimanducaceae; genus UBA4421. The sequence goes on from JAACDW010000214.1 coordinate 4,875, forward strand.
GTACGCTCGCTGCTGCCGCTAGCAGATATCGTCAAAGCCAGTGACGAGGATCTTGCCGCCCTCGAGTATGCGCCTAGCCCCTTCGCTGCGGCACAGCTTGCCCATGCCGAGATGCGCGGGGGCCTATTACTGCTCACCCAAGGAGCAGACGAAACCCACCTGCTCAGCGCCGGCACCACGCTCAGCTATCGGCCGCCAAAGCCCGAGCGGCTTGCCGATACCGTAGGCGCGGGAGATACTTTTTTCGCCGGTTTTTTGGCTTTTTTACAGCAGCAAGAGTGCTGCCATGCGCAGGCCATCGCGCAGCCAGACACATTTATCGGGCCGACAACGCTGCAACATGCCTTAGCCTTTGCCAGCGCCGCCGCTGCGCTGAACGTCGGTCAAACAGGCTGCGTGCCGCCTACCCGGAAGCAGGTCGAGGCTTTCTTAAGGCAACGCTCGTCGTGAAGTGCTGATAGTGAAACACTGATAGAGCAGGCCTAGGTCGACTTAGTAGGGGTTCGACGGCGCAATATGCCAGGACTGGAACCGCTCTACGTTAACCGCGCCGCCCTCGGCAAATACGCTAACCCCCAAGCTGTCCAAACCAGCAGGGTAAATACGCCGCATTACTGCCTGACGGCCGTTGGCAAAAACCTCCACTACGGACTTATCAATAAACACCCGCAGCTGCAGGTCCTCGCCATGCGCAAGCATAAAGGGTGCGGATTCTATTTCCTTGGGAGTGCCTTCGGGACCAGAGCGGCGGGTATCAATACTCAGCCCGCCCTGCTCGGCATCGTAGCGAATAACCGTTTGCTCGGAGCGGTCCGGGGCCACACATACATTGATACCAAATGCCGTGGCGTCAGCACTGTGCATTTCCATCATCAACTCTAAACTGTTGCCGCTGACCCCTGCCAGCGGCGTCGTGGTATCCGCGCCAACAACAAAGTCCGGTAGCGACCGGGCTCGATAGCGTAGCTGGGCTATTTCTTGCGCAACTTCGATGCCCAAGGCACCGTGCGGATCGTTGGCATCACGCAGGGTCAGCACTCGAGGCAGGCCTAAGGTGCCAGACCAGCCCTCGTTCATACGCACCCCGAGGTCGCGGTAATCCAGCAGCCAGGCCCACATAATGCGGCGGCCCTTTTCATCTTGCAGGCTCTCTGGGGCGAAAAAAGAGTTGTCGACCCAACTCATCTGGCTATGGCTTTGCGGATAAAACTGCTCGTCCTTCCACTCTCCTACATAGTAGCGGCAGCCCATGCGATGACTGATGCATAGCAGCACATCCTTATCACCAAGCCGAAACAGCTCGGCACAGGACACATCCTCATGCAGGTCTACGCCGTCAATCGCGTGGGCAAACAGGTCGGCCACATACTGCCAAGGACCCTGCATGCTCGACGACTTCGCAATGGCCGGATGCTCGCCACCGAAAATTGCGTAGTAGTTCGAACCGTCATACCAAGCGAATGGGTCCCATGAACGGTAGTTCTCATGGCTGTGGCCGGCCGCCTCGGGTGATGGCGTAATGGGGTTGGAATCCAATTTTTGCCACTGCTCTAGGTCATCATCCAGCGCCACCGCTAAGGCATTGCCCTGCCCTACTTGGTGATAGCAGATCGTCGGCACGCCATGCTCGTTGATAAAGCAGTTACCGCTGTACATGCCGTCGAGCAGATGGGTGGGATGATGTCGCCAATGCAAAAGGTCGGTGCTAGAGACATGGCCCCAATGGTCGGATTTTTTACCCGAACGCTTGTCCTGAAAAATATAAAACAGGTGATAGCGCCCTCGCCAAAATATGGCTCCGTTTGGATCAAAGGGCATCGCCACACCCTCTGGGGCGGTGAAGTGATACCCCGGTCGGTAGCGATCTTGCAGCAGTTGTTCCCGATGCTCTCGCACCACTAAGGCGGTCGCGTCGAGTTGGTCTTTCGCGGCCTGACTGGCATCGTCCATCACCACGGATTCCCAATCCAAGGTCTGTGTATACAGCAAGCGCCATACACCCTGTTCGTTGCGCCAAGTATGGCTTTGGGTAATACGACCCTTGGATGAATCGGTGCGAATGGGGCCTATGGTGGCCTCGTCGCCATCTACGGTGATTACTACCGTGCGCAGGTCTATGAGTATGTCCAGCGCAGCGCTTTGTAGCTCCAGCGCTAGCACCCTATTGGCCAGGGTCCGCTTCTTGTTGCCTTTGGCGTCATGCCAGTCGTCGGAATAGGAATCCAAAACCGCGTCAAAATCACCGCGCATGCGTGCCGCCGCGTGGGCCTGCATCGCTGCCAGCACTTCACCTTCTATGCTCACTTTTACGGCACTCCTTTAAGCCGAGCATGACCCTACTGCGGGGCACGGGGTGCCTCAAGTCATTGGGTCTGCAACCCACCCAGAACCAGATTTCCGAGTCGAGGGGAATTTGGGGGAATTATGGCATTCACAGCTACAGTGCAACCGGCCAATCCGCTATCTTGTCAGAACAAATATTGGGGGGACACCATGTCAGTAACATATGAAGAGATCCGCTATCAAATCGAAGGCGGTGCTGCAACCATTACCATCAACCGGCCAGACCAACTCAACGCGCTAACCGACCTAACCCAGGCCGAGATTCGTCACGCGTTGGCCGAATCTGAACGCAGGCCCGAAGTGGTCGGCACGGTACTTACCGGCGCAGGCAGAGGGTTTTGTTCCGGCGTAGATATGAACGCGCTGGGCGGCATGAGCGAGGCCGGCAAGCGCTTGGGCAACAGCTATGAGCATTTGCAGGCCAGCCCCGGCAATCCCGGCGACGACCCTAACTACAAGTCATCACCCACCTATTTTCTCGGCCTACGCAAACCGCTAATCGCCGCCATTAACGGAGCCGCAGCGGGGCTGGGCTTCAGCTACGCGACATTCTGCGACATGCGTTTTATGGACCGCAGCGCCAAAATTGTGACTTCCTTTGCACCGCGTGGCCTGATCGCCGAGCACGGCACCTGCTGGATGCTGCCAAAGCTTGTAGGTCCGTCTAATGCGCTGGATATGAATTGGAGCTCGCGCAAAATTTTAGGCGAAGAGGCCTTTCGCATGGGCTATGCCAACCGACTCTGCGAAGACGGCGAATGCGTCACCGAGGCACAAAACTACCTACGCGAAATCGCCGCAACGTCCGCACCTATGTCCATCATGATGATGAAACGCCAAGTGTATAAGCATCTGACTAAGGAACTTGGCGACGCCATGAGCGAGTCCACCCGCTGGATGGATGAAAGCTTGGCCAGAGATGACTTTAAAGAAGGTGTGGCTTCCTTTGTCGAACGACGAGCACCCAACTTTCAGAAGATCGAAGTCTCGGACTAAGGCGGGCCTTGAACATGGCGTACCAGACGATTGAGGTCAGTACCGAGGCGTTTATTACTACCATCACGCTGAATCGCCCGCAGCGACTCAACGCGCTTACACTGACCTTGGCCGATGAACTGCACGAGGCCCTGCACACCTGCGACCAAGACGATGCAACCCGGGTGTTCGTGATTACCGGAGCGGGCCGGGGATTTTGTGCCGGCGCCGACTTGGCCGACAGCGGCGCTGGGCACCACAGCCCGGCCAACGCGCCAACCTTGGCGGAGCGCATATTCCATGCCTTGGTGGCGATTGAGAAACCAATCATCGCTGCGATCAACGGGGTGGCCGTCGGCGGTGGCTGCACAATGACACTGCTTTGCGATATCCGCCTTGCTGCACACAGTGCGCGTTTTCAGATGCCATTTACCAAACTGGGCATATCGGCGGAAATTGGCTCGACCTACACCCTGCCCAAGCTGATTGGTAAGGCGAAGGCCATGGAACTGATGCTGACATCGCGCATGGTGGAATCAGAAGAAGCCCTCGCCATTGGCTTAGTAAACCAACGTGTTGCTGACGACGAACTGCTGGCAACAGCAACTGAGATGGCAGCCTCAATCGCCGCGCTGCCGCCCCTGTCGGTACGTATGAACAAAGCCAGCCTGAATTTGGATGGCGACATGGCGACCCAATTCCAGCGAGAAAATATGGCCTTAGCGCTGCTAAAACAAACCGCAGACGCCAAGGAAGCCGCCGCAGCCTTTCGCGAGAAGCGCGCACCGGTGTTCACCGGCCACTAAGGATTTTGTGGGTATTCGAGGGCAGGCAATAAGGAGCGCCTAAGCATGAACGACGACGAAAAATACCTCTTTGATTTGCGCGGCTTTGTCGTGGTGCGCAACGCCCTGAGCTCGGCGCAGGTTAGCGATCTGTCGCAGAGGCTAGAGCAACATCGGCAGGACAACCCGCAACCCATTCTAGGTTCTGACCGCACGGTGCTCAGCAAAGCCAAGGACAGCGCCTGGTCATCGCCATCCCTGCTGGAACTGGGTGGCACATTTATTGACTTGCTCGACCTGCCGGCGATAGCCCCTTACCTAACCACCTTGCTGGGCGAGCATTACCGACTCGACCACGACTACGCTAAGATTGACAGCAAGATGCCCGCCCGAGAACGCACCCTATATTTGCACGGTGGCGGCCAAGGTGCCGGAGGTCCAGACGATCTGGTTGGTCCCAGTGATGGCGGGCAGTGCTACTACCGCTACAGCAATGGTCGGTTTTTCAATGGCCTTATCGCAGTCGCCTTCGAGCTGGACGATGTGCACGAAGGCGATGGTGGCTTTGCCTGCGTGCCAGGCAGCCATAAATCCAATGTAGGTTTGCCCCGGCATTGGCGGCACAGCAAGACCCAAGCAGAGGTACCTGAATTCGTTACCCGTGTGGCCGCGAACGCAGGCGACGCCATTATTTTTACCGAAGCCTGCGCCCACGGGACCGTACCTTGGTTGGGGCAACCGGGGCGAGAACGGCGCACCCTGTTCTACAAGTACTGCCCCCATGCCGTGGCTTGGAGCCCCTGTTTCTATAACGCCCATCATTACCAAGGCCTAAGCCCTAGCCAGCAGCAACTACTGATGCCGCCCAGTGCCTACGCCAGTCACGAAGCCACCGCGCACATTTGGCAAAAGGCACAAGAAGAACAGCTTGAGCTACAGCGCTTGCGTGCAGAAATTGCTGCGCTCAAGGGGCACGATTGATCATTCTCTAAAGCTGTCGCTCCACGGTGTTGCCCATTAGAGGTCCCAAGCTCTGCAGCCGATAAATAAAAGGAAAGCCCTATGACCAAGCCAGCCTATTTTCCGGCAACGGTTTTCAATGCCGGCGGCGGCACCACGCCCCGAGTGATGGTTGCGCCACAGCGCTATGTTCAAGGTGCCGGGGTGCTAGAGCATATCCACCGGTATATGTCGTTGCTCAACTGCCAGCGCGCTGGCCTGTTGGCATCACGCCGAGGCTTGGCGGCAGAGGGCGCGCGCATTACCGAGAGCCTAGCCCAGAACAGAATTAATGTAGTGCCTGCCCAATTCGAGGGTGAGTGCTCACTAGCGGAAGTAGACAAACATGTGGCCGCACTGGCCGATGCAAAGTTGGACTGTTTGATCGCCGTAGGCGGTGGCAAGCCCGTAGATGCAGGTAAAAGCATTGCCTACCGCCTCGATATTCCCGTGGTCATCGTGCCCACCCTCGCGTCCAATGATGCGCCCTGCTCGGCGCTATCGGTGTTGTATACAGAGCAAGGGGCCAGCGATTTAGTCGAGTTTTACCCCAGCAACCCGGCATTGGTCGTAGTAGATACTGACATTGTTGCCGCTGCCGATGAACGCTATCTGGTGGCTGGCATGGGCGACGCCATGGCAACTTGGTACGAGGCTCGAGTCTGTCTGAATAACCCCAAGGCACTCACACCAATCGGTGCCAGACCTACCCTTGCTTCCTGCGCCATGGGTGAAATTTGTGCCCATACCCTATTCGACTGCGGCCTAGCGGCAGCCAGCGCCGTAGCAGCCAATCGCAACGACGACGATGTGGAACGAGTAGTTGAGGCTAACACCTTGCTCAGCGGCATAGGATTCGAGAGCGGCGGGCTGGCACTGGCACACCCCATGGCCTTGGCCTTCACGCAAATTGATGCCATTCATCACAACTATCTGCATGGGGAAATGGTGGCCATGGGCACCATGATACAACTGGCAATGGAACGGTCGCCGGATGCGCAAAAGGTCGCAGAATTCTTTGCCGCCACTGGCCTACCGGTGCACTTGCAACAGCTGTCCCTTGCCACCAGCGCTCGCGCAGACCTCGAGATTATCATTGCAGCCGCTTTGCAAAACCGCAACTCGCATCATATGCCCATGCCAGTGACCGCCGCGTCCATTCAGCAAGCCATCGAGGATGCCGACGCGCTTGGTCAGCGTGTGGCCGCCGAGGTAGGTGACAGCGCCTACCGACGCTTGCAGGGTATGTGAGCTAGCGAACAGCTTCCAGTGCAAATCCGCATGGAGATCTCGCTTTGGGGCTTGGGGCTGCCTCTCGTTTTAGGCAGCCTTAGCGACCGTGGAAAACCGCTTCGCGTTTTTCCACAAAGGCTTTGAAGGCCTCCTTGGTGTCCTCACTGGCACCGGTTCGAGAATGCCGCTCGGTTTCTAATTCGATGTATTCGCGCAGCGGCATGCCTTCGGCATTCACAAAGTTCTTCTTCATCTCGCTAATGGCCAAGGGCGCTGACTTGGAGAGCTTTTGTGCAATCGCGCGTACCTCATCACGAAATACATCATCAGCAAATACTTTGTTCACCAAACCAATGCGCTCGGCCTCATCGGCTTTGAACTTCTGCGACATGAAGTACAACTCCCGAGCTTTGCCCGCGCCGACGATGCGCGGCAGCAGCCACGGCCCACCCATATCGCCAGATATGGCCACCCCGAGGAAGGCACTGTTAAAAGAAGCACGCGCGGTGGCATAGCGCAAATCACAGGCGCAGGCCCAGCCAAAACCAGCGCCTGCGCAAGCTCCGTTAATGCCTGCAATGGTCACCTTGGGCATCTCGTGCAGCAGTGTGGTGATATGAAAGTATTCTTTGCGATTCGGCTCCTGCTTGACACCACTGGTGCTGGCCTTGAGGTCAACACCGGGACAAAAACCCTTGCCCGCACCGGTGAACAAGAGCACCCGAATCGCCGGATCGGCGGTCACTACCTGCAGGCACTCATACAATTCGCGCATCATTTGATTGACGATACCGTTCAGGCTATCGGGCCGATTCAGGGTAATGGTCGCCAGATTCTCCGTGACTTCATAGGTTATGGTTTCGTAGTTGCTCATGGGTTAACCACCGTTATGTTGTTAAAAGAACATGCCCATGGTCGCAATCGCGCCATGGGCTGTGGGCAAATTTTTACAAATCTGCAGGAAGTCAAAGTCCCAGTGCTAGCCTTTCATGTATGCATCAGGCAGCAGATAGGTGCGTTGCAACTGCCCCTGATGAGGCTTTGGCGCAAAGGTCTCATCCACCTGCAGGTCATCTCCCTTGACAGAAACTTCGTAATAAATCACGGACTCCAGCAACGTCAGCAGCAGCTGCAGGCGGTGGTAGGTTAAGACACGAAAATTCTCTGGATTGAAGCTGTCGCGCAACGAACAGTGGGTGGCGATCACATCCTGCATGGACAAAAAGGAATCCACTAAGCCCATCAGAGCTTTTCTCGACCGCAGATTGGTTTTTGTTGTCAGCAGCGGCGTAGCTGATTCCTTGAACAAGGAACTCTTGGTTTTCAACGCCACAAAATTCACGGCTCGCCCAGACAGCGGGAGTTTCACCACCGCACAACCGGCATGTAGGAATAAATCTAAGTCCGTTTCTGATGATCCCAGCACCCCCACCGGCACCAGCTTGTAGAGAATTTTGCCGTAGCGGGTATCAATGCGCCCCAGCATGTCGGCAACCGAGTGGTCTGTGTCTCGATAACGCACCGTTAAGTCACGATCATGCACCAGTAGCGTGTAGTCAAGGCTGCGGTCGGATAGGATCAGTTTCGTTTCTTCCACGCCAACGCTGTAATCGTCAAGGAACAAAATGCCGCGGTTGTCAGTCGCCGCGAGCACCGTTTGCACAGTCTGCAATACTTCGCGAGCATCGCTGACATAGCCCGGCACCTGCTCTGACCAAACATGGCTGAACAGCGGGAAGTAGGCTTTCTCATCCAACTCGCTGGCGATAACCTCGCACACCTTGAAGCTTGACCTGGACAGGTCATCAGACTTCGGTAAGTACTCGATCTTTTGCGCGAAACGCTTCTTCAATTCATAGACGTGCACAATCAGCCGCGTTTCTTCGCCGACCCGCGCGCTGCCCCTTTTCAGCAGCCGGGCGGCAAGATTGCGCGCCAGGTCCACATCGTAGAGGTTGCGCGATAAGCGCTTGTGGGTCGCATGCAGGCTGATGTTTTCATCCAGACCCTTGGCAATTTCCGTGAGGTTCACGGAACGGGCTTTGCTCATACCCGCGAGCATGCTCTGCACGAATTTACGCTCCACCTTACCCATGGGTGCGCCAAGGGCGTCGGTGCAGAGTTCATGCGCGAAGTCCTGCAAAGATGGGGGAATATTGGCAACCGTCATATCAGCTGCCGCGTGCCCTGCGACACTTCGAGGGCAGACACAGACGCGCTAGATATTGGGGTTCAAAACCACCCATAACTAAGCTGCACTGAGACCACATAAAGCAACAAAATCAGTCTTTTGCTGATCCGTCATCTGGCTAAAAAGTGGCACCCCTAACTCGGTTGTGGGCAGCTCTGCAAATTCTTCGGAAGCACTTTGCAGGCTAGCAGCGATGTTGTGCAGACCGCCGCCAGTTTCCGCACCATGGCTTAGCGCAGCAACAATCGGCTGCGGCCAAACCGGCGAGGGCACACCACCCATCTCTGGTTTGTAGCCCAGGTGAGCCTCCAGATCTGCAGCGAGCTGGGCCTCATCAAGCCCGCGTTGCTTTTGTCCAGCGCTGCCATAAAGGGTAGCGGATTGGTTGCAAAGAAAGGCCCAGCGGAACTTTGCATGGAAACCTGCTATTTTTAAGCAGGCATCAGGCACTCCATCGCCGCCAGACACAACTCCGTTGTGCACCATAAAGTAATAGCCAGAAACTGGTCTATCAGCATCGACTAATCGCTCGGGTGCATGGGTATAGGTTTCGCTAAAGGCCCAAGATAGATCTTCGGGCATACCCGCCGACTCAAGAATTTTCACGCCATAGTCGGCGCAGGTCTGACACCACGCCCGTGAGCCAAACTCGCCAACCGCGTCTAACGTACTTACATCAATATCGAACATAATTGTCTCCCATTGGCTGCATACTCTCCCTCAGCCGATCCGGATTCAAGATTCGTCTACGCATGATGGTCGTCACAGTTCACCCATTTTTCCAGCGCCACCGGGCTCAGCACACGACTCCAAGGAGTTGCCATGGCCGCATTCTTGGCGCACTTTTTGGGTGAAGAAAAAGCCACGGAAGTTCACCCTCTCTGCACACATTTTTAGTCTTCAACGCCAGTACCTTGGGTCACCACAAGCGAGTTTAGCGCGATGCATTCGTTAGCGAAAAAACTGATAAAAACGGAACTGAAGCAACGCCGGGAGGAAGGTTGTGACGTCGACGCCATCGCTGACCGAATCGCTGCGGCGCTGGCAGACGGTGCGTCTGAGCAGACCTTTAGTTCTCTGTACGACGAGCTGATGGCGCTACCGGTCAGTGATACGTTCCCCTATGTGGAACCGTCAGAGCTGGGCGAGATTCAGGCCCAGCGCCCGGCCGCAGACAGCCCGGCGACCTTTCAGTGGGACGATGGCAAAGCCCTAGATCGAATTCACGGTGGCTGGCTTGGTCGGGCCGCGGGATGCTGTCTCGGCAAGCCAGTGGAGGGCTGGCGCCGCGACCGCATCGAAAAATACCTGAGCGAAGCCGACGCGCTACCGCTGAGCGACTACATTCCCTTTACCCAAAACATGATCGCCGCGCGTCTCAAGCCAAGCACCCGAGGCAACATTCACTGCATGGACCGCGATGACGACATGGACTTTCCGCTGCTGGGACTGCTGGCGCTAGAACGCAAGGGCAACAGCACCTCGGCTCGCACCATTGCCAATACTTGGGTTTCGCGTATTCCTTTCGCGCAAACCTACACCGCCGAGGGGGTCGCCTATCGCAACTTCGCACTCGGCGTCTGGCCGCCCCAGTCGGCGCTCTATCGCAACCCATTCCGCGAGTGGATTGGTGCCCAGATACGCGCCGATATTTTCGGCTATGTTATGCCGGGACGTCCGGCCAAAGCCGCAGCACTGGCCTTTGCAGATGCGAGCATGTCCCACGCCAAAAATGGCATCTATGGTGAAATGTTGGTTGCGGCCATGGTGGCCGCGGCCTTCGTAAGTAGCAGCATTGACGACATCGTTAACGCCGGTTTAGCGCAGATACCAGCACGCAGCCGCTTGGCCGAAGCCGTGCGCAACACCCAGCAGTGGTGCCGAGATGAGCTGTTAGGCGAGGCTCCCGCATGGCAGCAAGTGTGGTCGCAGATCGAGCAGCACTACGGCCACTATCACGGCGTACACACAATCAACAACGCCGCAGTTGTGATTATGAGCCTTTACTTCGGCGCTGAAGATTATGAAGCGGGCATCGTCAGCAGCGTGCTGGCCGGTTGGGATACGGATTGCAACGCCGCCACCGTTGGATCGATTTTAGGGGTGAAGTTTGGTGCCAAGGCATTGCCGCAAAAATGGACCGCGGTGCTTAATGACCGGCTGCTGTCAGATGTGCGCGGCGAAGCCGACAACAAGATCTCTGACCTTGCCGCACGTACTGTTGTGGTGGCGCAAAACATGTCGCGCGAGACCGCCCAGGTGGAGCCGATTGGCCTTGCAGGCGAAGCCTCCGGCATCTGGGAACTGGAAACAGGCTGGGGCGCGCAGCTGCTCAAGCTTGGTGAAGGTACCGTATATTTGATCGATAACGACCTTGGACCGTTTGCGCTAACTGCCTGTTCGCTGGAAGCGGGCGAGCTCAAATTCAGCTTCGCCATTGACAAGGGCGACTGGGACTTTAGCGCAGATTTCGAAGGACGCCTCGACGGCGATACCATTGAAGGTTCCTATTACCCCGGCGTTGTGCCGGTGACGGGGCGCCGGATGTCTCACGCCGAGTAGCCATGACCGCCGCAAAACCAGCGTCGGACAAGTGGCCATATGACTTATAACGAAAAAAGGAGTTCGCTGTGAAAATTAGTGACGTCAAAGTAACCGTTTGGGCTTGGAATGATATTCCGCCGACCCGCTATACCCTGAACGTGAAAAGCTCCGGCACTCGTTCTACGCACATGGCATTGGTGCGCATCATTACCGATGAAGGTATCGAAGGTCAGGCCTTCCTTGGTAATGCCCTGAGTTCGCTCGGCAACGACGCCCAAATGATTATTGATCGCTTCAAGCCCATGCTGGTAGGTCAGGACCCCATGGACCGCGAGCGCATATACCAGCGCATGTCTACTTGGGCCATGGGGCCAGTGCTGCGGGTAATTGGTGCCGTTGACGTGGCGCTTTGGGATCTGGCGGGCAAGGCGGCGAATATGCCCATCCATAAACTGATGGGCTCCTATCGAAGCAGCGTCCCGGCCTACGCCAGCTCGGCTGTATTTGAGCATACCGAGGAGTACGCCGAAGAAGCCGTCCGCTTCAAGGAGGCGGGCTGGAGTGCTTACAAGATTCATCCACCGGCCATTGCCGCTTGGGATATCAAAATTTGCGAGGCAGTGCGTAAAGCCGTGGGCGATGACTATCGCATCATGCTCGACTCCACTTGGTCCTATGACTATCCCGATGCCCTGCGCGTAGGCCGGGCTGCGCAGGCACTGGATTTTTATTGGTATGAGGACCCACTGGCTTACGACGATTTGTACGGCTATGTAAAACTCAAGCAGGACCTGCGCATCCCGATCATGGCCACAGAAATGCCGAATACTGGGCCAACTGCCTAC
>JAACDW010000036.1 GCA_009936775.1 Pseudomonadota bacterium
GCATGTGTGGAGGCAGCGATCCAGTAGCCCTGCGTGAGCGGACCAAGACGCGCGGCTACTGCATCGGCCTGTGCCTGCATATCGGCGGGCACGCTGAGGTCGTACTTTAGGTTGCCAACTACCTGCAGCTGGGACTCAGCAACGCCCAGCTGCGCAAAGCGCTGTGCATGCTCAGCAGTTTGGCAGGCGATTAAATCGAGGGCTTGCAGCACCCGATTGCTCAACCAGTGAAAACGCTGATAACCCCGGGCAGACCTGGCAGACAGTCGACCATTCACCAGCATTACTGGAATACCTCGGGCCTTGGCCTGTAGAACTAAGTTTGGCCAAATTTCGGTTTCCATCAAGATCAGCGCGCTGGGTTGCATATGCTCCAAGAATGCCTGCACTGCGAAAGGAAAATCGTAGGGCGCATAACAGTGCTCAACCGCTTCGCCTAACAGGGTTGTTATCTGTTCGCTACCGGCCGGGGTCATCGTCGTCACCAGCACTGGTGCGAGTTGGTGTTGCGCATCGACGAGGGCGCGAATGGTTGGCGCGGCGGCAATGGTTTCGCCTACGGAGACGGTGTGGAACCAGATCGCACCCTGTTGATTGGCTGCGCTATAAGATCCAAAGCGCTCGCGCCATCTTGGCCGGTATGTTGGATCACGCTGACCCCGCCACCACAGGCGCAGCAGTACCAAGGGCAACGCGCACCAGAGCAGGCAGCGATACAGCAAAAGGCCAGGATAATGCGGTACTTTCGAGCTGGACATCACGGCGCGGCCTTTATCTGTGACAGCGCAGCGAGTACCTGTGCGGTCGCCGCAGCGCTGGGTTGGGCCGTAACGTCGATGCTAGAACTTGCGTTGGCGTAAGGAGTCTTTGTTGCGGAACGACCTAGAACCGACACACTGGGCACACCTAGCTGATTGGCGACGTATATCAGGGCGCGGGGTTCGGCAATGCTGCCCAGCGCAAAGTCTACAAGCACCAAGGCGCTGGCATTGCGCAGATAGCGCTCAGCACGGTTTTGGAAATGCGCCTCGTACTCGCTCATGCCGTCGATGGGCAGAGCGCGCTCATCCTTGTGGCGACGCAGGCGGCGACCATTGGCGTCCAATTTTTCTGCGGGCTCGGTCGGTAACCTGAGGTGGGCATCGGTAAACGTCGGCCACTGTTTAATGTGCAATAAGTCAGTGGTCACTCCGGCATGCTCAAGGCGCCCCTGTATCGCCGCTGCCAGTTCATCGTCACCAACAAAGCCCACAACGGTCACCGGACTGCCATGACCGGCAATGGCCAGCGCCAAGCCTGCGTCACTGCAATGCTGTAGCAACGCAGCTGACGATTCATCGTCTTCGTCAACATCGACCCGATTGATCCAAATATCACCCACCACCAAAATATGACCGTCAGCGGGTGACAGTGACTCAACATTATTCAGCAACGATTGCAGCACGCATACCTCACTTACCAACGGCCTATGTTACTACAGCCAGCGCTGTGGCAGGGTCTCAAGGTCTTAGAGGTTCGCGGACAAAACGGCTACTATCGCGCCATGCAAGACCCCTCTTCTGCCCGCCCCTCCTTACTCAAACCCGCCCTTTGGCCGGCTTGGTTGCTAGTTGGGTTCATGTGGCTGGTGGCCCGCCTGCCCCTGAGTGGGTTGTTTTTTCTTGGCAAGATTGTCGGCGCGCTTGGATACCACCTCGCGCGCTCGCGCCGCCATATTGCCGAAGTTAATATCGCCAAATGCTTTCCTGAACTCAGCGATGTCCAGCGGCGTCAACTCGTGCGCGCCAACTTCAGGCATACGGGCATTGGTGCGGTTGAGATTGCACTGCCTTGGCTCAACCCGAAACGCGATTTAAGCGACCACTATCGAGTTGAAGGCCTTGGGCATCTGCGCGCCGCTCAGGCTCAGGGGCGCGGCGTGGTCCTTGTCGGCGCCCACTACACTACCATTGATGTAACCGGTCAGTTTTTGGGTCGGCTGGAGTTTGTCGATGTGATGTATCGGCGCAACAAACACCCAGTATGGGAGTGGCTGCAAACGCGTGGTCGGCGGCATTTTTTCGACGGCGTCATCGAACGCAGCGACATGCGACAAATCATCAAAAGACTGAAAGCCGGACGCGCCATGTGGTATGCGGCAGACCAAGATTATGGCCGCAAACACTCTGTATTCGCGGCATTTTTTAACATCCCGACAGCGACGATTACCGTCAGTTCAAGACTGGCCGAGCGCAACCAGTCGCCTACCCTCATGCTGCATCAGCTGCGCGACATCGAAAACCAGACATGGACCCTGCGCTTTAGCCCAATATTGGAGGGCTTTGGTCTAGGCGACAACGAGTCAGATGCGGCCCGGCTTAATGAAATGCTCGAGCAGTCAGTGCGTGATGTGCCTGATCAGTATCTGTGGGTGCATCGCCGCTTTAAGACTCGGCCCGACGGCGAGGACTCGTTTTACCGCAAGGGTTAGGCATACAATGGCCTGCTATTCATTCAGGACAGTTCTGTGCTCCCAACATTTCCCGAGATGCTCAGCCAGCTAGTGGCCGAGCCTTCTGTCAGTTCCACATCGCCGGATATTGATCGCAGCAATCTGCGCGTCATCGAGCATCTTGCGAACTGGCTGGACGGCTTGGGTTTTCGTACCGAGATCATGCCGCTACCCAACCGCCCAGATAAAGCCAATCTGATCGCAACGCTGGGCGCAGAAATCCACGACGGCATGGGCGGCCTGGTGTTGGCAGGACATACCGATACTGTGCCTTTTGATGCGGCGCTATGGCAAAGTGACCCCTTCACTGTGAAGGATCAGCAAGACCGGTATTACGGCTTGGGTAGCTGCGATATGAAGGGCTTTTTCCCAGTCGCGCTGGAAGCCGCCGCCACCTTTACCACACAGCAGCTGAGCGCGCCGCTGACCATTGTTGCCACTTCCGACGAAGAGTCGTCCATGGCAGGTGGACGCCATCTATTGGAGTGCGGCAAACCCAAGGCCGACTACGCGATCATCGGCGAGCCAACTGCCATGCAGCCCATCTTCGCGCATAAGGGCATCAGCATGATGACCATCAAACTTGCGGGCGCATCTGGGCATTCGTCTGATCCAAGTCTCGGCGCCAATGCGCTGGACGCCATGCACCGAGTGATGAGCGAGCTGATTCGTTTGCGCGAGGAGTTAGCCGCCGAGACTCAGAATGACGCCTTTGCGGTAAATGTTCCTACCATGAACCTAGGCTGCATGCGCGCTGGTGATAACCCGAACCGTATTTGCGGCCACGCCGAGCTACAAATAGATTTACGCCTGCTGCCGGGCATGGACTCAGAACAGATCCACGCGACGCTAGAGCGACGCATCAAGGACGCGGTACAACACTCGGGCATCAGCTTGGAGCTGCAATCCGCCTACCCGCCAATACCGCCATTTCAGTCAGACCCGGACGGCGCAATGCTGCAATCGTTGAGCCAGCTCAGCGGCAACAGGCCAGGTACAGTGGCTTTTGGCACAGAGGCCCACTTTATGCAGACCTTAGGCATGGAAACCGTGGTTTGGGGGCCGGGCAGTATCGATCAGGCCCACCAACCCAACGAATACCTAGACAAAGCCCAGCTGGCACCGGCGACGCAAACACTGCGCCACGTCATTCAGCGCTTTTGCACGGGCTAGCGCATGAATACTAACGATTATTCTCAGTGGTTTCGCGGCTCTACTCCCTATATCAGCGCACATCGGGGTAAGACGTTTGTGGTCTTCATCGGCGGCGATGCGCTAGCGCACAGCAACATCACTAACATAGCCCACGACCTAGCGCTGCTGCATGTGCTGGGTGTGCGTCTGGTACTCGTGCATGGCGGACGCCCGCAGCTGGATGCGGCGCTGCCAAGTTCAGCGCTGCACAACCACAGGCGCATTACCCAGCCAGCGGATATGGCTACGGTTTCCGGTGTCTATGGACTGCTGCGCAACCAGCTTGAAGGCCTGTTCTCCACCGGCCTGCCAAACACCCCCTTGCACAATGTCGACATCAGCGTCGTTAGCGGCAACTTCGTTACCGCAAAACCCTTGGGCGTACTCGATGGCGTAGACCACCTGCTGACCGGGCAGCTGCGCAACTTGGACAGCGTGCGCATCGATCAATTGCTGCAAGCGGACAACATCGTGCTGCAGTCGCCGCTGGGTTTCTCCAACTCTGGCCAGCCTTTTAATTTGGCAGCAGAAGAACTGGCTGCAGATATGGCTATCGCCCTGAAGGCAGATAAGGTGATCTTTTTCGATCAGCAACAGCACCTGCAAACCGCCAGCGGTGAACGCGAAAGCACGGTGACAGCTAGCTCAATTGATGCCTATTTAGACGCCATGCCAGCGCTTACCGCGCAACGCTTGCAGGCCATGGCCAGAGCGGTGCGAGCCGGGGTGACCAAGGCGCATCAAATTTCCTATGCAAATGACGGCGGCCTGCTTCAGGAACTGTTTACCGCTGACGGTGCAGGCACTCAGCTGGTTGAAGAAAAGGCCCACCCGGTTCGAGCAGCGGTGCTTGACGATGTAGGCGACATTGTTGAAATCATTCGGCCTTTGGAAGAAAGCGGCGCACTCGTGCGGCGCTCCCGAGACCGGCTAGAACAAGAAATTAAGCAGTTTTTGGTCGCGGAGTTAGACGGCGTTATTGTCGGCTGCTGCGCTGTATATCCCAATGCCGAACAGGCAGAACTGGCCTGTGTGGCGGGTAGTGGTCTATACCAACGCGGCAGTGCCGGGGTTGCCATAGGTGCGAACCTGCTGGAGGCCGCTGAGCTGCATGCCCGTAATCTCGGTGCCAAGGAGCTATTTGTACTCACCACCCAAACTCAAGAATGGTTTTTAGAACGCGGTTTCCAATCCGGCGATGTGGGAGATCTACCCACAGCCAAACAATCACTTTACAACTGGCAGCGTGGCTCTAAAGTGCTGCGCAAAATACTCAGCTAGCAAAGCGCGAGGCCCTGCTCGCGAGTTAAGAAAGGACAGCAAATGGTTAACGAACGCCCCTACAGTTCCATTGTTGTTGACGGTGTTGAGCAGGCCCCAAGCCGAGCAATGCTGTACCCCACAGGCTTCAAAGCCGAGGACTTCAGCAAACCCCAAGTTGGCATTGCCTCGACCTGGAGCATGGTAACCCCATGCAACATGCACATTAACGAACTGGCCGAAGCGGCGGCCATGGGTGCTGATGAAGCCGGGGCCAAGTCGGTACTGTTCAATACCATTACGGTATCGGATGGTATTTCTATGGGTACGCCGGGGATGCGCTATTCGCTGGTGTCCCGCGAAGTGATCGCCGACTCCATTGAGACCGTCGTCGGTGCACAGGGTTGTGATGGCTTTGTTGCCATTGGTGGCGGCGATAAAAACATGCCCGCCTGTGGCATTGCCATGGCGCGCATGGACCGACCCAGCGTTTTTGTTTACGGCGGCACTATTTTGCCCGGCAAAGAAAGGCGCGACATTGTTTCCGTCTTTGAAGCCGTTGGCGGTCATGCAGCGGGCAATGTCTCAGACATCGAACTGAAAGACGTAGAAGCCACCGCAATTCCCGGCGCAGGCTCCTGCGGTGGGATGTATACGGCCAATACCATGGCCTCCTCCATGGAAGCATTGGGCCTATCGCTGCCTGGCAGTTCGGCACAAAACGCCGTCAGCCAAGACAAGAAACAAGACAGCTACAACGCCGGCGCAGCCGTGCGTAACTTAATCAAGCTGGGCATTAAGCCCAGCGATATTCTCAGCCGTGAGGCATTTGAAAACGCCATTACCTTGACCATTGCCCTTGAAGGCTCGACCAACGCGGTCCTGCACCTGTTGGCCATAGCCCACGCGGCCAACATTCCCCTGACCATCGACGACTTCAGTCGCATCGGCAAGCGCGTGCCCGTATTGGCGGACATGCGCCCTGCCGGGGTGTATGCCATGAGCGAGCTGATTGAAATCGGCGGCATTTTGCCACTGATGAAAACACTGCTTAACGAGGGCCTACTCCACGGCGACTGCCTAACCGTTACCGGCAAAACCATGGCAGAAAATCTGGCCGATGTGGCTGACTATCCAGCCGAACAAAAAATCATTCGGCCATTGTCAAACCCCATTAAAAAGGACAGCCACCTCGTCATTTTGCGCGGTAATCTGGCTCCAGAGGGCGCGGTAGCCAAAATCACCGGCCACGAAGGCCTGATCTTTACTGGTACCGCACGCTGTTTCCACGGCGAAGAAGCCGCCATGGCGGCCATCATGGACGGCACCGTGGTGAAGGGCGATGTGGTCATCGTGCGCTACGAAGGACCCAAGGGTGGCCCGGGCATGCGCGAGATGCTCAGCCCTACCAGTGCCATTAATGGCCGTGGCCTGTCGCAGGATGTTGCCTTGCTAACCGATGGTCGATTCTCCGGCGGATCCCATGGCTTTGTTATCGGCCATGTCACACCCGAGGCGCATTTGGGTGGGCCGATTGCACTGGTCAAGGACGGCGACACCATTACTGTAGATGCTGAGAATGCCGAAATTAACCTGCAGGTAAGCGACGACGAACTGGCGGCACGCAAGGCCAAATGGCTTGCCCCTGACGCCTATACCCAGCGCGGCACACTGGCCAAGTACGCGCGGTTGGTGAGTTCCGCCAGTGAAGGCGCAGTAACCGACAAGTACTTGGACTAGCGCTCGCTTGCTGGTGGCTGCGACTTGCGCCCTCTGCGATAGCGCCGACAGCCGTCACAAAGTGGCGGCCTATCGCATCAGCATTTGCACCGAGTGCTGGCATGGTGCCCATGACGGCTGGCCGCAATCCGCAGAGCCCGTGCTGTTTCAAGCATTGGCGAAACAGGGTTTGCTGATTCCTGACCGCAACGAGGCGAATCGACTGCCGCGAGACTACGCACCGCCAGCTGACTTCGCACTGTAGCCTTAGCCTAGACGCTGCTGTGGTCGTGCACGAAGTCCACCAGGAACTTCACATTATCTACCGGTGTCTGCGCGATGATGCCGTGACCTAGGTTGAAGATATGCCCCGGTCGGCCCGCAACCTGATCGAGCAGCCACTGCGATTGAAACGCCAACCGCCTAATCTGCGCACAAGACAATTGGGGCAAGATCGCCCTGCACCGCGGTGCAGCCCAGTTGATCCCATGTGGGTTTAAGCGGCGTGCGCCAGTCAAGGGCGAGCACGTCGAGGCTCGGATTCAACGGCCAAATTGTCAATGTTTCGGTGACTCAGTTCACATCTTTAGCAACACTATGCTTAAACCAATCGCAGGGAACCGTTACAAACCTATAGGGTTGAGCGTCCCTAACGGGAAGCGGAAAAGCGCTTATTCGCCCCAGTACTCGCCCCATTACTCGCCCCATTATTCGC
>JAACDW010000215.1 GCA_009936775.1 Pseudomonadota bacterium
AGCCCCAGCGGTGAGCGCCATTTGCGTTCGAAGTGGAGAAAACGTCCGAACCTATTTTTATCTGAGAAGTGCTGCATACCATTGTCGTCGTTTGCGTCGTTCTTTCGCGGCTGTCCCACCCTCACTGCTTGAGTCTGTGGCGGTGCCAATGCGCTGTCAAGCTGAGCGAAAGCGAGCGGGCGCAGTGGTTAAGCGTGGTCCTAAACGGTACGTTTACATACCGGTGGCGGGTCTAAAGCGAAACCCGTGATGCCCGCAAGGACAGAACATGGGCCTTGACAACAACTTTTACAGGTAAACAAATAGGCACAAAAGATAGACAGTTGCATCAAACCAATAAACTGTGAACTGCGCGGCATGTTGTCCATGTTGTGGTTGTGAAAGGCGGCTACGGTCTTACCCTTGTGCTGAGCACTTTGCTGCTAAAACGGCACCCTAGAACTGACGGAATAGAAGTTTCCGCTGAAACAACTGTCGAAAGAAGAGACAAAAGAAGAGACAAAAGAAGGCATAAAAGAAGATGGTAAATAGAGGAAAAATGCAACCATGAGGTCTGCGTCAGCAAATTACGTTAGCCCAGCGAACCGAGCGGTTACGCAATGAACCCGCGCCGACGTCGTATCAGCAGCTGGGTACTGCTGCTGCTTGTTTGGGGTGTTTCACCAGTCTGGCCAGATGCGGCGTCGGTATTTGGCGGTAGGTGGGTTGTAAACGCGGTTGAATCGGATCTTTTGCGCGAAGATCTGGACGCACGCACCACGCTGATTCAAAACCCCGGACGCATGAGTGCTTCGGTGATGGGTATTCCGCTGCCCGGTGGTGGATCAGCTTCGAGTCGCTCGCATTCCCAACTCAGTGCTCGAGATCCTGCTGTGTTGCGCAGCGAGATTATGCATATCGACGTAGGGACAAAGGAGGTGCGCCTTAGCTTTCCCGGATTATCCGGCCCGGAAGCCTTGGAGGTCATGGTGAAGGGCGACTTTCGAGGGCGCAAAACCAGTTGGTCGCGCAGCAAAATTCAGCAGAAGTACAAAACCACCGAAAGAAAAGTGCAAAAACATTGGTCCATTCGCGCCGACGGTAGGCTGCTTGTCGTAGTGGAGATCAAACCCAAGGGGGGCAAAAAACGCACCCTAAGCCGAGTCTTTGATCGCGCCTAGCTGGACGGAATAACACGATAAAGTCGGCATAGAAATGGGCTTTGCTTGCGCTGGTCGAGAACTCGGTAAGCAAACGGCGTATACTCGGGGCGTCTCTGGCCACTGGCTTGGCGAACAGCCCTTGCGGCCTCTTTGCTATGCCATGCAGGGTGGGTCGCTATATGGAATGACCGCCGCCACTTCCATTTATCTACAGTGCAGGAACTCGAAATATGAGCGTAATTGATATACCCGTTATCGCCGGAGACGGCATTGGTCCTGAAATTACTGCTGCAGTGTTAAAGGTAGTGGATGCTGCACTGCGCCGTACGGATGTCTCGCTGAACTGGATTCCGGTGGCCGCAGGCCTTAGTGCTTTGGATGAGGGTAGCGAACTGATTCCACAGCGCACCATGGACGAAATAGCCCGTTGCGGTGTCGCCCTTAAAGGCCCCTGCACAACGCCAGTTGGCGAGGGGTTGACCTCCATCAACGTGAAGCTGCGTAAGGCATTTAACCTATATGCCGCAGTGCGGCCAGTGCGCAGCATGCCCGGTGTAAAGACCCGTTATCAGGACGTGGACCTGATTATCATTCGAGAGAATACCGAGGGTTTGTATAGCGGTGTTGAAAATGAAGTGACTCCCGGGGTGGTGATGAGCATGAAGGTGGCGTCGAAGACCGCATGCCAACGTATTGCGACTTGGGCGTTTCGTTTTGCGAATCGGCGCGAGCGCAAGAAAGTAACCGTGTTGCACAAAGCCAACATCATGAAGCTGACCGACGGTTTGTTTCTTAAGTGCGCCAACGATGTGCACGCCAACGACTACCCCAACCTCGCATTTGAATCGACGATCATCGACGCGGGTTGCATGAAGCTGGTGCAAGACCCGTCCCAGTTCGATGTGCTGCTGTGGGAGAACTTGTACGGTGATGTGATCAGCGACCTTTGCGCTGGTTTGGTCGGCGGGCTTGGTGTTGTTCCCGGAGCCAACCTTGGCGAAGATCTGGCCATTTTTGAAGCCGTGCACGGTAGCGCGCCAGATATTGCTGGCCGTAACGTGGCCAATCCGCTGGCGCTGCTGATGTCGTCGGTAATGATGCTGAATTTTTTGGCTGAAACTCGACAGGTGCCGGCGCTTGCGGACAGTGCCGAGGTGATTCGGCGGGCTTATGACGCCTGTTTGATCAGCGGCGAGAAGACCGGTGATCTTGGCGGTGATCTTGGCACAGCGGAATTTGCCGACGCGGTGATCGCACGCCTGTAGACCAGTCGTGAACCATTGCCGCAGCGGGGCGAAGCCGGACGCTGCTGCCCCGGCAATCACTCGGGTAATGTCCGGGCATGAACAAATGCAACGTGCGGCATCCGAATGTTCTGAAAAGCAGTTCTGGGTCAGTTGCGCCTACAAAAATTCGCCACCAGTGCCTTCGTCACTCCTAGCGGCGCTGTTAATCGAAGGCTCGATGAGTCGCGCTTGGTATGCTTGCCAACACCGCAACCTGCTCGCGTCTCGCGGCTGATCGTTTGTCCCGGCTCTTACACCGATACCTTGGACATGAGCACCGTGCTGGTCGCAGATACGGCGATACTCGGTGGGTTGATTACTGGTGTGCTTCTGGCGCTACAGGGATTCGTCGAAACGGGTCTGTCGTATTGCGCTGCCGGTTGGTCGTTCTACTCGGCCAGAACGAGCACGCAGTTAGGGCGTCAGGCCAATCTCGCGCAGGCGCTCTTGCCGGTAGTCGTCGGCCGTACGGTCTGGTCTGAGCAGCACATCCGGTCGTGGATGCAACAACATTGGCATGGAATACCGTGATGAATTTTCTGATGGGTCGGGATTGATTACCCGGTGCGTGGTGGATGGGTAGAAGTTGTTACTGGCCATGGCTAGCATGTCGCCGGTGTTGATGGTCACCATGCGCTTGTCGTGGGATATGTCATGCCAAACGCCGTGCGTATCCTTGGCTTGCAAGCCGGGATTCGAGCCAGACAACAACAGCGTGATCAGGTTGATGTCTTCATGCGGCGCAGCGCGCATGGCGCCCGAGGCGTGCTCGGTGACCGGTGGGTAATGCAATACACGCAGCAGGCTTTGCGAGCTGCCATTCATCATTTCATGTAAGGGCATGGTGAAGCTTTCTTTTACCTCGGCAGGCGTGTGCTGCTGAATCCATGACAGCACTTCAATGCCCAAGGCCTTTAGATCGGCGTAAATGGCGTTGGTTTTGTCCGCCAGTTCTGTTGGCATACGCGATTGCGGATACACATGGAAAAATTCTTTCAAGTCTTTTAGCGGCGAGTCTTTGGCATTTTCGGAGCCAAAGGCAAAGTAGCCATCGTGGTCAGACGGCTCTGGGGCATAGGCAAACTTTTCTTGGCTGGCAAAAAAGTCCGCCCATAGGTCATACATCTCAGCTATTCGATCAGGCGAGATGGGATGGTTATACAACACCGCAAAACCCGTGGCTTTGAGCGATGCGTAGAGTGCCGCTCCGGCTAAGCCGTCCTGATAGTCGATGGTTTCTATGTGCAATGCGGTTTTCCTGCTGACACATGGGTGTCGATAATTAATGCCCGTTGAGACGGTTTGAACTGGCTAGAATGCGCGCGGATCGTCTACCAGGCTCGCACCGAAATTCGGCGAATACTGTAGCCGCAACTTGCTACCGATGCGATGCTCAGGAGATAAAATACGGTCATTTGGCGTCGACACTGGACCGTGTTGATGACCACTTCGAGCACAGATTGGCGTTCGGCCCGGCAAAACATTAGGGTTGGGCAATACATTCGGCGAAACCAACAGGTGAACAATGCAGCATAGAACCCTTGGGCAGGCGCAAACCCCAATTTCTGCGATCGGCTACGGCGCCATGTCTTTCAGCGACTTTTACGGTCCTACAGACGACGAAAAATCTTTCGCGATCCTCGATCGCTGTATGGACTTGGGTATTACGCACTTGGATACTTCAAACGTTTATGGCTTGGGGCTTTCGGAGCAGCGCATTGGTGCCTATCTGCAGCAACGGGGCCAGCAGGCTAGGGATTTTTTCACCATCGCCACTAAGGCTGGCATTGCCAGCAAGCCTGATGGCAGCCGCTATTATGACAACAGCCCCGAACATTTGCGCAAGGAGTTGGATGGCTCGCTGCAGCGTCTTGGGGTAGAGCAGGTAGAACTGCTGTATGTCCATCGCCGCGACGCCTCTGTGCCGATCGAGGAGGTCACCCAGTCGCTGGCCGAACTGGTGAAGTCCGGCAAGACACGGCAAATCGGTTTTTCTGAAATTGCACCCACATCGTTAGAGCTTGCCCATGCTGTGCACCCAGTGGCCGCAGTGCAGTCTGAATACTCATTGGCAACCCGCGCACCAGAACTTGGCTTGGTGCAAAAATGCGCCGAACTTGGCACCACTATGGTCGCCTTCAGTCCTGTGGCTCGCTCGTTGCTCACCGACCATCCGCTGTCTTTTGAGGCCTGCCAAAGCCTGGCCTTTATGCGGGTGAATCCGCGTTTTCAGAAGGATACCTATGAACTCAACATGCAAAAAAGCGAGCAGTTCAGAACCTTGGCCGCAGAACTTGGTACTTCATCGTCTGCCTTAGCCATCGCTTGGCTATTGGCCCAAGGCGAACATGTGGTGCCGATTCCCGGTACGCGCTCGGTGAGTCACCTAGATGAACTGGTGGCCGGTGCGGGGCTATCGTTAAGCCCCTCGGATCTGCAGGCAGTAGAACAAGCCCTGCCCGTGGGTTGGTGTTACGGCGACCGCTACACCGCCGATCAATGGCGCGGACCAGAAAGATACTGTTAGCACGCAGTTGCACAGGTGAGGCATTGGTGGCGCCTTGGGGAGGGACCTATGATCACGAAAACAGACCATCGGATACCGAGTGTGCGAGCAGACTGCGAGTTACTGCTGCGCAATAAATGCGCGGACCCGGCCAAAACGGTAGCCGTGGGCCGAACGGTGCTATGTGTGCATGGCGCTACTTACGGAGCCACCGACACCTTTGACTACAGTATTGAGGGCCACTCTTGGATGGGCCACCTGGCAGGCCAAGGGTTTGATGTTTGGTGTTTGGACCTGCTGGGATACGGTCAGTCAGATCGGCCGCCGGAAATGGAACTGCCGCCAGAGCACAACGGCCCCATTGTTGATACGGCGCATGCAGTGGCCGAGGTTGAGGCAGCGGTTGCGTTTATTCTAGCTCAGCGTCAAATCAGTCAGCTTGATCTTATTGGTTACAGTTGGGGTACGGCCATTTGTGGCAGCTATGCCGGAGCCTTTGCTGACAACGTGGCCAAGTTAGTCCTGCATGGCGCGCTGTGGTTGCAGGGCATGCCGGGGATGACCGCCCAACTACCCCAACTGGGTGCTTATCGCAGCGTTGATGTGGAAAGCATGAATAAACGCTGGTCTACGGGTCTTGATGCAGCGACGTTGAACAACATCGTTAGCGAGAACGCGCGTAGGGCATGGTGCGAGCATACGGCGCGCTGTGATCCGAGCTTTGCGCAAACCGGCGTGCTTAGAGCCCCATGCGGCGTCATAAAGGACTATCAGCACTGCATGCAAAGTGGTGAGGATTGGTATGACCCAAGCCGTATTGCGGCCCCGGTGCTGATTGTCACTGGTGAGCTAGATGAAGAAACCACACCTGACCAAGGTCGGCGGCTGTTCGCTAGGCTGACATCGGCTGCGTACAAACAACTGACAATAATTGGTCAGGGCACCCATTCGCTTATGCTGGAGAATCCGCGCCGACAACTGCATGCTGCAGTCGACGGCTTTTTGTTGGGCGGGTAGTGGGGCGCAAGGCCTAGCAGTTTGAATTTTAGGGGGGTTTAACAATGCAAGTACACTTCAACTATCGCGCAGAGGGATTCGATGTGCGCGATGAAATAATGCACGGCCACCGCAGTAGCTGGCGGGCACTGGCCAGCACCAGTGGTTTTTGGACAGCGCAGCAACGTATCGAAATTGCCGAGCAGGCACGCGCTGCACGCAGTCAGCGCGGCGAATTGTCCTTTAACCGGGATTATCCAGCGTCCGAGCTATCCCCGGCGGCCCTTGAAGCTACGCGCACGATCGCCGCGGACGCAAAAAAAATTAACCGTGCGTGGGCGCAGCACCAAACCCAGGCAGTAGGTTTGGCAGCCTATGTAGAGCTGGCCGCCATCGTTGCATCGGTTGCGGCCATTGACGCATTTGCTGAGGCGTTGGGCAGACCTCACGAGGTGTTGCCCGAGCCCAACAACGAAGCCGTGGACTCAACCCTCAATGAGTCGGTGGCAGACATAGGCGCTTACTTGCCCATGCAGGACCCTTGGCCAAACCCCAATGTGTCTCGGGCGTACAGTTTGGTGCCCTCGGCCAACGCCATGTTCTTCGGCAATGTGCAGGTTATGTATACCGGTCAAGACCGAGGCTTTAACGACATGGTTTGGGATGGGCCGTTATCGCGTCCTCAGGCCGAACTGCTGGCAGCCAGAGTGTCGTCAGTTAACGAATGTTTTTACTGAACTAGCGCACATGTCATGCTGCTTCGTGCAAGCAGCAAAGCGGTTGCACTGCAAGTGCAGTAAGAAGCCACCATGGGTGGTGCTGGCGCGGTCTTGGTAGAGGCTGGCGAAGAACTGGTGGCATGCGGTGAGGCGTTGACCTTGGGCAGCGATGAGTTGGATGCAGCGCGTGCGCGGTTGCGCAGCAAGGTGGGCGAGGCAACGTTTATTGAAGCCGCAGCCATTGCCGCTGTCTTCAACGGCTTGGTACGCACAGCGGACGCTACGGGCATACCATTGGACAAATCGATGCAGGATGCCACGGTTCAGGTCAGACAGAGGCTAGGGATCAACGACTTTGCCGGTGCACAAAACACCCTAGGGTGATCCGTTTATGGCTTGCGCCGCGTATGGCTCAAGCCTGATCTAATTGAGTGAGAAGGGAAGGTGGTTCATGGCAGTGACCAAGGAAAGTTTGCGTGCTTGGCTGCAACAGCACAAAGAAGACATCGTCGATGCCAAGCGCCGGATAATTGATCCGCACCATCATCTTTGGCGTACTAGCGGTTTGCCGACGTATCTGCTTGAAGACCTTTGGGAAGACACGGAGTCTGGACACAACATTGAAAAAACCGTGTTCATGGAGTGCGGGGCTGAATATCGAAGCGAGGGACCGCAGCATTTGCGCGCGGTGGGCGAAACAGAATTTGTCCGTGATGCTGCCTTGGCAAGCCGAGGCCATGGTAAGGCGGAAATTGCTGGCATTATTGCCCACGCGGATTTGGATCAGGATGAGGCGCAACTGCGCGAAGCGCTACAGGCCCACGAGCAAGCGGGGGCGGGTCTGTTTCGCGGCATACGACACGGCGGTGCCCATGATCCGGGCAAAAACTTGGGCTGGCTGAACGCTACCCCGCACCCTGATTTATTCGCACGCCCCGGGTTTCGCTGTGGCGTTAGGCTGCTTGGTGAGCTGGGCTATACCTACGACTCTTGGCACTATCATTTTCAAAACGCAGCATTCACCGACCTAGCCAAGGCCAGTGAAGGTACCACCATGGTGCTCGACCACTTCGGTACGCCCTGCGGCACAGGCGACTACGCTGGTAAGATGGCCGAGGTGCTTGAAGATTGGCGCGGCGGGGTTGCTCGCATGGCCCAGTGTCCCAATGTGGTGGTGAAAATTGGTGGGCTAGCCATGCCGGTGAACGGCTTTGATTGGCAGAATCAGGATCGGCCGCCCTCGTCAGATGAGGTGGCCGAGGCGCAGCGCGAGTATTACTTGCATACCATCGACGCCTTCGGACCAGACCGGTGTATGTTTGAAAGTAATTTCCCCGTAGATAAGCTATCGCTGAGCTATGACGTTTATTGGAACGCAATGAAAAAAATTGCCGCAGACTTTTCTACCGATGAACAACATGAGCTTTTTTACGGTACCGCAGAGCGCGTTTACCAACTCTGAACTTAGTAGGACAGTGGGGCGTGAATTTGGCTACGGTGATAGCAACAGTCGCCACAGTTTTACGCCGGGCAGACAAGGTGCACTTAAAAGCGCTGCAATGCTGGGCGGGCGCCTGCTTTGGGTGGTAGTGAATTTAACTCGAACGCAGGCAATCTGAGTGTCGCTGGAAGCCGTCTACTCAGAGAATCAACGGAAGGAACGAAGAGATGAGCGAGCTCGTAGTATACGGTGTGCCTTTTTCCCAGCCGGTTAGGGCGGTGCTTTGGGCGCTATTGCACAAAGATCACCCCTTTCGTCTGGAGCTAATTAACCCCGGCTATAGCGGTACGGGCGGCAGCAGGCATGCAGATTACTTAGCAAAAAATCCTGCAGGAACCATTCCCTGCATCGAAGAGACTGACAGTGGCTTTACGCTGGGTGAGGCACACGCGATTTTGCCCTATCTGGCGCGGA
>JAACDW010000216.1 GCA_009936775.1 Pseudomonadota bacterium
ATAGCAACAGCGCGCCTGAGGAGACTCAGGCATCACCGGCTGCTGCAAAAATAACCCGCACTTCTCGGGCCAGCAATGACCCCCGAGAGGTCAAGCGCCGCGAGCGGGAAGACGCGCTGCGCGCGCAAGGCGTTAAAATTGGTGGGGCAAAGAAAAATCAGGATACCACGGAGGGTTCCAGCTCTAGCTCCAGCTGAAATTTCTCCTGCACACTGCGTTGAATCTGCTGGGCAAAACTCAGCAGATCCTGTGCAGTCCCACCACCGTAATTGACCAATACCAAGGGCTGCTGAGGCCAGCACCCCAGCGCACCATGACGCACATCCTTCCAACCTGATAAGTCTATTAGCCGCGCAGCTGACGCCTTGAAATGCCCCTGAAACGGATATGGTTCAACACCAAGGCGCTGCAGCCGTTGGGCAACTGACCCGTCGATCACTGGGTTCTTAAAAAAACTGCCTGCGTTCGCAAACTGCGCAGGATCTGGCAATTTGGATTGACGCAAAGCAATCACCGCCTTGGCGACTTCTTGTGGCGTTGGTTGAGAGTGTCTGCTTTGTGCAACAAGCATTTTTTCCAGTTCCGTATAGGACAAGTTCACTCTGGGCTGCCTATACAGTCGCAGCCGCACGCTGAAAATAATTAGCGGCTCCGCGGTCGCGACAAAATGCCGCTTAAACATGCTGTCCCGATATCCTAGCGCACAGGCAGAGGTGGGTAACACTTGGACCGAACCATCGGCGCGTATCACTGTTACGGATTCCAAGAATTCCTCCAATTCAACGCCGTAGGCACCAATGTTTTGCACTGGGGCTGCACCAACCGATCCCGGTATCAGAGCCAAGTTTTCCAGTCCGTACCACCTTTCAGCAAGGGTCTGAGAAACCAGCTCATGCCAATTCTTACCGGCGCCTACCTCGATGCTGACGTATTGCTCATCCATGCCGATTACTGTCACACCGGTGTTCAGGACTCGGCACACTAGGCCCTTTACCTGGGGCAATAAAACAACATTGGAGCCTTCGCCCAGGGTACGCAGAGTTAGGCCTTGCTCGCGCGCATAGCGTATGGCCTGCCGGGCTTCATCCAGCGTGGTAAGGTCCGCCGCGTATGGCGCGATGGACTTCAAGGCGAAAGTATTCGTTAACTCGGCTGACGCTCGGATCACTGGATAATCTGCCGAAAGGTCAGATTAATTCTTGGCCCTAAGAGTTTTTTGGAGGCGCGAAGACAGTGCCGCTGACGACCGTCAAAGATCAATAGCGAGCCTTCACCTAGCTCGAAATTTTTGCGTTGAGCTAGTTCACCGCCGGTCTGTTGGTCGATACTGAAGCGCCGCGGCGTACCCAAACTTAAGGAAGCGATGTTGCCACAACAGCCGCGCTCATCATCACGATGCCAGCCCATATACTCGGAGCCATCGACATAGCGGTTAAGTAGCAAAAAGTTAAAGGGCTGCTGGGCCCTTTGCTCAACATCTCGCTTGAGCGCCTGCAACGGCTCCGGCCACCCCCAAGCGTGGTGGTTTACCGCCGTGTAGCGATAGTTCAAGCCCGCATCCCCGAACCAAGCCAGCGTACGCGGTGCCTGTACTTTGCGTCCAAAAATGCTGAATGTCTCGCGCTGCCAGTCGATCCAGTCAGCCTGCTCTAACTGCTGCAGCCAACGAGAGGCTTGAGTTGGTGATAAAAACTCGGCAATGAAACGCATGGGTGATTCCAAAAGTGCCCGAAACTGGGAAGACGCTAGGGTATACTAGGCGGGTTTTCACAACCAACAGAAGGAAAGCCTGTGAACATTGAGGGAAAAGTAGCAGTCATTACTGGCGGGGCATCGGGTCTTGGCCGCGCCACAGCAGAAATGATAATCGCCAACGGTGGTAAGGTTGCGATTTTAGATTTAAACGAAGACCTAGCGAAGGCGACTGCCAGCGAGCTCGGCGATGCCCGAGCCTATCAGGTCAACGTCACCGACGACGAATCGGTCAGCGCTGCTGTGAGCCAAATAGCCGAAGACTTTGGTGCCATTCACATCAACGTCAACTGCGCTGGTATTGGTGCTGCGTCCAGAACGGTTGGGCGCGAGGGCGCACTGGACATCGCGAAGTTCAATTTCATTGTGCAGGTTAACCTTATTGGTACGTTCTCAGTGCTGAGTAAGTGCGCGGCGATCATGCAGTTAAACGAACCCGAGGGAGAAGCCCTAGAGCGCGGCGTCGTTATCAACACGGCTTCCGTGGCCGCCTTCGATGGCCAGATCGGCCAAGCCGCTTACTCGGCCAGTAAGGCAGGCGTATCTGGCATGACACTGCCTATCGCTCGGGATCTATCGCGCCAAGGGGTACGCATTTGCACCATCGCTCCGGGCATTTTTAACACACCCATGATGGCTGGTGCGCCAGATCAGGTACGCGATCCGCTAATCGACATGGTCCAGTACCCCAAGCGCCTGGGCCTGCCGCCAGAATTTGCCTCGCTAAGCAAGCAAATTGTGGAAAACGCCTACCTAAATGGCGAGACCATTCGTTTGGACGGTGGCATTCGGATGGCACCTAAGTAATACCAACAGCCCAAGTAGCAACAGTTCGCGCAAGATCAGCCTTTGGGCCAACGCCAAACCAGTTGGCCTGGGCAACCAAGCGCCGCGAGTCAGGTGCTGAACAGCGCCTGTACTCTCGCTAAGTCTGCGGGTGTGTCCACCCCTCCGGGCACACGTTGTTCGGCCTCAATCACTAGCAGCGGCAAGCCTGCCTGCAACCAACGCATTTGCTCAAGCATTTCAGTACGTTCCAAGGTCGACTCTCCGAGACCTATGAACTGTCGTAACGCCGCCACGCGAAAGCCATAAATGCCGACATGGCGCGAAGCCTGTGCTGGCAGTGCCTTGCCAGCACTCTCACGCGGATAGGGAATTGGCGCCCGGGAGAACAGCATGGCTAAACCCGCCTCATTGGCCACAACTTTCACCACATTGGGGTCTAGGAAATCTGCCTGATGCTGTAGCGGTTCGCTCAGAGTAGCCATGGCCACATCCGGTTGATCCAGCATGCCCTGACATAGCTGATCGATTACCCTGGGAGGTACCAAGGGTTCGTCGCCTTGCACATTGACGACGATGTCTTCGTCAGACCAGCCGCGAAGCTCAGCAACTTCCATGACCCGGTCAGAACCCGACACATGATCGCTACGAGTCATTTCTGCTTGCCAACCACCTGCCGCAACAGCCGCCAATACCCGCTCGTCATCGACTGCGATCACGACGCTATCGGCCATGGATAGCGCGGCCTGCGCTGCAACGCGCAAGA
>JAACDW010000217.1 GCA_009936775.1 Pseudomonadota bacterium
AGCGCCGACACGCATCTTTAATCGCGTGCCGTTTTGTTCGTTGAATGATTTTAAACAACCTAAGATGGCGAGGGACAGCTTGGCAATCTGGTCCGCGTGGGCTTCATTAGGGTAGGGCAATCCGCATACGGCCATATAGGAATCGCCTATGGTTTTTATCTTCTCAACGCCCAATTCTAAAGCGGCTTTATCAAAGGCACCAAATAAATCATCGAGCATACGTAGAATTGTAATTGGCGGTACTCCGCGAGACATTTCGGTAAAGCCGACAATGTCGGTGAACAGTACGCTGACGCTTGAAAAGGCATCAGCAATATTGACCTCACCATTTTTCAGTCGATTAGCGATGGGTTCGGGTAACACATTCAGCAACAGTTGATGGTTCTCTGCGGTTTGTTGATCAATTGTCACCTGCTGTTCGTGCAAATTGCTGACCATCTGGTTGAACTGGGTGGTTAGGTCACCGATCTCATCGTTGGATTGACGCGGCAGGGGGGCGACCGTGCTGCCCCCGCCGACGATTTTTGCTGCCTCGGTGAGTGCGACAACAGGCTGAGTGAGTGTCCGCGCGGCCCAAATTCCCAAGCCGACAGTCAACAATGAAATGCTTAAGGTCCAGATCAAAATGCTGTGCTGCAGGCCGCGCACTGGCGCAAAGGCTTCCAGTGCGTCCAACTCCGCGATAACTGCCCAGCGCTCCTTGCCGAAATCCAATGGACCGTAGGAACTGAGCACGTCGACCTTGCGGTAGTCCGGAATGATTTTTGTGCCTCGTTCACCGGCCAAGGCGTAGAGCACGGCATCCGTGTTTACGCTTTGATTAAGGATCGAGGTGTTGTAGAGACGCAATTGCCTAAGTTTTTGTTGCGGATAGCCCAGCGCGGCGAGAGACCTCAGGTAGCCTCCCGCATCTTCGGCAAAGAAACGCGATGCGCTGCGCATGGTGAAGTCCGGCCCAACTAAGTAGGTCTCTCCGGATTCGCCCAACCCTTGCGTCGACCATTGCTGATTGCCAGTCATTACCTCGTTGATGCGATCGACGGGTAGCTGAAAGATCAATACACCGAGCTGCTGGCCGTCGGCATGAACTGCGCTGGCGACAAAGGCTGCCGGAGCGTTCAAAGAGGGCAAGTAGGGTTTGAAATCAACGAAGAAGGAATCGCTTGGCTGATCGGGTTGATTAGCGAGCAGGAACGCTTGCGCAATGTTGCTGTTGCGATAGGGACCACGGTTCAGATTAGTGCCGAAGTCGATCTCTTTGGAAACTGAGTAGACAATGTTGCCGTTCTTGCTATCAACCAAAAAGATGTCGTAGTAACTGAACTTTTCTAAAAAGCTACGAAAAATCGGATGGTAGTCGGCGTGTACCCGACCGTAGTCGCTGTTGTCGTTGAGCGCGCGCGTGAGTAGGTGCTTTTCTGTTCCAGCATTTGGATTGGCGGCGATGTAGTGGTGTTGTAAGTGGGCGGCTGCGCCGGTTCGAGGCATTAGGCCAGAACTGTCCAGCGGGCCTAACGATGTGCTGGGTGAGTTGGGGTTAATGATCGTGCTGAGCTGTGGAAGAAAGATTTCTCGATAGAAACGCTCAAGGGGGCTGTCTTGGGCTGTAAAATCAGAAGGATCGGCGTCTCGCTGAAGTTTGGCATACGCCTGCGTAAACTGACTAAGGGCTGCAACTGTTGTGGGATTTTCCGAGAAAGTTTGTATTTGATGCGAGATCTGTTCGAAGTAACGCCGAATTTCTGCGGTTTTTGCGGCTTGAATGGCCGTGAGACGGTCAAAGGCTTGCGCTTCGAACGCACTCTTACTCCTGAGGTAGCTCATCCAGCCGACAATCAGACTGGTACCCACGCAGATGACCAGCACAAAAACAGACGTCTTGGTTGCCAGATTGAAATTGGGCATGGTGACATTCCAGCAAGTGTTAGAGGGCGGTTGGTATGCTCGGTTGAACCCAAATAGTTTGTTAACTTATGGTTGTTACAGGCTTCAAATGCTGGATGAACGGTATGAAAAACTGGTTGAACGGTATGAAAAGCTGGTTGAACGCCAAAGATGGATGGCACTTGGCTGTTTCGCATCGGCAGGGGCTGGTCAACGCGCGCAGCCTAAGTGTTGCTTTGCCTAAGCGCTGACCGTTGCAACAGTCCACTGTGATGGCTCGCTCTACGAAGTTGAACAGGCTAGGAATGAGGCTGCGGCGCGAATCAAAGCCAATGGCCGGTGCTCGTTACCAGAGGGGAAGGGGTTCTCCATTGAGCCACCAAAGCGCAGACAGCAGGGCGATCACAATCCCTTGGCTAACGCCGGATATGTTGCGGCGTACACCAAGTGGCAGCGCGCTGCTTTTTTTGATGGCGCGCGATTGCGGCGCAACATGCTTGGTAGCCACTGTCGCAAGCGTCGCGGCAACATAGACAATGGGCAGCCACCCTATGGCACTACCGAACCACGCCAGCGCCGCGGCGGTTGCCTGCAGCAGTGGGTCCGCAAAGAATGCAAGCCTGTCGCTGGGTCCTTTGTGCAAAAAACGGTTAACAAGTGCAGCCAGCACAAACCCCAGTGCGTAACACAATGCGACGGCAACGA
The DNA here is from genome assembly GCA_009936775.1 of Pseudomonadota bacterium. Taxonomy (GTDB): domain Bacteria; phylum Pseudomonadota; class Gammaproteobacteria; order Pseudomonadales; family Azotimanducaceae; genus UBA4421. Next base: position 2,590 of record JAACDW010000217.1, read on the forward strand.
CGGCTTCAGCAAGAGCACGGAACGCGCCGCTGAGATTGCTCAGTAACCCCAGCCACAGCAGGCATTGCCAAACCACTAAAGTGTGCTGAGGGTGCCGCAAAAGCATCGCCGCCAGCGTTAGCAGACACCAGTGCAAGGCAAGTCCCCAGATCAAGGGGATAAGTGAGCTCGCATTGAGAAGCAGCGCTGGTTGCGTTTGTTGCCAAGGGTCAGTCATCAGCACCAGGCCAATCAGGGCTGTCATTACTGCGCATAGACCTTCTACGACAAAATAGTGGCGGCCGATGGGCTGCTGGCAGCAGGCCGAACGGCCGCCCAGCATCAGGTAGCTGAGCATCGGGATGTTATGCCAAGGAGGGATCGGTGTCTGGCACTGCGGGCACTGGGATGGGGGCCATGCAAGGTTCCAATCGCCACCGCTGGATGTCGGCGCGTCCACCAAGGGCAGTCGATAGGCAACCACATTGATAAAGCTGCCAACACAGCAACCGAGGACGAAGAGCAGGGCGATGGGTAGTATGGCTGCAAGCACAAAAGGCTCTCGACATTGCGGACCTGCCCAACATAACGAATTTTGCCCCAAGCCTCGACCTGCGGTGTGGCGTTAGGCAAGGCGTTGCCTGCTTAACCTCAAATTCGTCCATTGTTCAACAGGTGACTCGGTTGCTTCTATCGCGCAGAATCTGCCATCGACTTGAGCAGGAGAGAATCAGATGAGCGAAGCATGGATTATCGACGCAGCCCGTACCCCGCGAGGCGTAGGCAAACAGGGTAAGGGCGCACTGTGGGAGGTGCACCCGCAAAAGCTGTTGTCCACGGTGCTTAGGTCGTTGGCAGAACGCAACGCACTCGACACCAGCGAAATCGACGACGTCATCATGTCGTGCAGTACGCAATTCCAAAAACAAGGCTCCTGCGTAGGACGCATGGCGGCGCTCGATGCCGGTTTTTCCACCAAGGCCTCGGGCGTCACCCTTGACCGCTTTTGTGGTGGTGGCATAACGGCGGTGAACTTAGCCGCCGCCAATATCATGTCGGGTATGGAAGATTTAATCGTCGCTGGCGGAGTGGAGATGATGTCTTACACCCGCAGTGAGGCACCGCCGTCGCCGCTGGATGCGGGCAACCTAGACCTGCGGCGTCAGTATCCCCAGCTAAACGTGGGTATCGCTGCAGACATTATCGCTACCGAAGAAAATTTCAGCCGCGCGGATCTAGACGCCTTTTCTCTCGCAAGCCAACAGCGCGCCGGTCAAGCAATGGCCGATGGAGCCTTCGACAAGTCCCTAGTGCCCGTGCATAACCCGGATGGCACGTTGGCGCTTGATGCGGAAGAGTACCCGCGTCCGCAAACGACCGCCGAGTCACTGGCGAATTTGCAGCCGGCCTTTGAGGGCATGATGGATCTACCGTTTTTTGATTCCGGTCATACCTTCCGCGAGATGGTCGCCCAGCGTTGGCCCGGATTAGAAGTAGACCACCGTCACCATGCCGGCAGTTCATCCGGTGTCGTAGATGGCGCAGGCGCGCTGGTGATGGCGTCGCCAGATTATGCCAAGCAAAACGATTTGAAGCCCAGAGCACGCATTGTCGCCATGGCCAACATGGGCCACTCGCCGGAATACATTTTAAACGCGCCAGTGGATGCGGCGAAAAAGGTGCTTGCTAAGGCAGGCATGACCCTCGACGACATAGATCTGTTTGAGGTCAACGAAGCTTTCGCTGTGGTGCCAATGAAGTTCATGCGCGATCTCAACGTCGACCACGCCAAAGTCAACGTCAACGGCGGCGCTATCGCGCTCGGTCACCCCATCGGTGCCACCGGCTCGATGCTGATCGGTACCGCCCTCGATGAATTGGAGCGGCGGGGGCAGTCCACTGCCTTAGTCACCATGTGTGCAGCGGGCGGCATGGCGCCCGCAGTCATAATCGAGCGCATCTAAGAATTATTTTTAACTAAGGAACGCAACAATGGAAAACGCGAGTCAACTGCAAAGTTTCCGCGAGGACGTGAAGGGTTGGGTAGCTGCCAACTTCCCCGCCAGTTTGGCAGGGGTGGATCTGGCTGGCCTCGCTGGCGGCGAAAGCGGTGCCAGAGCCTCGGACGAGGTCAAAGCTGGCATGGAAACCTGGCGTCAACGCCTTGCTGAAAAAGGCTGGGGTGCACCAACATGGCCAGTAGAATTCGGCGGTGCCGGACTCAGCGATCGTGAAGCCGACGTGATTGGCGAAGAGATTCACCAAGCCGGTGCCTATAACCCGATTCCGCACATGACTGGCATGGGTGTGACCATGGTCGGCCCGACGCTGTTGGAATACGGCACCGACGAGCAAAAAGCCCGTCACCTTAAAGGTATTGCCAGCGGCGAAATACGCTGGTGTCTTGGTCTGTCAGAGCCCAACGCTGGATCAGATCTGGCGTCGTTGTCGACCAAGGCCGAAGACCAAGGCGATTATTTTGCCTTGAACGGGCAAAAAGTCTGGACCTCTGGGGCACATATTTCGCAGTGGTGTGGTGCACTGGTGCGCACCGATTCTGACGCGGGCAAGCGCGATGGCATCAGCTTTGTCATGCTGCCCATGCAGCAGGATGGGGTTGAAACTCGTCCCATACGTCTTATTTCAGGCGTATCACCATTTTGCGAAACCTACTTTACCGATGCTCGGGCAGAGAAGGGCGACTTACTTGGCAATCTCAATGACGGCTGGAGCGTGGTGAAGCGCCTGCTGCAACACGAGCGCCAGAGCCAAACCGGCGGTCGCGGTGTGAGCATGGTCGATGCGGAGCCTCTGCATGTGAAAGCTCAGCGGTTTGTTGGCGTGGATGACAGCGGTGCACTGGCAGACCGTGATCTGCGCCAACGTCTGGTGCGCAACTACATGGACGCCACCGCGCATCGGCTTACCGCCCAGCGTATCACTGACGAAGCAGCGGGACGGGTAGAAGTCAGTGCTGCTGCGTCTATTTTGAAAAATTCCAATACACGGGTGGCGCAAGGTAAGGCCGAACTCGCGTTAGAGATCATGGGCAGTCAGGGTATTGGTTGGTCTGGTGATGACTTCGCCGAAGACGAGCTCGGCATCGTACGTGAGTGGTTGTCAGGTAAGGCCATGTCCATTTATGGCGGCTCTTATGAAGTGCAGAACAACATCATTTCAAAGCATGTTTTGGGTCTGCCCGAAACCACGCAAAAAGGATAACTCATGGCAGCGTTAAGCGAAGAACAATCCATTCTTAAGGATCAAGCCAGCTCCTGGGTTGAAACCCAGTTGCCAGTGCAGAAGTTCCGCGAGTTCCGTAACAGCAACAGTGACGGCGGTTTTGACCCCGAAGCTTGGTCCGCCATGGTGGATATGGGCTGGACGGGTATCTTGGTCGGAGAAAATTACGGCGGTTCGGACCTTGGGTATCTGACCTTCGGTTTGATCCTCGAGCAATTGGGCCGCCAGCTTTGCGCTTCGCCACTGTTTGCTTCGGCCTATGTCGGCGCAACGGCGATCAACCTCGGCGGCAGCGATGCGCAGAAGCAGCACTGGTTACCTAAGATCGTCGATGGCAGTGAAATTCTGACGCTGGCAGTGGATGAAGAGTCTCGGCACCAGCGCAGCCACACGGCCTGCACGGCGACAGCAGCAGACGGGGGCTATGTGCTGAATGGCGCGAAAACCTTCGTTTTAGAGGGCATGAGCGCTACAACGCTGATCGTCGCCGCCGCAACCGCCGATGGCAGCGTGCAGCTGTTCTTGGTGCCAGCAGACAGTGCTGGAGTGACTCGACAGCCCATGCAGACCATTGACTCCCGCGACTATGCGCGGCTCTCACTGACCGATGTGGCTGTGACGGCAGATGCCCACCTTGGGGCGATGTACGGTGACAGCCTGTACAACACAGTGCTAGACCGCGCTTGCGCGGGTGTTGCCATGGAAATGCTAGGGGTGGGATGCTACAGCTTCGAGATGACACTCGATTATCTGAAAACCCGCAAGCAATTTGGCAAAGTGATCGGTTCCTTTCAGGCGCTCGGTCACCGTGCAGCAGAGCTGTATTCGGCGCAGGAAATGGCCCGTTCCTGTGCGGAGGCCGGTGTCATCGCTATTGACCAAGGTGCTGATGACGAAGCCGCTATGAGCGCCTTATCGAAGGCGAAGACGGGGGAATTTCTCTTTGATATGTCCAATCAGCTGATTCAAATTCACGGCGGCATTGGTATGACCGATGAATTCGACGCCGGTTTGTATCTCAAGCGCGCACGGGTGCTGGAAACAACCTATGGCAATCAGGCCATGCACCGGGACCGCTACGCGACGCTGCTGGGTTTCTAGATCCGTTCACTTAGAATGCGAGCGACGCAAATAAAAAAAACCGGCTTAGCCGGTTTTTTTGTGCATAGCTTTAAGCCTCGCCAACGGTTAGCTGCGCCGTAGTCGGTTCCAGCCTTCTTGTGCTTGGCTCATGTCCAGCAACTCGTCTTTGCGCGCTAGCAGGTCCTCGTAATCTGCATCAACGCCAAGCTCGATGTCGGCATTGTTAAACACAGCGCAGGTTGAGAAACGTCCGCCTCCGGCCTGAATAATTCTGCCGTTGGGCGCATCCTCACCTGCCATCAGCAACACGGCTGGTGTCACGAGCTTGGGGTGCACATCCGGGTCAGGATTTTCCGGGTCAAGGTCTTCACGGCCGGGAATGGTGGCGATGAGACGGGTTGCCGCGCTCGGCGCCAGACCATTGACGCGAATGTTTTTCGATGCGCCTTCTTGAGCCAAAACGTTAATCAGACCCAGCATGCCCATTTTGGCGGCACCGTAATTGGCCTGCCCAAAGTTGCCATAAATGCCAGAGGTCGAACTGGTAAGTACGATACGTCCATAGTTCTTTTCATACATAATCGGCCAAGCCGCATGGGTGACATAGGCGCTGCCGTTAAGGTGCACGTCCATGACCAAGTCCCAATCGTCGAGGGACATTTTTTTGAACCTCTTGTCGCGCAGAATGCCGGCGTTGTTGATCAGAATATCCACAGTGCCAAACTCAGCGACGGCGTCGTCGATAATGGACTTTGCGCCGTCGCGGCTGGAAACCGAGGCCTTGTTGGCAATGGCGATGCCACCGGCCGCGCGAATTTCTCCCACAACAACGTCGGCCATGTCGCTGGCGCCAACGCCATCGCCGCTGCCGCCTAAATCGTTGACCACAACCTTGGCACCGCGCTTGGCAAACTCCAGCGCGTGGGACTTGCCTAAGCCACCGCCAGCGCCGGTGACCACTACAACTTTATCTTCAAATTCGCTCATACATCATTCCTCGGTTTTGTCGCAAAAGGCTTGCGCGGGGCGCAGATTAAAAAAATCACATTCGAGGGGCAACCTGCCGCGCTCAAAGCGCTAACGCTGGATCACCAGCAATGGTCAGCCGATGCAGTTCTCTAGCGTAGCCATCGTAACCACCGTAGGCACGGTGTAGCAGCGAGCGGTTATCCCACATCACTAACATCTCTGGCTGCCAATGGTGGGTGTATTGGAATTCTTCACGGGTTTGCCAAGCATAAAGATCCCTGATGAGCTGCTGGCTCTCCTGCGGATCCATATCGACAATGGTATGGATATAGCCCACGGTGCCGAACACGGTTTCCACACCGGATTCCGGATGCTTGGCAATAATAGGATGCGGCTCTGACTTGTTGGCCTGCTCTGAAAACAGAATTTTCATACTGCGGTCATTGCCTTGGTCTTGCTCACCATAGGTCCCTTGGGGGCCGTAGGCGGCAGCCGCAGAGTGCAGGGCGGTCTTACCCTCTAAACGCGCCCGCAATGCGTCAGGCATATGTGCCAAGGCCATTTGATGATTCGCAAAACCCGTGTTGCCGCCCACAGGAGGCACCACCAAGCTGTACAGGCAAGTACCAATCGGCGGATGCACCTTGAAGCTCCAGTCCGTGTGCCAGCTTTCAGCAAACACCGGCGCCTGTTCATCGGCGCGTCGGGTCAGAGCCACAACCGGTGTTTTTTTGTTAATCGGCACAAAGTAGGGGTCATCGCCCACGGCACCGAATTGCGCAGTGAAGCGAACAAGATCAGCGTCGGTGAGTTGTTGCTCCGAAAATGCCAGCACGTGATGCTCAAGCCAAAGGTCTCTGATTTCTCTGACTACTGCTGTCTCAAGTGGCGCTGACAAGTCCACGCCGGTAACAAAGGCACCGCAGGCCGCGCCGCTAGGTGTGACGTTTAGCATCGTTTTCCCCCTTAGTCTGATGCGGCGATCATAGCCCGCCGCAGTGACCGTTGTTAATCCGCAGATTGCGCGCTGACAGACTGCTAACCCGTAGACAGCGCCAGCAGGCGTGAAATTTCCCGGGCACTGCGCCCGCTTTGCTCGCGCCATATGTTGAAAGCGCCTTGGGTGGCCGCCAAATCGCGCTTGCTGGTCGGTTCTTTGTCGACCACACCAGCGCCGATCAGTGCCGCCACAACGTCCCGGGACAGTATTGGCGTGTCATAGCCTAAAAAGCGCAGGCAGTAACGTCCGGTCTGGCCGCCCAGACGGCTGCCATGTTGCTTTAGGTGTGCCCACAGGCCGATAAAGTCGTCATCCGGCCAGTTCGCCAGAAAAGTGCCAAAAGAACCGTGCTCGGCGCGTACATCCAAAATATACAGAGCGTTGGCGCGCACGCTGGCGATTTTGGTGCCGTGCCGCACAATATCCGTATTCCCCGTCAGTTCCTCTATTTCCTCGTCTGAAAGCATGGCGCAGCGCATCACATCGAAATCGTGAAAGGCTTTTTGGAAGCCAGTCCACTTAGCGGTAATCACCCGCCAAACAAAGCCAGCGCGGAACACACAGGCAGTCATTTCTGCCAGTACGTCGGCATCGGTCAACTGGTCCACAGCCACAG
>JAACDW010000218.1 GCA_009936775.1 Pseudomonadota bacterium
CTGCTGGCTCTGCAAAGCGGCGGGTGTGCTGAATCTACCGAGGTCGCCGTGAATAACAAAGTTGCTCCGCCGCCTGCGGCGGCGTTCACACCGTTAGATATAAGACTCGGATTAACTCGCGCCGCAGATACAGCGCATCCCCTTGGCTGGGGGATTATGGGTACGGGTGAGATCTGTCGGCAATTTGTATGCGCTTCCCGGGAAGTTGCTGGTGCCACCATAGTGGGTGTTGCCAGCCGGTCTGCCGATAACGCGCGAGCATTTGCCGCAGAACATGGTCTACATAGGGCCTATGACACCTACGCAGACATGATCGCATCGCCCGATGTAGACGTAGTGTATGTCGGCACACCTGATAGGGTGCACAAAGCACATTGTTTGATGGCAATTGAAGCGGGCAAACATGTGCTCTGCGAGAAAGCCTTAGCAACATCGGTGCGCGATGCGCAGGAAATGTACGCTGCTGCTGAGCGGCACAACGTCATGCTACAAGATGGGGTTTGGTCGCGGTTTTTTCCTGCTATGGAGCATGCAAGGCATCAGCTAGAAGAGGAAGCGATTGGCGACGTCGTCATGGTGCAGGCCGACTTCGACGCTCTGTATACGTTACAGGCTGTGACCATGGCCTATGGTGTCGACGCCAAGCCGATCGACATCAAGGTAAGCGGTATGGCCGGTGGTCCGGGTGGCGCGATTCTCGAGTTTGAGAACAATCGATTTGCTGTATTGACCTTCATTGCCTATCCCAGTGAGTTTGCCGAGACCTTTGAAATTACCGGTACCAAGGGACGCATTACGTTGGAACAGCCGGGCCACTGCCCAACGGCTTTAACCCTGCGCATACCGCCGGTGACACCATCTCGCTATGTGGGCGGCAACACGCCGTCACCGCTGCAGCGGTTCGAATATCCGCTGCCCGACTTGGTGCGCATGCCGCGACCGTTTCCAAACCAGCAAGGCTTCTACTACATGACCGAGGCGATTCATCGGTGCTTAGCGGCGGGTTTGCGTCAGTGTCCGCAATTCAATCGAGCCGAGTCGCTGCATTTATTAGGGCTGCTCCATACGATCACCAGTCGTCGCAAGCGCAGCCCGGACTTGGGCTGATAGTCTGTACGGGCGCTTTGGGTTCTTTGTTACGCATTAGCCAAGACAACAGCTAAAGCAAAAAAAAGCAGCCCGAAGGCTGCTTTTACGTTGTGACTTTTACTGGGTCTCAGGCGTATTAGAGCGCGTCGTAAGTCAATTGGAACGATACGCTTCTCGGCGCCTGTATGAGGCCATACACCCCACCAACAACACCTTGCGAACTTGGTAGATATCGACCGTCGTGATCGGTCACATTGTTGAAAGACAGCGTTCCCGTCCACGCTCCCTGACGTGCGCCGATATTAATCGAAGCGTTCTCGTAGCTGGCTTCCGCTGGAACATACTCGGAGGCGGCGAAATCAAATACGTTAATGCCGTCTACGCGCTCGCGATACACATAATTTACTGAGGCAAACATTGCGTAATTGCCCACGTCCTGTTCCCAAGATAACCCCAAGTTGTGGGTTGTTGGAGAATAGTTAAACAGGTCTCCGCCATCGCGCACCGCACCAGGGAAGCCAGTAACGAGTGCGCCATCCGGAACGCCTTGCACCTCGGTCGATGTGTAAGCGCCGGAGTAGGTTGCATTGAGGTTGTCTGTTATCTGCAGCGATGCGGCCACTTCCCAAGTCTCAACCACTGCGTCAGTACCGCCGATGGCGACGCTAATGGGCTGCGGCACGATGTTCAGTTGTGCCCAAATCGGTACATCTTTCCAGTCGCCGTGTGCGTAGACCGCCTCTACTTGTAACCGACCTTCCAATCCAGTCCATTTCACCCCTATCTCGGTATTCACAAGCTCTGATGCGTCTGCGTTGCCCGGCGCACTAACCCCTGCAGTTTCTAGTGCGATTCGATCTGGCTGACCTAGGACAATGGGTGCACGATTGGCACTGGACTGGGTGAGATACAGCAGCGTGCTTTCGTTTGGCTCCCAAGTCAGCCCTAAGCGGTAGCTGACATTGTCAAATTCTCGGCTCTCAACCGTGGTTGGTGAAGGCATAGAGAACGGACCAAAGGTAGGTTCACCGGCAAAGCCCAGCGCGTATATGTTGGTGTATGCCCGTTCTTCGTCATGGTAGCGAAGCCCGGCCTGTACGCCCCATTGGTCGTTCAGGTCATATTCCGCTTCGGCATAGATCGCCCAAGCCTCAGCTTCAATGGGATCACTTCTCTGTTCGCTAATGAAGAAAGCAGGCGTTTGCGTCCAGCCAGCTGAATCGCTTTCCGCATCCATGAGAAACAGACCCCCCAGCCATCGCAGTTTACCGGGGTCGCTGGAGACGATGCGTAGCTCCTGCGTTGTCGATTCCGCAGGTTGGTTGAACACCACTGCTGAAAACATTGGTCCTAAACCCACATCAAACTCGAATTCCGAATTGGTTTCTTTCTTCGGCGTATCAACACGACCCGCGGAGTAAGTGATGTCTGCCAAATCAAGCGCGAGTACGGCTTTGAACGTCGTCCAAGAAATTTCAAAGTCGTTCTTCAGTCGGCCGTCAGGGAACAGTTCCAATAGCATTGGCGTTGATAGGTCGGTCAAAACCATCCGACCGTTTCTCGAATCCGCAATTTGCGTTCCCGGCAACACGTTATATTCGGTATTCCACTCGGAGTGAGTGGCTTCTAGGCTCAGAGTGTCACTGACTTTTGCAAACGCCTTGATGCGTATCGAATCACGTGAGCTTTCCAGAGGATTCTTGATATCCGCCCGTCCTGCGACTTGTCCGAAGCCAGGATCAGTTTCGCTCAAGAGAGATGCTCGGATGCCAAACACGTCTTCGATGACAGGGATGTTAATGACACCACCTACCTGTTTGCCGTTGTCGTCCACGCTGCCAACGTTAGTGATACCGCCGCGTACCTTATAACCGAAGTTTTCTAAATCGACGGGTGCTGTGCGAAGAATCACGCTACCGCCAGAGGAGTCTTGCCCGTATGAAGTGCCTTGGGGGCCGCGGATAATCTCCACGCGCTCAAGGTCAAAGGTGCCAATAGGCGGAGGCACAGGCGTGCTGATATCGACATACGGGATGTCATCAACGTAGTAGCCCACTGGCGACGTATCGTCTGCTGCGTTGGATTGGACAACGCCGCTGCCGCGCATTTGAATGCCTTGTTCTTGAGGTGATTTGTTGCTGAATACGGTAGCCCCGGGCACTAGGTTGTAAACCTGACTCATGTTCCCAAACGAGGGCAGCTCCAAGGTGTCGGCAGAGATCGCCTGAATAGACTGCGGAATGTCCATGACGGCCACATCCCGTCTTGTAGCGCTTACGATAACTTCTTCCATGACTGCTTCGTCATCTTGGGCAGCAACACTGAACGATGTTGGCAGAGCCAATGACGCGACCAATCCGCCTAATAGAATTTTATACACTTTTTCTCTCCCCGAAGTATGAGACATAACGATCTCGATTGGTGGAATGGCGATTGTGACGCCAAGGCGCAGGGCGCCTCAATGCTGATCCGTTGGAGTCCACCCATTTTTGGGTAGCTGCTAACAGGCTGACCTCTAATCAGCGCTGTTAGGATTCCGCTATGAGTAGAAACACGCGTGTCGCTGGGAAAGTGGCGGTTTACGACTCTTGGCGCTTGGCCTCTAGCTGCCGCAGGATCTGCGCATGCGTATTCTTGTCCAGCGCATACAGCGTCATAAACAATACCGCTAGTAAATAGATCATCAGATACAGCGGGCCGTTGAGAAACAGCAATCCCGTCAGCGTTTCCTGCGCAAGGCTGCCTGCTACCGCGTTTTCTGGAAAGTTTATGAATTCCAAGCCGAAGCCCGCCAAAAATCCGCCGACGCCTTGGGTGGCTTTTATGCCAAAACTGCGCACCGAAAAAATGACGCCTTCGGATCGCTCCCCGGTACGTAGCTCATGATCGTCTGCCACATCGACAAGTTGTGAATCAATGATGATGCTGGCAACCGGCAGAACCATATAGGCCAGCAACAGGGGTATGAACAAGGCAAATAGAAAGTAGGTGGAATCGTTAGACGGAAATAGATCCAGCATCTTTAAGTTGTGGGGCAGCGATACGAGGATCGCTGTCGCAATCGTCGCCATGATTAGAATCGTTTTCTTCTCCATCGATTTAGACCAATAGGCCAGCAGCGGCAGCGCGACGACAACGCCTGGTATCTTCGCTGCGCCGGCCCAAAACATGGCCTCCGAGGAAAGTTCGTAAACGTATATATAGGCGTAAGTTCCCACTACGCCGATAATGCCAAGTCCCGAATAGATGGTCAGCAGGCTCAAACACGCCGACAGGTAAGATACATTTTGGAACAACGCCTTGAGCTGAGCGAAGTAATTGCGAAATGTGAACTTTTTACTGATTTCAAAATCGTGCAAGTACGGTAGCTGCCCGAAGGTGCCGAAGGCGCAGAGCAGAACCGAAAAAGTAATCGTGACGGATCCCGCCGCGGCAAGGACGAAATACCCCGCTTCGTTTAGCAGACCGTTTGCGTATTCGGGCGAAGAAGGAAAGATCACAGCGGTGAGTATTGCATAGACGACCATCGCTAGAGTTGAGGTGGCCACCCAGTTGTAGCCGAATATCGATGTGCGCTCATCGTAGTCGTCGGTTAGCTCAGCGCCGAGAGCGTCGTGCGGAATCAGGTACAGGGTTTGCGATAGGCGCAGCAAAATCAAAAACACGCACAACCAAATGAAATAGCCTGTCTCAGTCAGTCCATCTGCTGGTTGGTATAGAAAGTAGAAACTGATCCCGATTGGCACGGCTGCGGCAAACATGAACGGATGGCGACGTCCCGACTTGCTGCGAAAGCGGTCGGAAACCGCGCCGATGAGAGGGTCGGATAGTGCATCAACGGCGCTGGCAATTAGGAAAGCTGTCCCGGCGAGTGCAGGCGATACCCCCAGCAGTTGATTGTAAAAGAGCACTGTAACGACGCCACCCGCCGTGACCACGGCTTCCTGTAGCGCGCCGGATGCAAACAGGACTTTTGTGCGTACCGAAAGTTTGCGGTGTCTATTGATTGCGGCTTCAGCCATCAGGTTGGCGCTCCAAGTTTGTCCAGGTCAGTTGTGATTCGTGAGGCGTCTTCAGCACGCATAACAATGGCGCCCCCGGCCGCGTTCTCGCGCGCCTGCGTCGTTGAACGGCTACCACACAGAACATGGCTCGCGCGCCTTGCCATAGCGGTCCATGCGATCACCAACTGTGAGATTGAACAATTGTAGTGCTCGCGTAATCCATGCCAGCCATCGAATACGGCCAGCAGTCGAGTTAAATTTTCAGGCTTAAACCAAGGCATCCATTGACCGGCGTTGCTGCGAAAATCTGCCGGGTCAAATTCGCGGTCTAGTGTGACCTTGCCGCTTAACAAGCCCTGTTCCAA
>JAACDW010000037.1 GCA_009936775.1 Pseudomonadota bacterium
CAACCTCCACTCGCGCAAGCGCACTTGCGCCTGAGTAGGCATGGCTGCGGCATCTTCGGTTGTCACCACCGGCCCGGGTGTGCCGCCCACAATGCTGAGCAAAATTTCGGTAGCGCGCTCCATGGCATCGGCCTGTAGCTTAAAGTCCACACCGCGCTCATAGCGGTGGGAAGCATCGGTGTGCAGCCCATAACGACGCGCTGTGCCTGCGATCGCCACTGGCGCAAAAAAGGCACATTCCCACAAGATGTTGCTACTGTTGTCCTGCACTCCGGAATTCTTGCCGCCCATGACGCCGGCCATGGCCACAGGGCCACTGGCATCGGCAATCACCAGCGTCGCGGGATCAAGGGCGACCTCTTGGCCGTCGAGCAGCACTAGGGTGTCATCAGGGCGTGCCATGCGCACATTTATGGCGGTATCAAGCCGATCCAAATCAAAGGCGTGCATGGGCTGACCAAGCTCAATTAAGACATAGTTGGTTACGTCTACCACGGGGTCGATGCTGCGCAAGCCACAGCGGCGCAGGCGCTCGGTCAGCCAACTCGGCGAAGTTTGAGTCAGGTCCACGTCTTCGATTACTCGCCCCAAGTAACGTGGGCATTGCTCTGTGGCCTCAAGCGAGACAGCAAAAGTGCGGTCACTGGCGGCCGCTATCGGTGTGATCTGGGGGTAATTGACCGCTAGGTTGTTGAGCACCCCGACCTCACGGGCCAAGCCTTTTAGCGACAAACAATCGCCACGGTTTGGTGTCAGGTCAACGTCTACAGTTAGATCATTCAAGGGCAGATCGGCCCCAGCTATGACTGCTAAATCGCTGCCTACCGCATGCGCCAGTTCAACAATGCCGTCGGCGTCTTCACCGAGGCCGAGCTCTTGGGCACTGCAGAGCATGCCGAAGCTCTCGACCCCACGGAGTTTCGCTTTTTTGATTTTGAAGTCGCCGGGTAAGACAGCCCCAACCTTGGCGTAGGCGGTTATCAGACCTGCTCTGGCGTTTGGCGCACCGCAAACTACCTGGTACTCATCGGCGCCGTCGCTGACCACACAGACACGGAGTTTGTCCGCATCTGGGTGTCGTTCGGCGCTGAGAATTTCGCCCACCACGACATCGCTAAAAGACTGCGCTGCAGGCTCGGTACCATCGACCTCAAGGCCCGCCATGGTCATTTGAAACAATAACGCGTCGCTCGCTAGGGGTGGATTGACCCATTGGCGCAACCAAGCTTCACTGAATTTCATAATCGGTCCTAGTTAAACTGACGTAAAAAACGCAGATCGTTTTCAAAGAACAGCCGCAGGTCGTCGACCTCGTACAGCAGCATGGCCAGGCGGTCGACACCAAACCCAAAGGCAAAAGCCGAATACACTTCCGGGTCGATATTCGACATGCTCAGCACGTTGGGGTGCACCATGCCGCAGCCCATTACCTCCAGCCACCCGGTATGACTGCATACTCGACAGCCTGCGCCTAAGCAGTGTACGCACTGTACGTCGACCTCGGCGGATGGCTCGGTGAAGGGAAAGTAAGACGGGCGGAACCTGACCTGCAGGTCTTTTTCGAAAAACCGCTGCAGAAAGTCGATAACCGTCCCTTTCAAATCGGCAAAGCTAATGTTCTCGTCCACCACCAAACCCTCTACCTGATGGAACATCGGGCTATGGGTCAGGTCCGAGTCGCGGCGATAAACGCGGCCGGGGCAAATTACCCGAATGGGTGGCACCTGATGCTCCATGGTATGCACCTGACTGGGCGATGTATGGGTACGCAGCAGGGTGCCGTCACCGAAATAGAAGGTATCGTGCATGGCCCGGGCCGGATGGTGGGCTGGAATGTTCAGAGCTTCGAAATTGTAGTAATCGTTCTCAATCTCCGGGCCGCTCACCACTTCATAAGCAGCGCCAGTAAAGATGGATTCAATACGGTACATGGCTTGGGTCACCGGATGCAGACCGCCTGTCGCGCCGCGGCGTCCGGGCAGTGTCACATCGATCGCATCTGCAGCTAAGGCAGCCGTCAAAGCAGCCGCTTCCAAGGTGCCTTTGCGCGCGGCGATTACCTGCTGCAGGGCCACCTTGGCAGCGTTGATCTTCGCGCCAACCTGAGGCCGTTGGGCCGGATCGAGCGTGCCCAATCCTTTTAGCAACTCGGTAAGACTGCCTTTTTTACCCAAGTAGTTAACCCGAACTTCGTCAAGGCCGCGCAGATCATCCGCCGCGTTGGCGGCATCAACGCCTTGCTGCAATACGTGTTCAATATCCATGGGTAATCTCTGCTTCCCTGCTTCTTTGCATATTTGCTGGTCTGTTCGTCTGGTTGCCCGCCCGCTTTTCGCAGGCAGAAAAAAAAAGGAAGAACCTAGGTTCTTCCTTTTTTCCGAACAACACCACGTTTCAGGAAGAACACTCTATTAAGGTCCCCCGAAGACAGTGGCTTATTGTTCGCTCCTCTCACCCCTCTACAACCGCCGTTACCGGCGGCCGTAATTTGCAAATGACCTTAGGCGGCCTTAGCAACGCCCGCACCGGCCCGTTGGGCTAATGCTGCAAAGGTTTCTTTTTCATGCATGGCAATATCGGCCAGCACCTTGCGATCAACTTCTATCCCTGCCTCCTTGAGACCAGAGATAAAGCGACTGTAGGACAAACCGTGCTCGCGCGCGGCGGCGTTGATGCGCACAATCCATAGACGACGGAACTGACGCTTACGCTGTCGGCGGTCACGATAGGCGTATTGTCCTGCCTTAATGACCGCTTGTTTGGCTACCTTAAAGGTACGGCTACGCGCGCCGTAATACCCCTTGGCAGCTTTTAAGATCTTTTTTCTGCGTGCTCTGGAAGCTACGCCGCGTTTAATTCTTGGCATGCTTCTTCCTTATCGAGCCTTGGTAGGCAGCATACGCACCAATGCCGGAACATCAGCTGCTGCAACACCTTCCATGCCACGTAGTTGGCGCTTTCGCTTCGGCGCCTTCTTCGTGAGGATGTGATTCTTATTCGTTTGCTTGTGTTTAAAACCGGTACTGGTTCGGCGACAACGCTTCGCTGCGCCCCGGTGGGTCTTCATTTTTGGCACTTGCCTTTCTCCACGCGATTCATCGGTTGCCTGCTAGACGGCTGCAGCCGTCGAGGCGATTTAGTTTGGTCAGCTCAAAGCAGACCCCGTGCGCTTATGTGCGGGTTTGATGCCGCTACTCTGTGGCCTCTTTCGAAGCCTGCGCCTTCCTATTTTTTCGTGGAGCCAAAACCATGATGACTTGACGACCTTCGAACTTAGGTTCAGATTCCACCGAGCCTAGTTCATCGAGGTCTTCCGCTATCCGGGTCATAAGGTTCATACCGATTTCCGGATGCACCACCTCACGACCGCGGAAACGCAAAGACACCTTTGCTTTGTCTCCTTCTTCGAGAAAACGCTTCAGGTTGCGTAGTTTTACCTGATAGTCGCCTTCTTCCGTACCGGGACGGAACTTCATTTCCTTCACTTGGATTTGCTTTTGCTTCTTCCGCTGTGCTGCCTTGGTTTTCTTCAGCTCAAACAGATGCTTCCCATAGTCCATGACTTTGCAGACCGGCGGACTTGCGTCTACCGCGACCAGAACCAAATCCAGCCCCGCTGCTTTCGCTTCTGCCAGCGCTTCGGCTCTCGATACGATGCCTCGCTGACTGCCGTCCGCTGCCACTAGGCGCACGTTTGCGGCCGCAATATCGTCATTCAACAACGAGCGATCAACTCGCTTGCTTGCTTTCTTAATGGGCGTCTCCAACTTTTCCAAGATCTACTGCTGGCGTTGCAAATACCTCAACCAAAACGCCATCAGCCACGCGAGCGTTTTATGCCCGCCCTAGGCATTACCGCATCGAAGCCCTGCTGCCTCAAAGCAGCCCTACTTCTTTCCGGGCGCGCATTCTACTGCCAAGGCAGTTGTCACATCAAGCGATGAATCCCCGGCGCCAAGCAACGGCAAACGCCGTAACCTGCGGATAATTATCACTCTTTTCGCGCTTGCCAGCGTTCGCCAGCGGCGGCGAGAGCCCCTTGGCTGTTTGTTCAGGCCAAACTCGCGGCGATAATGTCGATGTACTGGCGACGAACATCGAGCTTCATGGTGGCATAGGCAGCAGTGGGAAGCTCAGCCAGTGCTGTGGCGGCCGCCAGCGCTTCTTGCGCAAGGGCCTCAGCCGGTACCACGGCATCGAGGAACCCTGCGTCCTTGGCCGCCTCTGGGTCGTAAAGGGTGGCCTGTATCATCGCTTCGGTTTGATGACGCTTGGAAATACGGCATAGGCCAATTTGCAAACCAAAGGGTGGCAAAGACATACCAATGGCAGTTTCGTTGAGGCCGTATTTAGCCTCTCCCGCAGCACCAATTCGGGTATCTGCTGCCAACATCAGCAAGGCACCCGCGGCAATCGCGTGTCCAGCGCTGGCCGCTACAACGGGCATGGGAAAACTGAACACCCGCAACAGTAGCGCTGCACCCCGGTCTACCAATGCCTTGCTTTCAGCCGCTCCCTTGGCCAGTTCCTTTAAGTCGAAACCAGCGCTAAACACCCCGGCACGTCCGTGAAGGACAACGGCCTTAGCTTCCTGTTCGGCGCGGTCGAGTCCCTCGGTTAGCGCATCGACGAAGGCATGGCTTACCGCATTGGCTTTACCATCGTCCAAGGTTAATACGGCGACATGGCCGTTCATTTCGTACTTGAGCATGCTCTCTCCCAATGATTTTTTGTTTTGTCAGTATTTGGCGGCGCTGGGATTTTGTCCGCCTGCGCAGGCCTCAGTTTAGGCGTTCTATTGGCTGAGTAGTACACTGGCGCGTGAATTTGCATGCTACGTGACTCAACGCCTGAACAAGAGGAGGTCATATGATTACCGTGTTTGGCTCGATCAACGTTGACTACGTTTTTCAGGTTGGCTCGATACCCGCACCGGGAGAAACCTTGCTGGCCACGGACCTGGCACTACTGCCCGGCGGCAAGGGCGGCAATCAGGCCCTTGCCGCTGCACGCGCTGGGGCCAGCGTCAACATGGTCGGCGCTGTCGGCAAGGACGGTCGAGGTGACATCGCGCTTGCCGGCCTGCGAGCAGCGGGGGTAAATACCGATGCCGTTGCCGCTAGCGACAAACCCACAGGTACGGCCTCCATTTGCGTTGACGCGCAAGGCGAGAACTCAATAGTAGTGTATGCCGGTGCCAACGAGTCAGTCAGCCACAGCCAGCTAGATGCCGCGATGCTCGGCGCTGACGCCATTCTAATGTTGCAAATGGAAGTGCCGTTGGCACAGATGAGCGCGGCCATCAAAGCCGCTCGGGCTGCTGGCGCGACGATTGTGTGGAACCTCGCACCCATGCAAGCCGTCGCCTTGGAAGCGCTGCAGGGTGTGGATTATTTAATGGTCAACGCGATCGAATTGGACCAACTCGGACAGGGGCTGGGGTTGGCGGCTACGGACACGCTGCATGCCAAGGTCACTCGCCTGGCTGAGTTGACCCACTGCTCGGTTGTGGTGACTCTTGGCGCTGAGGGCAGTCTTGGTGTGCATGAGGGGGGCGTTATCAATCTGCCAGCACTTCCCGTAGCACCCGTGGATACCGTAGGCGCGGGCGATGCCTTCGCCGGTGCCTTTGCCGCAGCACTGGATGCAGGCCAGCCCTTCGAGCAAGCGATGCGCTGGGGCAACGTAGCTGGCGCTTTGGCGTGCCTGAAAACTGGGGCGCAATCGTCGCTACCGCGTCGACAGGACATCGAAGAGCATCTGGCAAAGCTGCTTTAACCAGCGCAGCCAACGAGCGCGCAGCAGGTTTTAGGCCCGAAAGTGCTCGGTATACTTGCCTAGGTAACTCGCAAAGTGGGGCTTTTCGATCAGCGCAAAGAGATGCGCGAAGGCTCGCGGAAACCTTTGCTCTGCGTTGTCGCTGACCAAGGGCAGGCCTGCGGCGTCCAGCCCAGCGCGCATCAGGCGTTCGCGTAAAAACTGACTGAGATCGCAGGCGAAGGCGATATCAGCTAGCGTGACATGCTCGCCCGCTAGGTATGCCTGATGCTCCAGCGCGCGCTCGATACCCTCCAAGAAAAACTCGAAGGCAGCGGCCATGCGCGTGTGCAGCTCCTGCGTTACTGCCTCGACCCCTAGCAAATACACCTGTGCTTCACGACCGAATACGAGGGTGGCGTCCAGAAAGCTGTCGATACGCGAAGCCTGCATGGGGCTGTGCCCATACAGCCCGATGCAATCATCCGTGGCCCGAGCGACGGCACGCAAAATGCTATTAGACTCGAAGATGCCAATGGTTCCATCTGCACTAAAGGCCGCTGGAACCGTGCCGTAGGGCTGGGTACGCATAAAAGCATCGGTCTTGTACAACGTGCCTGAGAAGCCCCGGCGGCTGACCCGGGCATAAGGACTGTCATCGGTTTTTTCCTCGGCCTGCAACTCTCTTGCATCGAAGTCCCAGAGCCAGTTACCAAGATTTTTCGGCTTATCTCCAATCACCTCAACAGCAACGCCAAGGTAATCTGCAGCAATTAGAGCCTTCCATACCCGAGGGTTAGGCAGGTAGGAAAAGATACGCAGTACGCTTTTAGCCATAACTACCAAACCTCCCCAAAGGGTCGAATAACCGATTCAAAAGACCATGCGCTGCGCGGTTGGTGGGCAAGGCGAAACACTTCGTCAGCGATGTCCGCAGGCTGACAAAAGAAGTCATCGGGCTTACCGGCAAAGGCCTCACGGGTCCACGCTAGGTCAATTACCGCATCAATGGCGACATAGGCTGCGTGAATACCCTTGGGACCGGCTTCCCGAGCAATACTCTCCAACAGAATGCGCTGTGCCGCCTTGGTCGGCGCGAACCCAGCAAAGCGCGGCTTACCTCGATAGGCCGACGTATTGCCGGTGCAAATTAGCGCGCCGCCGCCATTGGCCTGCATATCAGGAATTAACTGTTTGGCTAGCGCGAGCAACGCCATGGTATTTATCTCAAAGGCGCGGCGCATACTGTCTGGATTCACTTCCGCATAGGTGCCGCGCTCTGCACCCACCGCGTTGTGTACGACTATTTTCGGCGCACCAAGCGTGCTGCGAATGGCCTCAAGCGCTGCGGTTAGCTGGGCTGCATCGGCAACATCGCAGACGAAGGCGCTGGTGTTTAAGTTCTGTTGTGCGATTTGCTCGAGCCGTTGCTGTGATCGGGCAAGCATGGCAACGCGGTAACCGTGCGAGGCAAATCGCTCCACAATGGCTTTACCGCTACCGGGTCCGACACCAGTAACAAGTACCACATCATTCATAATATTTTCCGTTGGGCAAAACTCTTCGCTACAGCTGCAAGCGACTGACCCGAGCATACTACCAAAGGCTGGCTATCTGAGCCGCCAACGTAGAGTAAGTCGATTGATACCAACTGATTTGTCCGCAGGAATCTGCGTCCACTCATAGCGTAGGAGCAAATCGCGGTTGAAAACAGGGAGCATGAGTGTTGCCGACAGCAAAACCGACGTGCCGGTAAAGTCCGCTTCGGTGCTCGCGCGAATGGACTCGCCCAGCTGCCCGTTGGCACGAGCACTGACATCCCAGTGCCTCAGGCCAATACCCATGCCCAAGTGTCGGCGCTCCATCAAACGAAAAAGCGCTACCTCGAAGTCGGAGGTTTTTAACATCGCCGTCATATCTGCGGTGACCTCGAGGCGCCCGAACTGGCCGGAAAAATCACCCTGCAACTGCTGGTACAAATGACGCCCTTCAAACTCAAGCACAAGGCTGGGCCTATTGGGCAACGCCAACTGGCGCCGAACACCCAACCCCAGCACTCTCAGCTCAGCATCCCCCTCGAGCGCGGCCCCGATGAACGATGCCCTGCGATTCGGTGCGTAGCCAAAACCCGCGTCAATATAGGCCTCACCAATAACCGGCACGTCGCTGGCAACCCTAAGCCCCAGCGCGCCAGTGGTCAGTTGCAGTTGCTTCTCTTCAAAGCTCACACTCTGGCTGCTGTTGGCGGCGTCGGCCCAGAGCGCAACCCCCAAGCCTTGCGCAGTAGCCACCTTGGGCAACGCTAGCAGCGTGCCCATGGCGAGGCTGACAACAGCCCAGCTAATCGCTCGACTAATCTCCAATAGAGATCAGCAACTGTAGCTGAGTAATAGCGTTACCATCGGCATCAACCAAGGGCAAATCGGTAGTAATGGCCACATGGTAGTCGCCAGGACGGACCAATGTCGCCGGAATTAGCGCGTCGAAACGCTGCAGCAGTGACGCAATGCGAACATCAAGAGATGCCGGCACCTGCGCGCCACTGGCCGCCACCCGCAGCACATCGGCACTAAAGTTCTCAACCTCTAAATCGACCGCAGCACCGCTGGAGGTAACATAAGACGCCTTGACCACTTGCGCGGGCGCCGTAATGGTTCCGCGAAGGCCATCACCAGACCAAGTGATGTCAGCCTGCACAGAGATCTGCCGTTCACCGGAGTCTCGGTCGCCATCAGTACCATCAGTTACGATCATGGCGAGCGAAGCCGAGCCACTGCCCAACGGCAAGGTTGCCAAGGGCATGGACACGGTGGGGGTCACAAAGGACCCACCGTCAATCGCTAAGTCTAAGTTTGCCTTATTCAGGGGCGCGCTGCGCGCATCCACACTGGCAATACCATTGGCTGTTGTCAGCTCAATGGTATCGACTCTTAGCCCATCGATGTCAGAGCTGTAATCGCCAACTTCAACTTCGCTTTGCGCCAGAACAAAGGCATTCGTACCCGTTACCTC
>JAACDW010000219.1 GCA_009936775.1 Pseudomonadota bacterium
TTAGATCCAAGCGCGGATTGGTTGATTTGGCGAGATCAGACGACACCGACAAGCATGACGCAGAGTTTTTTGAACGTCAGATCGTACTGGTAGCCTCACTGGTTGCCGACCGGAGTTTTGAGCGACAAATTCGCCACAGTTTCTAGACCAACTTGATCGGATTGCAGCACACCGCCAGCTTTTTTTCGTCAACAGGTTGAGCAGCTCATCAGATACGCAAAAGCCGAAATCGCGCTCAACCAACGGCCGGACGGATCAAAAGTGGAATTAAAAAAATATTTTGATATTACGTGTACGAGTAACAGAGTTCGTTACCTAAAGAACCTTAACAATGTAAGTGGGAAGCGGTCGGATGAAAGGTGGCGTGGTCTTCCCCGTCAAGCGGACAACTCATAACTAGAGTTCTGTTCGTTTTCCAGTTGCCGCCGCAACTGGGAGGGCAGTATCCGCCCCAGACTCCGATGCGGCCGTTCTTCGTTGTAGATGCGTAACCAGCCATCCGTGATCTCTCTGAACTGATCGAGACTGCGCAACAGATACGCATTCAGCACCTCCACGCGATAGGTTTTATTGAGGCGCTGGATGAACGCGTTCTGATTGGGCTTGCCAGCAGTTGATTGCCTCATTGCTTGAGTTTCAGGTGCCCTGTCGGATCCAAACAGGCGTATCTTCTTCATCAGGGTCGTTGTCTGAAAATCTGCACATGCAAATCCACCGGCGGATGAATTTGTCGCCGATTGATAGTCGATTAAGCAAGATTTGGCTGTCTTGGGTGTTGCGAAGCCGTTTGGTATTGCTGACAAACAGGTCTCATTGCGGCTTGAATAGACCGCGGTGTAAGCCCGGCGGATTTTTGGCGGGGGGCTTGTTGGTCTCTAGACGGAGTTGCCGGCGGCTGAAAGTGCTACGAACCCCTACACAGTGTATTTGTTGCAGGCAGCCGCCCGCCCCGGATCACAATCATACCGCTGCGGTCAGCGGTTGAAGCCCCACGTAGCGTCCACACCCTCCAGTACTGAGTTCCAATCGTTTTAGCGATCTCGTTATTGCTAAACTGTCTTAAAGCTCGCAAAGGCAATGGGAGTAAGGTGCTAGCAGGACGCGCAAACGCTGTGCGCAACCAATGTATTGGTTGTTCTAACAAAACCACAAAAAGGGGCCGGGGCATTGAATGCAATGAACGTACTGCAATTGATAGTGATCACATGCTCTTTGGCCGCTTTCCCTGCGGTTAGCGCGGAGCAAAACGATCCGGCGCTAGCATCAACGCTTTATAATCCAGAGAACGATGCCCGCGTCGTTTTTGCTTCTGAGCTCGCTGCGGCAATCGACAGTAATCGTTACTTGATGGTGGTGTTCGGCGCAGATTGGTGCCCTGATTGTCTTAAGCTCTACGATAATTTGGTCAGTCCCGACGTTGCTGCCTACATGCGTGATTCCATGAATTTTATGACGGTCGATGTTGGTCGTAAGGATCGCAATATTGAATTCGCTGAGGAGCTTGGGATTACCGTGTCCAATGGCATTCCTGTGGCGGTCTTTTTCAATCCGCAGGGGAAAGTGATTGGCACCACGAATAACGGCGAGCTTGAGCCCTCAAGATCTTTTTCGAGCGCGCAAATCCTCAGGTTCTTGAGACAAATTGTTGAATACCACCGAGTGACCGCCCCCAAACAAGAGTAAGGCCGGTCTTTGATCAGCAAAACAGGCCCCTCTGACCACTTTCGTGGCACAAGCGGTTTCCTTGTCTGCGCGCGCACTATGCCGAGGTCGGCGGAGGGATTGCGTTTGCAGACGTTACCTTTTTCGTTGGACATTAACCAAAAGATGATCTTTTTGTGCACAGTATTGCTCAGCAAAATAGGACGAGCAGCTCTTAAACGGTTGTCCTAAGGCATCTGTCGGATTCTATAAACCTGCTTTGAAATCAATAACGGGTTCTACATCTACCAGTATATTTATTGATTTTTCGTTGTTCCAACCCGGCAGTAAATGCCCGCGGGTCAATACATAAGCGTGTCGTTCCCCTTCCTTAAAACCCGCAAGCTGCTTGACATTCACTAGATATCAGCGTTTTTCGAGTTTTATTTAAAAGTTGACGACCCATATCGGAAATGTTATCCCACTCAGTGGGAAAGTTGGAGAGAGGCTCTTGATAGAAGGGCCGTATAGTAAAAACAGGGGAGTTTTATGCAAAATCTGCACAGCAGACGCTTTCGGGCACTGTTAAAAACCGCAACCGCTTCAGTTCTTGCAGTGGCGTCTTCGTACGTCGTCGCAGAACAAGCAGATCGACAGATCGAAGAGGTCATCGTGACCGCTCAGCGTTCGAGTGAGAGCATCCAAGAGGTGCCAATTGCGCTGACCGCGCTCAGTGGCGACATGCTGGATGATCGCCAAATCATTGGCGCGTCAGACCTTCAAATGAACGCGCCTAACGTATCGTTTACACCAACGAACTTTGGTGGCAGCAGCTTTAGTATTCGGGGCATCGGACGCCTCGTCATTGCTGCTTCTGGAGAAAACGGCGTTTCAACTCACATCAACGACATTCCACTGGGCACCAACCTAACCGCCGTGGAGTTCTTTGATGTAGACCGAGTCGAAGTGCTGCGGGGGCCGCAAGGCACCTTGTACGGGCGCAACGCCACCGGCGGTGCTATCAACTTTGTTACCGCGATGCCAGAACTGGACGCGGTTAGAGGGTCGGTAGACGTGGAGCTTGGCGACTACAACCACCAGCGCAAAAAATGGATGGTGAACATGCCTGTCACGGACACGTTTGCAGTGCGCGCTGCAGGCATGGTGCTCGATCGAGACGGCTACATTGATAACCTTGCCTTTGGTCAGCAAAACGCAGATGGGGAGACTTTGTCAGGCATCGACGCTGATATCGACGGCCGTGATCTATGGGCTGCTCGCATAACGGCGTCATGGGCGTTTTCAGAAAACGGCGAGGCTTGGCTGCAATACAGCAAGTTTGAAGAAGACGATGACCGCGCTCGCATCACGAATCAAATGTGTGTGACTAACGAAGTGCCAATACAGGGCTGCGTACCTGGTGCCTTCGGTTTTGAGGGCCCGCATCCAGGCTCTACAACAGGCGGCATTTTTGGCGGCTATTTTGGCGCTCAGTATTGGGGCGACAGAGGCAATGGCTTTCCGGGAACATTAACGGAATATGAATACGCACGACCGCAAGTAGGTTTTCGTTCTATGCACACCGACTTCGACCCGATTTATCAATCGGAAGAAGAGGTGTGGTCGATGGGTATCGATTATCGAATAAGTGGGCATGAAGTAAGTGTCTTGGCGGCTTACCAAGAGACGGATTCGCTGTTTCAACAGGATTACAACATGGACGTCGGTCCGACATTGCTGACGGCAGAAACCAATCCGGCAAGTATTGTTGGCGCACTTGGTCTGATGAGTTACCCAACCTCTGCTCCCGCGGGCCGCGCGGGCGAGGAGTGGACGAACGCCAGGTGTAACTACAACGCCGGTACATCGGGTGTACCCGGTGGTTGTGTTGCTAATGTGGACCAAGGTCGAGTGTTTGCTTACGACCAATCAGCAAGCACCGGCGAGTATTGGACAGTGGAAGGCCGTATCGCAAGCGACTCGGAAGGACCTCTGAACTATATGCTTGGGGTCAGTGCCTATGACTTCGGCGGTTCCGGCGACTACTATGTATTCGCTAACACGCTTGATCTGTTGGGCACGGTAACTGGCGCGTACCCTGGGTCCTTTAACTCCACTCGTGGACCAGATAACGAAGGCTTGAAAACCGACGGCAATGCTATTTTCGCAGAGTTTTATTACGACATTAACGACCGTACTAAA
>JAACDW010000220.1 GCA_009936775.1 Pseudomonadota bacterium
AAATTGTGCTCGCACGAACTGTGCCGACAGCGCCGTGTGCGGTGGCCGTTCTTACAGCATGGGGCTACAGGTTAATGTCTGCATACACGGGCGCATGATCAGAGGCTGTCAGTTCCTCAATCTTGCGTCGGTAGTCACGGTCAATGACCACTTCCTCAGTGACTTCCAGCAAACCCGAGGTGGCGAGAATAAAGTCGATACGCAAACCGTGTTTGCGGTGAAAGGCGCCGCCACGGTAATCCCACCAAGAGAATTCCTGTGCTTCCGGGTATTTGTGTCGGAACAGGTCGGTTAGGCCGGTATCCATGAGCGCCTGCAGACGGCCGCGTTCTTCCTTGGTATAGAAAATGGAGCCTTCGCCAGCCTCGCCGCGCCAGCCGTCAATAGGCTGCGGTACAATGTTGAAATCGCCGCAGATAACTCGATGCAGCGGTTTATCGCCAGCGGCCTGCCACTGGGCGGTGAGGTCGTCATACCAGCCAAGCTTGGCGTTGAAGTCTGCATGTTCAAGATTCTTACCGTTCGGGCAGTACACGGTAGTGAACGCCAGCTTGTCGGCAATGTTTGCGGTAATCAGCCGCGAGCCGAAGGCGTCCTGGTTCTCTACTCCGGTGCGCAGCAGGGTTGCCGGTTCCTTGGTGAGAATGGCCACACCATTCCAACTCTTTTGGCCGTGCACCAAGGCCTCGTAGCCAAGCGCCTTGAAGTGATCGTGAGGGAACAGCTCGTCAGGAGTTTTCAGTTCTTGCAAACCGACCACGTCAGGCTGGCGCTCTTGCAGCCAGTGCGTAATGTACTCAAGCCGAGCACGCAGTCCGTTGACGTTCCATGTGGCAATGCGCATAGCCAATTCCCCGTGAGCAAAGCCGCATCATAGCTTGGGCTGCGGCAAACGCCACGAAGGATCTGCAAAACCTTGTCAGCGCAAAGAAACGATCACGCCCACAGAGCCAGTGATACCCGGAGCACGGTAGCCCAGCACCTGCTCGTATTCCTTATCCAGCAAGTTGTGGCCGCGCAGAAATACGCTTGCGCTGTCGCTTACCGCAAAGCTCATACCCACATTCACCAAGCTAACCGCTTTGATCTCAGCGCGCGTGGCCGCAGTGGCGTAGATGAACTCATTGTCTTGCATGTGGCCGTTATAAACCCATGCGAGGCTCGCCTTACCGCGCCCACCTGCGAACGCTAAGTGTGCATTCACGGCCCCGCTCTGGCTTGGCCTTCGCACCTCGCGCTGGCCGTTAGCGTCGGTGCTGTCTAACCAAGTGAAGTGAGCGCTCACGCTCATCTGCTGGCTTATATCGCCGTCGGCGCTGAGTTCCCAACCCGCGCGCTTGCTCGCACCGACAAGGTTCTCGGGCCGAGACAAATAGCTCGGAGCTGGGCCGAAGGCGGTAATAATTTCATCGTGTAGGCGCGAGCGAAAGTAGGTCAGGTCCCAGCGATAGCGAGCGTCTACATAACTGCCGCTGATGCCCACATCCCAGCCCTTCGAGTACTCCGGCTTCAGTCCCGGGTTGCCCGCGAAGCTGTCGGGTATGAACCCAAACAATTCGAAGAATGTAGGGTTAGCCGACCCTTCGCCCCAACTGCCGTGCAGCCGCAACCGCTGCGGCAGTGCTTGGGTTGCGGTAACCCGCCAAGTGGTTAAGTTTGCAAAGCGCTCATTGTTGTCATGCCGCGCACTGATCGACAGCGACTGAGTCGCGCCTGTGACTAAGTACTCGGCGAACTTGCTGTGTTGCCTATCATTGGCTTGGTGATTTGCACCGGACAGTGTGGCACTGAAGTTGCGGAAGCGGCGCTGCTCGTATTGCAGCCCCAGCGCTAGTGCATGAGTCAGGCGCCCGCTGGAAAAGTTCCGAGCGCTGGTCCAGTCGACCTTGTTGAGCCTGCCTTGAAGCCCAGAGTTGTCGAGGCCATCCTTGCGAAAGCGCGTCTGGCTAGCGTTTTGGCTGAACTTCAATTCATGCTCCCATGCGCCGGTTTTGGCCCCAGCGTGCAGGGCCACCAAGCGTTGCCGTGCGGTGTGGTTCTCGTCGCCGTCAATGACCAGGCCTTGAGTCGGCCGAGCTGGAAAAGCGAGGTCTTGGGGGTCGCCGTCGCTGCTGCTGTGAGTTTGCCGGATAGAAATACCCAGTTCGCCGCCTTGTGCCCAATACAGCGAGGAATCAGCGCTCCAGCTGCGGTTGCGATAACCATCGCTCTCAGAGCCAAAGGGTGAGGTATTGCTACCGTTGGTTAAGGCGCGCGTCACGCTCAGGCGGTTATCCCAATGCGCGGCAGCCAGAGGTTGCTGCATTTGCGCGCGCAGTTGGCCTTGATGAAAGCCATGGCTGCCAGATTCCACACCGAGTTCGAGGGACTGCTCAGTGGCTTGCGCGGTCCCAGTGGTAGGCCGGGTGTAAATGGCAATAACCCCGCCAATCGCTTCTGCCCCATAACGGGCACTTTGCGGCCCGCGCAGCAGTTCAATGCGCTCAATACTAGTGCCTGCCAGCTGAGCCAAGTTAAACCCGGCACCGTTGGCTGGATCATTGGCTTCGATGCCATCAATAAGGACTAAGGTGTGGTTGCTCTCAGAGCCACGCAGGCGAATCTCGGTTAAACCACCAAAAGCACCTGTTTGCGAAACATTCAAACTCGGCAGGTTACGAAACAGCGCGCTTGGGTCGAAGTGAATGCGCTCGGCAAAGGCTTCAGTGTCGAGTACCGAAACAGCGCTACCCACCAAGTAGCTAGGGGTGGGCAAATGATTGGCCACCACAACCATTTCCTCTATCGCCGCTTCGGCGGCGGCTTGAT
The DNA here is from genome assembly GCA_009936775.1 of Pseudomonadota bacterium. GTDB lineage: Bacteria > Pseudomonadota > Gammaproteobacteria > Pseudomonadales > Azotimanducaceae > UBA4421. The sequence continues at coordinate 2,809 of JAACDW010000220.1, forward strand.
GGGTAAGGCAAAGCGCGCTGCAAAGCGTTATCACCAGTGCGGCGCGCTTGCGCAGAGAAGGACAGGTAGACGGGCGGGTTTGGTAAGACATGCTGATCCTCAAAGATGGACGCGCATGTTGAAACAGTCGACGCAAAAGGTCGAACAAAAGCCCACGCTTTATCTTCACGTTAGGCATGAATCTTTTTGTGCCAAGCGGCGTTAAACTCGTCGCAGCAATAACGCTTTGTTTCGATCCTTGGAACGTAAATCTTGATTATTCGTAGCGCTCTGCTGCACCACAAAGAGAGCGGCCGTTGGCTATCGTTTCGCGAACCAGAGGCAATATTAAGCACTCACAATGTGCGCGAGGTACGCGCGACCCTGAGTGAAGTCGAAGCAAGGGTTGAGTCCGAGGGCCTCACCGCAGTGGGCTTTGTTACCTACGAGGCCGCCGCTGGTTTTGATGCCACCCTGCCGACTCACGATGCTGACGCAATGCCACTGCTGTGTTTCGGGTTATTTCGACACGCCACAGAGGTCGCCGCGCCAACTGCGCCAGACCAAGGTGTCGGGCAGCTGTGGCGGTTTACCCAAGGCGCCGCCGCCTATCGCGGGGCTATTGCCGAAATTCGCGCGCTAATTGCCGCTGGCAGCGTTTATCAAATCAATCACACCACGCGGCTGCAGGGCGTTGTATCTGACGCCGCCAACCTGTTTGCGGAAGTGGCCGCAGGTGCGCCCCATGCTGCCTATATTGAGGGCGACAGCTACACCATCGTCTCAGCTTCGCCAGAGTGCTTTTTTGCCCTGAACGGTGATGTTATTTACTCCCAGCCCATGAAGGGCACCGTGGCGCGTGACGCCGACCCGCAAGCAGATCATGCCAAGCGCGACTGGCTTGCCGGCTCGCGCAAAACCAAGCCGAAAACCTGATGATTACCGACATGGTGCGTAACGATCTGGGACGCATTGCGCGGCCCGGGTCGGTAGCGGTTAGCGAGTTGTTTGCCCTTGAGCAATACCCCACCGTTTGGCAAATGACCTCGCGCATAGAGGCGCGCACAGAGGCCAGCATCACCGATATTTTTCAGCAGCTGTTCCCGGCGGCGTCCATTACTGGCGCACCGAAGCGCGCCGCCATGCAGCAGATTGTCAGTCTCGAAACATCACCTCGGGAGATTTATACGGGAGCCATAGGTTTTATCGCCCCCCAGCGCCAAGCGCATTTTAATATTGCGATTCGCACGGCCTGGATCGATAACGCGACCAAAGTGGCACGCTATGGCGCTGGTGGTGGTGTGGTATGGGACTCCCAGCCTGAGGAAGAGCACGGTGAACTTGTTAGTAAGACCCAAATTCTTCGGCAAGTAAGTCCTTGGGAAGACTTCGCGCTGTTTGAAACCATGGCTTGGCATCGCCATACCGGCCCTGTGCATTTCGCCGAGCATCTGCAGCGCATGGCGCGCAGTGCGGCTTATTTTGGTATCGACTTCAGCCACAATGCTGCGCTGGCGGCCGTAAGCTGTGCGGCCCAACAACACGCACAGGCGGCCAGCGAAGCAACCTATCGGTTGCGTCTGGTACTGGGTGGCTCTGGGGAATTTTCAGCGCAGCTTGAAGACGCGCCGGTGGCATCAGCCGATCTGCAAACCGTAGCCCTAGTGCCATGGCAGGTGTATTCAAAAGATCCTGCGCTGGCGCATAAAACCACCCAGCGACACGTTTATACGCAAGCTCGCGCAGCCGTGGTCGATGCGTACGGGCAGGGCACCGAACCGCTGTTGGTGAATGAACGTAGCGAGGTCACAGAAACCGATATAGCCAATGTGGTGTTCTCCCTTGCAGGCAAGCTTTATACGCCTCCCTGCTCGTCGGGACTGTTGCCGGGCATCCTGCGTGAGGTGCTGCTGCAGGCGGGCGAGTTGCAAGAGCGTGTGCTACCGGCCGAACACTTGACCAAGGTTGAAGCCCTGTACCTTATCAACGACCTTCGCGGTTGGCGTACCGCCCAGCTTGTCAACGCGCACCCTAAGAACTAGCGCGCAACCGGTGACGGTCACGAGCGATAGAGGTAGTCACGGGTGGTGGGCAACTGAGCCGGATCGCCCTTGATCAGCTGCCAGTGATGCACGACCAAGTGGCCGATCTCAAAGGCGGTTTGGCAAATCAACAAGTAGAACTCCCACAGGCGACAAAAGTCCTCGCCTGACTCCTCGACAAACTTCGAGCGTTGAGCGTTAAAACGGTTATGCCACTCGGCGAGCGTAAGCGCGTAGTGGCTGCGCCAACATTCTAAATCGGCCACCACGAGGCCGGTCGCTTCGATAGCGGGAATAACCTGCCCGGCAGAAGGAATGTGCCCGCCAGGAAAAATGTTCTGCCGAATCCACGGATTTATCGCTCCAGCTCGGCGCTGATTGGCGATGGTATGAATCAACGCAATGCCCTCGTCGCCCAATGCCCGATCAACACAGGCAAAGAACTTTCGGTAGGCGGCCTTGCCCACATGCTCGAACATGCCAACCGAAACCACTCGGTCGTATGAATTAGTGTGCTGCCGGTAGTCCTGTAGCTGAAAATCCACCATGTCGGCCATACCGCGCTCGAAGGCTCGGTCCTTGGCAACTCGCAGTTGCTCGATGGACAAGGTTAAACCGGTTACATGAACCTGATGATGCTCTGCCAGATACAACGCCAAACTGCCCCAGCCGCAGCCAATGTCCAATACGCGCTGGCCCGGCTGCAGCCGCAGCTTGCGCGCGACATGCTCGCACTTGGCGCGCTGGGCTAACTCCAGATCGGCAGCAGGGTCATTAAAGTACGCGCAGGAGTAGTGCATGTCGCGGTCGAGGCAGGCGCGAAACAAGGTCTCATCCTGATCGTAGTGATGGGCGACATTGCGGCGGCTGGCAACAACCGAATTCCAAGAATTAACAAACGCCTGCACAGACTGGTTTAGCAAAGACCACTGGCTGCGGGTTTGCGCTTGTTGAAAGTTCAGACGCAGCAGGCGCAGTACCGCATACAGATCACTGCCCTGAGCAGGACGCCAGCGACCCTCTACATAGGTCCTCCCAAGGTTCACTGGCGGGTTGCGGAGAATGTCGCCAAAGCACCTTGGATCCAAAAATTCCACTGCGACACTGGGTTGGCCGCCGCCAAATTGACGCTGTTCGCCATTTGCTGCAATGACTGTGAGCTGTCCTTTGCGAATTAGTTTTTCCAAAATTGACCAGCGCATACCTCTCCCCTAAAAATTCCCGATGTGTAGGTAAAACGGTAGTGGATGGAATTTGCACAGCCAGCGGCAACGGATTTCAGACCAGCGGTAGCGTTGGCAGCGTTAGCCGAGGTATTTTTTTCGGGTAATGATTGGGAAAGGGGGAAGTCGATTGACAAGCGAGGGGGTGGTAAGGACAATTTGCGTCCCTCGAGATTCCTCGAATTCGTGGCTACGTAGCTCAGCTGGTTAGAGCACAGCATTCATAATGCTGGGGTCGGTGGTTCAAGTCCACCCGTAGCTACCA
>JAACDW010000221.1 GCA_009936775.1 Pseudomonadota bacterium
CAGTCTAGGCAGAGCAAAACCATAAAACAATTCGATAATTTTTATATTTTGTATAACCAAAAAGAATATTAAAGTCCCATCTTAAGACACACGCGCAGTCGCGCACACCAGAACTGCCCAGAACTGCTAAAAACTTCTGAGAACACCAACATGCATCTAGACGAACTCGACTCCTTTATCCGCATCGCCCGCCTCGGCTCGTTTTCTGCTGCGGCAGAGCAAATGCATATCAGCCAGCCCGCCATGAGCAAACGCATTCAGTCACTTGAAAGCCGCCTCGGTGTGACCTTGTTTGATCGGCTCGGCAAGCGAGTGCGACTGACACCGGCGGGTGAACTGCTGGTCGGCAAGGCCACGGCCATACTCGACCTGTCTCAGGATATTGGGCGCGACATCGACAATTTGGCCAACTCGGTGAGCGGCCGTCTGAGTATGGCCACCTCACACCATATCGGCTTACATCGCCTCGCTCCGGTATTGCAAGCCTTTACCCATGCGTACCCTAACGTCGAACTGGATATTCAATTCGAAGATTCGGAGGTGGCCCATCAATTGGTCAGCGCTGGTGATATTGAACTTGCGGTGGTCACCCTGAACCCTGCTGGCGAGGACAAACAGTCAGACCTACAAACCCAGGTGACTTGGCACGACCCGCTGTGCTTTGTGGGCGCCAAGCCGATGCCAGAGATGAGCTCGTTAGCTCAGCTTGCGACCCTGCCCTGCATCCTGCCAGGCCGCAACACATTTACCGGCAGGATTGTTACCGAGCGCTTTACCGCAGCGGGCCTAGCCCTCAAGCCAGCTTTGTCTACCAACTATCTGGAGACCATCAGCATGCTCGTAAAAGTTGGACTGGGCTGGAGCGTCTTACCTAAAACCATGACCGGTGGCCTGCACGAAATTTTCCCGCGATGCGCACCGATCACCCGCACGCTCGGACATGTCACTCACAGCAAGCGCACACTGTCGAACAGTGCCAGCGCCTTTTTAGGGGTGTTGCAGAACTACGAGTCGCTTTGAGGTGGCAGCAGCCCAGCCTCGCGCCCCATCTGACCGCGATGGCGTAGCAGATGATCCATGAGCACTAGCGCCACCATGGCTTCGGCAATGGGTGTAGCGCGAATTCCCACACAGGGGTCGTGTCGACCCTTGGTGACTACCTCTACAGAATTGCCAAAACGATCAATTGACTGTCCCGGGTTAGTCAGGCTGCTGGTTGGCTTGAGGGCCATGCGCAGGACGATTTCTTGGCCCGACGAGATGCCGCCCAAGATGCCTCCCGCATGATTGCTGGTGAAGCCGTTCGGTGTCATTTCATCGCGGTGCTCGGTGCCGCGCTGGCCAGACACCTGCATACCGTCGCCGACTTCAACCCCTTTCACCGCGTTGATGCCCATGAGCGCACCGGCAAGATCGGCATCGAGACGCGAAAAAACCGGCTCACCCAGACCCACCGGCACCCCAGTGGCAAGCACAGAGACTTCAGCACCAATGGAGTCCCCGGCTTTACGGACTTCCTCTATTAGCGCGGCAATATCGTCTAGCATCGTCAGGTCAGGGCAAAAAAACGGATTGTCATCGACAATGTTTAGATCCACTGGCTGGGGCCGTAGGTGGCCGATGCCGGACAGATAACCCTTGACCGAAATGCCTACGTGAGCGGCCAAATACTTTTTCGCAATGGCACCGGCCGCTACACGCATGGTGGTTTCTCGCGCCGAGGAGCGGCCGCCCCCACGATAGTCGCGCACGCCGTATTTATGGTGATAGGTATAATCGGCGTGCGCCGGTCTAAATACATCCTTAATGGCACCGTAGTCTTTGCTTTTTTGATCTTCATTGCGCACCAGCAGCCCAATCGGAGTACCAGTGGTCACACCTGCAAAGACGCCGGACAAAATTTCCACCTGATCGCCTTCGCGTCGCTGCGTCGTGTACTTACTCTGGCCGGGCTTACGGCGATCTAAATCTGGCTGCAGATCAGCCTCGCAAAGGGGCAATCCTGGCGGGCAGCCGTCGACGATTGCGCCAAGCGCCAGGCCGTGGCTGTCGCCAAAGGTGGTCACGGTAAAAAGTGAGCCGAAGGTATTTGCTGCCATGTGCTACTCAGTTGGTGAGGTCTGTTGGCATGGAGGGGTGCGGTCATAATCCATGCGAGCCGCCGCATTATCCGGTTTCAGCGATACTGGCATCAAGTGAAAAGATCATAACAAGCCCTGCAGCAAGCGCGTCAATTTAAACAGCCAGCGCCATGACGTTAGCGTAAAAGTTCATGCGGGCGTCTAAAGATGCTGCTGCCAAGCCGCTTTCGTCAGTAACCAAACCTCACGTTCCGAATAACTCGGATCGACAAAGGAGGCTGACTCAGTGCGCAGGTAGGTAGCGCCGGTTTTTTCCTTTATGCGCCGTGAACCGTGGTTGCCTTTTGCATTGTCGAACACCAACTCCAGAAAACCCAAGTGAGTGAAAGCGTACCCTGTAATTGGCGCGACAGCTTCGGTCATAAAGCCCTGGCCCCAAAAAGACTCGCCCAGCCAAAACCCACGGTGCTGCGGCTCGCCCTCACGCCTCAGATCTACCGCCCCAATCAATTCATCGGGCTGTGTTTTGCGATGAAGCCCCCACACCCAGCGATCCTTACCTTGATTAGGTAAGACCTTTTGCCGCAAAAAAGATTCAACACCATCGTCTGGAAACGGCCAAGGAACAGCAGCCGCGAGATGTCTGATAACCTCGTAATTTACGAAGTGTGTCTTGTATGAAGGTATGTCGTTTGCTGTCACCTCGCGCAAGATCAACCGCTGGGTTGTGAATGTTGGTAGTGGCATAACAGCATGGTCTGGCGCGATGTTTGGGTTCAACATTGTGCAATCAAACCGAACGCAAAAACCTATCGCAGCTAAAGGGTTTACTCGAAGCTGTGGCCCGCCTCACAAATAAGTGGCCTTGTCTGTACCCTTGCTCTGTGTCGTCTGGCTAGCCGCGCCCGGCATTGTTAACAAAAACACGCCCTCCCCGCCTTGCGGCAGCTCCAACCACTGAATCGGCAACTCTGGGTATTTGGTCTGTAATGCCGATGCACTTGCGCCTACTTCGCACAGAAATACGCCATCTGGCGTCAAACGCTCCGCCAGTTCGGGCAAAAAAACATCTACCAGTGCAAGCCCGTCCTCACCCGCGGCGAGCCCTGAGACTGGTTCGTGGCGATACTCCTCGGGCAATGTCTGCATATCTAACGCATCAACATAGGGGGGGTTAGTTACAATCAAATCCCAATGATCGGTTTGCTCAGCCAGCCACTGGCAAGCATCGGCCTCCACAACCCGCACCCGCTCGCCTAAATGATGCAGCTCGACATTTTGCCGCGCCAATGCCGCGGCATGAGCATCCAGCTCCACAAGGGTTATCTGTGCTTGGGGGTAACGCTGGGCCGCAACAATGCCTAAACAGCCGACGCCAGCGCAAAGATCGACAATCTTTGTGATGTCTGGTGATACCCAATCCGCTAACGCCTCGCCTAGC
>JAACDW010000222.1 GCA_009936775.1 Pseudomonadota bacterium
ATCGAGACCCAACTGCTCAACGCCGCGAAAAAGCTGCAGCCGGAGCTGGCGCGCCGCGGTCGCGAAATAGATCAACAGCGCCACCTGCCACAGGACTTGGCCGACACTATGGCCGCTCTGGGCTTTTATCGCCTCGTCGTCCCCGCATGCTTGGGCGGGCTGGGCATATCGCCCGCCGCCTTTTGCGCGCTATGTGAAACACTGGCTGAAGCCAACGGCTCCACCGCTTGGTGCATTTTCATTGGCGCAACCTCACAGTATCTTTTGGGTGCTCTCCCCAACGCCCAGCTTAAGACCATGCTGGAAAACCCAAATGTGATTACCAGCGGTGTGTTCGCTGACAGTGGCAGCGCGCAATATGCGGAACGCGATGGCGAGCCCGGCTATGTAATCAACGGCCACTGGCGCTGGGGCTCAGGTTGCCGTAACGCTGAGTGGATTTCCGGCGGTATCCACGAGATCGACGGCAGCGGCGAGGCGGTTAGTGGTACGCCAGTACTTACCCGAGTGTTCTTTCGCCCTGACGAAATAGAGATCATCGATAACTGGCATGTCTCAGGTATGCGTGGCTCCGGCTCCAGCGACTACATCGCCAAGCACGTATGGGTACCCGCCGAACGTATGGCCGGTGACATTGAAGACGGTGAACACGCCAGCCAGCCCATTTATCAGTTTCCAAAGTTTGCCCTGCTCGGTATTCCAATCGGCGCCATCTGCCTTGGTATGGCCAGAGCAAGTATCGACGAAGTCATGCGTGCCGCCAAAGAAAAGACGCCTCAGGGCAGTCGCCGCGCCCTGTCCATGCGACCGTCACTACACATTGATGTCGCTGCAGCAGACGCTTCGTTAAATGCAGCCCGAGCCTACTTTTATCAAACCATCGAAGCAGGTTGGGCCGCAGCACAGCACGCGCCAGGCAGTTTGGAAGAGCGGCGCAAGATGCGTACTGCGAACGTCCATGCGGTCAACACAGCCATTGACGTTATCGACCAAATGTATCGGGTTATGGGCGGTACCTCGGTCTATGAAACCTCGTGCCTGCAACAACACTTTCGCGATGTGCATGTGGCCTCTGCGCATATGATGGTAGGCGAGCCGGTTATGGAATTGGCCGGACGGGTAATGCTGGGCTTGGACGAGAAAGCGTTCGGACTGTGATCATCGCCGCGTCCACTTAGGACGCGCTCTGCGAAAAACCAACAAAATCACTAAGGAGTCGGCGTTGAGCAACGCACTGAAATTTGGATTAGCGACGCCGAGTACGCTCTGGCGTCAAGACTGGCAACAACGCCAGCAAACCGTTGCACGAATTGCCGATTCTGGCTTCGATCATATTTTTATGGCGGACCATGTCTCCTTTCGCAATGGCTCGGGTACCGATGGCTTTGTCGAAGTCGCCGCACTGTCCCAACTGCATCCGACCCTTGGTGTGATGACGGGCATTTACCTGCTGCCCTTGCGTCATCCGCTGCCGGTGGCTCGGCAATTGGCGAGCATGGCTAATCTGGCACAAGGACGTATGACTTTCGGAGTGGGAATTGGCGGCGAAGACCGACATGAGCTAGAGGTTTGTGGCGTCGACCCCAGACGCCGAGGCGCGCGCGCCAACGAAGCGCTGGAAATCATCAAGGGCCTTCTGGCCGGCGAGAGCGTTACTTTTGCGGGCCAGGAATTCAATGTACACGACGCCATTATCCGGCCCACGCCAAAGTCGCCTATTCCCATTATCGTTGGCGGCAGATCGGATGCTGCGTTAACCCGCACGGCAAAGTTTGGCGACGGCTGGCTTGGGGTGTGGTGCTCGGCCACGCGCTTCGCTCAGGCAACCGCAAGTGTTAAGACTCAGGCCGAAGCGCTCGGTCGTAACGATGTGGATTGGATGCACGGCTATCAACCTTGGGTAGGGCTCGACAGCAACGACAGCAGTGCTGCTTATGCAACGGTGAAAAACGGTATGGAAGCCTTCTACCGCATCCCGTTTGAGAAATTTGAGCGCTACACACCCAGCGGCACACCGGCTGAAGTAGCGGAGCAACTGGCTCCCTACATCGAATCTGGCGCAAGGTTATTTAACCTCAAAGTCTGCGCCAAACACGCCGAGGAAGAAGTCGACCTCGGCGCAGAATTGGTGCGCGAGCTGCGGCGCCATGGCGTTGCCTTAGTAAGCTAGATGCTGCCACGAGGATGACCAGCAAGCGGCCTACCTAGCGCTACCGGATCGAAAAAGTCGCTACCTCGCTGGGTGCAAAACCGTACCGAATCGCCTTCGCCTCTAGTGTCACATCAG
>JAACDW010000223.1 GCA_009936775.1 Pseudomonadota bacterium
ACGTAGCCTTCTTTGCGATGATCGGAACCGCCAACATAGCCAGACGGCAAAGATTGAATCAATTGCGCACCGCCGAACACGCTCTCCATCTTTTCAAAACGCACATCGTGTCCCCGCGCCCGCAGCCCTGCAAACACACTTTGCGGCATGCCTGTTTCCAAACCCACGGTCAGATCCGGATACACATGCCAGCGCGGTGCATCACTGGCCTCTTGAGGGTTCTGGCCATAATCGAAGATACGACTGACCATCTGCACATGACCCTGATGCTGCATATGTCCGCCCATCACGCCAAAGCTCAAGGCAGGTCTGCCGTTTTGCGTCACAAAGCCGGGAATAATCGTATGAAAAGGCCGCTTACCCGGACCCACACAGTTGGGATGGCTAGGATCCAGCGAAAAACCCGATCCACGGTTCTGCATGGCGATGCCGGTGCCCGGAATGACAATACCCGAGCCAAAGGCGCGAAAGTTTGACTGAATAAAGGACACCATCATGCCTTGAGCGTCCGCGGTGGCAAGGTAAACGGTATCGTGACTGACCGGCAAGGAAACCGGCGGCAAGGACGCGGCGGTAGCGCCAATACGCGCCGCCGCACGCGCCAAAGACCCAGGCTCCAGTAACTGCTCGGGCGACAGCACCATGGCTGGCGCATCAGCAAAGTGCTCGTTAGCCGCATGCACGGCAATTTTCATGGCCTCAATTTGCTGATGCACGCAGGCTACTGAATCCAATTCATGCACCGGCAAATGAGCCAAAATGCCGAGGGCAATTTGCGCCGCCAAACCCTGCCCGTTGGGAGGTATCTCGTGTAACTCAACGCCATGATATGACTGCTGAATCGGCGTCACCCAATCACAGCGGTGCTGGTCCAAATCCGCCAAGGTCAGCGCCCCCCCCGCCCGGTTGCTGGCTGCCACCATGGCTTGGGCTAGTTCACCCCGATAAAAAGCCTCGCCCTTGGTGTCACGAATCAGCCGCAAACTGCGGGCCATATCAGGCCGCTTAAAGCGCTCTCCGGCCTTTGGCACGGGTGCGAAGTGGGCATTCCAGTCTGGGTAGTCGGCGTAATAACGCGCAAGCAGCTGCCAGTAAAAGGCGCTTTTGGGTCCAACCAAAAAACCCTGCTCGGCGTAGTGAATGGCGCTATCAAACAGTGCCGCAAAAGGCAGCTTGCCGAAGCGCTCGCTAAGGCCGACCCAGCTCGACACCGCGCCGGGCACGGTAACGCTATCCCAGCCCAGCTCGGGCATGCGCTGCTTGCCGGCAAAGCGTTCAAGGTCCCAACCCATGGGCGCACGGCCGGAGGCGTTTAAGCCGACAACGCGCTGTCGATCACTTTGGCCATCACCGCTTTCATCGCGCTGGCCGTCCCATAGCAGCGCGAAGGCATCACTGCCAAGGCCATTGTTATTTGGCTCCACTACGGTGAGCGTAATTGCCGCGGCCAGCGCCGCATCTATCGCATTGCCACCTTGGCGCAGCGCCTGTATCCCCGCCTCGGTCGCCAGCGGCTGAGAAGTCGCCACCAAGTTTGCGGCTGCCACCGGCGAGCGGGCAGATGGATAACGTTGCTCTGGTTGATACAAAGTACGGCCCTCCTGTAGGAATTGTCGATTATTGCCTATCTGCTCAACAACTGCCCTCTGGGCAAGTGCTGCAATGTCTGCGAACCTTGCACTTTTGACACACTCTGAGTCAGGTTGGAGGCCCAGTGAACTACCCCCTTGATCCCACACTCAATGCACAGGCACAAGCCTTAGTCGCACAAATGACGTTGGCGGAGAAGGTCGACTTTTGTTCTGGTAAGGACTTCTGGCACCTGCCCGGGCTGGAGCGCCTGCACATACCGAGCATTATGGTGACCGACGGCCCACACGGTCTGCGCAAGCAGGATCAGAACCCAGACCATCTTGGTGCCCATGGCAGCATTGCAGCCACCTGCTTTCCCACTGCTTCAGCCCTCGCCAGTTCTTGGGACCTTGAGCTAATGCAAGAAATTGGTATGGCGCTGGGCCAAACCTGCGTCGATGAAGACGTCAGCGTCCTGCTGGGACCGGGCATGAACATCAAACGCAGCCCGCTCTGCGGTCGCAACTTTGAGTACTTTAGCGAGGATCCGCTGCTCAATGGCCAGCTTGCAGCGAGCTTGGTCAACGGCATCCAGTCACAGGGTATTGGTGCCTGCTTAAAGCATTTTGCCGTGAACAACCAAGAGTTCGGGCGCATGTATATGGATGCCATCGTAGACGACCGAGCGCTGCGCGAAATCTACCTGCGCGGCTTCGAAATTGCGGTCAAAACGGCGAAACCATGGACGGTAATGTGCGCCTATAATCGCTTAAATGGTGTGTACTGCAGTGAACATGATTGGCTACTCAACCGAGTGTTGCGCGACGAATGGGGCTTTGACGGCGCAGTAATGACCGACTGGGGAGCCGCTAATGACCGCCCTGCCGGGGTCAGCGCTGGCCTCGATTTAGAGATGCCCAGTAGCGGCGGTATCAACGATGCCTTAGTCGCCGCAGCAGTAAAAAACGGCGCCTTACAGGAGGCTGACTTAGATCAGGCCATCACCCGTAATCTGTGCCTGTCTCTATCGAGCTTGAACCGGCAAAAACCCGCAACAGCAGCGGATCCAGACCAACAGCATGCGCTCGCTCGCAAAGCCGCCGCGCAGTCCTGCGTGTTGCTAAAAAACACCGCTAATCTGCTGCCGCTAACGCCTCAGACCAAGGTTGGCTTAATTGGCGCGTTTGCCGAAAAGCCGCGATTTCAGGGTGCCGGTAGCTCGCAGGTCCGCCCTACCCAAGTTGATACCCTGCGTGCCTCCTTAGGCGCATACGTGGGTGAGTACGTGGGCCAGATCGACTACGCCATGGGCTATGACCCGGCAGCCAGTCATGCAAACCAGACTCTGATAAGAGAAGCAGCAGCCTTGGCTGCAAAGGTCGATGTCGCCATCGTCTATGCCGGCCTGCCAAGCATTTTTGAATCTGAGGGCTTTGACCGGACAGATCTAGAACTCCCCGAGCAGCACAACGCACTGATAGAGGCGGTCTGCGCTGCGAATTCGCAAACCGTGGTGGTTCTTGCCAACGGTGCACCAGTAACCATGCCATGGATTGATCGGGTGGCTGCTGTGGTAGAGGGTTACCTTGGCGGCCAAGCCAGCGGCAGCGGTCTTGCTGATGTACTTGTGGGCATACAAAACCCTTGCGGCAAGTTGGCCGAGACATTCCCCTTAGCACTGCAAGATGTGCCTTGCAGCACGTGGTTCCCCGGTGCAGATCGGCAAATGCAATACCGCGAGGGCGTCTATGTGGGTTATCGATTTTTCGACACTGCCAAGCGACCTGTCCTATTCCCATTTGGTCATGGCTTAAGCTACACGACCTTTGAGTTTTTAGATGTGCAGGCCGATAGCACAACGTTACTTCCGAGCAAGTCGTTGACGCTCAAAATAACGCTGCAGAACACCGGCAGCCGTGCAGGCGCGGAAGTTATCCAAATTTATCGGCACAGCGCCTCAAGCGCCACGCACCAGCCCGAGCAGCAGCTTTGTGGGTTCAGCAAAGTTCTGCTGGCAGCGGGCGAAACTAAGACCGAGACGATCGAGTTGGCTGCCGAAAACTTTCGCGTATTTGACCACGGTGCTGAGCAGTGGGTTCTTGAAGCTGGCCCAGTGCAACTGCGGATCGGCTCGTCAAGCCGGGACATACGCCTCAGTCAACCGATCAATGTGATATCCAAACAAACCCTAAGCGAGATCGCCAAGAGCACACCAGCACCGGAGTTTTCACCTCCTGACAGCGCAGCTGCCTTGACCGTTTCCGACCACTTATTCAGCCGCATGCTGAACAAAGCAATTCCTGCGGCGGAACCTGTTCAACCCTTTCACCGCAACTCATCGCTGGCAGAAATCGGTACCACTTGGTTAGGTGACAAACTGCGTGCTCGCGCGCTGCAGGCTTTTCTGGGCGGTATGGGCTTAGAAAACGCGGACCCAACAACGCGCAAAATGTTTGAGGAGATGGCCAATCACATGCCACTGCGCGCCATCGTGCTGTTTCAGCAGGGCAAAATCGGCTTCGGCCAGATCGACGCAGTGCTGGCCTTGCTTAACGGTCATCCTATCAAGGCATTGAAACTGCTGATCGCAGCCCGTCTCTCCAGCCCTGCGTCCTAAGCTAAATCGTAGCGAGTTAGAGGGCTTGCAATGCAGCCTGATACCGAGCCAGTTGCTCTGCGGACTGGCTTTGCTGGGCTAGCGTGATACCAAGCTGGAGCAACGACGGCGAATACAGATCTGCCTGCAACAGCTCATCAACCACCTGTAGCGCCTCGGCAGAACGCTGCGCCGAGCTCAGCGCCACCGCATATATGTAGCCACTGCTGGCATGGGGCTGCATCTTATGGCCGCTCGCTAACACTTCAATGGCGCCATCCAACTGGCCCTGACGCACCTGCCAAAGCGCGTAAGCAACCCGTACCTGAGGCGCTTCGGGGGCAAGTGCCATAGCCCGCTGCAACAGCTCGCCAGCTTGGCCGTCACGACCACTACCGCGATACAGGTCGGCCAAATTCACCAGTCCCGGCAGCCATGCCGGATTACGCAGCAATGCCAGTTGCAAGTCGGCTTCTGCGCTGACTGGATCGTTTTTCGCCAAGTGCACGAGGGCCCGATTCGTTAGCGCCTCGGCACGGTCGGCGTTTGCTGCTAGGTGCGCCAAGTAGGCCTCGACTTGCGCGTCCAACTGGCCTCGCAGCGCCAACGGAATTTGTCGGTATGCGGGCAGCAAGACTGTTACCGCCGCGAAGCGCACCACACGCATGGGGTCAGCTAACAGCGGTAGCACCGACTGCACATCCTCAGGCCCGCTAAGGGTGAAACCGCGCAGTGCGCCAAGACGTACCAGCGGATCAGGATCTTCGAAGGCGCGGCGCATCAAGGCACTCGGTGCAGAGTACTGCTGCAGCAAACTCAAGGCCGTCGCTCGCACGATGGCAGGATGCTGTAGGTCATCGGCCAGCCCTAGCAGCGCCGAGTTGGCCTGCCGTTTGCCTTGTCGAGCCGCGAAGATCGTCGGCGCGAAATGCGGCTGCGGCGCAGTGCCAAAGTGGGCGCTGATTTTTTCCGCCGCCCATTCAGCACTCTGCTGCGCATGACAACCAGTGCAGGCATTAGGGGCTGCTGTAACCATGGATAGATCGGGTCTGGGAATACGAAAGCTGTGATCCCGCCGAGAATCGATGCCCATGTAGGTGCGCGCGCTCATATGACAATCAACGCAGGCAGCACCAGTGCCCTCGACAGCATGGCCAACTGGCTCTGGCATGGCATGGAAATGGTGTGCGGGCGAGTCGTAGACCTTGGCCTGTAAGCCCGCGTAACGCCCGCTGCCCTGTGGACTGTGGCACGCCGTGCAAACCTCGTTGCCCTGCCTTGACAGGGTCGCTGAATGGGGTTGGTGGCAATCCCCGCAACTGACGCCAGCGTGACGCATTTTGCTCTGTAAAACAGAGCCGTAGACAAAGACCTCGTCGAGAATTTGGCCATCTGAGAAATACAGCCCCTGATCCAGTAGCGCCGGCTGATAGTGATCGAGTAACGCCTCACCCGGCGCGAACCCTTCAGCCACCTGACTGCGGCGGCTATGGCACGAAGCGCAGACATCCAAGCGTACGGCTGGATCTTTGAGAGCCGCAATATTGGTCGGCATGGGGTTATCACTGTGTGCCCTGCCCGGCCCATGACAGGCCTCACAACCCACACTGACCTCGGCGAACTGGGTACTGAACGAATCCGTTGCCGGCGCATAACCCTTGGTGACTGCTGTGGAGTGGCAGTCGGCGCACATATGGTTCCAATTTTGGCCCGAGGCAGTCCAATGCTGCACATCGGCGGGTTGGCCAACCGTGTCGGGCAGGAGGTGATACCAACGCTTTGCTTGCGTGCGGTCATCCCAGACCACGGGCAACGCTTGCAGCCGACCACGACCTATATCAACCAGATACTGCTGCAAGGGCGACACCCCAAAGGTATAGGCGAGTCGGAAGTCCCGCAGTTGGCCGTCGACGCCGTCTAAGCGAATAAAGTAGTTGCCCGCAGTGGCTTTAAAACCAATTTCGGTTCCCGCAAGGGTTAGCGCTGGTTTACCGAAATCCGCCACAACCGTATCGGCCGTGGGCACAGCCATCGCCTTGGCGTGATGCGAGGTTTGCCATTGGGTCAGGGCCTCTTGATGACATTGACCGCATTGGGTTGAGCCTACGTAATCTGCAAGAGCGGCCCCGGCATCAGCAGTTGATGCAGGGTTTATGGCAGCGTTCGTTGCCGACACGGTACCCCGAGCAGACTGCGTTTGCGTGTCTGGGTTTGCAGGTTTGGCGCAAGCAGTGAGCAGTAGCGCACTGCAGGCAAGCAGCAAAAGCGGCAGCCACCAGCATTGCTTGGGACGGCCAACCGCCCTTGTCAGCATGCCGGGCCGCCTGGGCGTCGGCTTATTCGCCGTAGTGCGCGGCCAACACGGCAATTTCTTCATGGGTCAGGTTTTGCGCCTGGAGTGCCATAATCGCATTGACTCGAGAGCCATCCTTGTAGGCAACCAACTGCTTGCGCAAGTAGGCCTCCCACTGACCGTTCAAGTTGGGATACATGGGCGCAATGGCCTTACCCTTCATGCCGTGGCAAGCCACACAACCCTTTTCAACCACTAGGGTGGCGCCGTCCAGATCCGAGCCGCCGCAGGCAGATAACAACATTAACGACGCCGCAAAAAAGGGTGCGGCGAGCAAATTCTTGACTTTCATACCCACCCCCTAGTTGGCTTGCTTAGCGAAATATTCAGCCAACAGATCGATCTCTTCGTCTGTTAACAGTACCGCCTGAGCATTCATCTGATTACCCGGCTCTTCTTCGGCACGGAAATATTTGAGTCGGCTCACAATGTAGGCCGCGTTTTGACCCGCTAAGTTTGGGTACCGCGAGGCACTCGATTTGCCGTCGTAGCCATGGCAGGTGGCACAATGATGTTTGAAAGCTGCCTGTTCCCCCGCGTCTGCCGCGAAGGTTGTGGAACTGAGCAAGGTTCCAACCAACACGGCGAACACGCTAACAGCAACTCGAATATCGAGAACTTGACTGAGCATTTCGCGTTTTCCTTTAACCGCTAATTTTTACTGCGCTTGTTCTGCCAGCAGCCGAGCCACCCCCCTCTGCGCATTGGCCAACGTCCAATAAAAAGCGATGCGGGTAGTTGGTTGGCACCAAACCAAGCTCCTCCCCATCATTCAGTTGACGAAAGCCTTTTTGCTCAAAGTAGCTGGTAGAAAACCGTTCTGCTCGCACGAAGATGCCAGCAAACTGTTTCTGCCTTGCCCGCCGAGTTAATTCGTCGAGCAACAGACCACCGATACCACAGCCTTGCGCTTGCGCGCTGACAAAGAGACCGTGGAGTAACACCGCGTTGACCGTTTTTTCACCCTCTTCCACCCCTTCCCCAGACGGCGTCTGTTGAAGTGCTAGCGGAGTGTCCGGCTGCCAAACAGCGATGCCCACACAAGCGTGCGCTTTATAACACAGTAGAAATTCAAAATCTTGAAGATCCGTGCTGCGGTACTGCAAAGGCGCCATCGCTAGCCGCTTCAGGCGTGACGTGGTGGGCCAGCTCTTTACCGCCCGAGCGATAACCGCATTCACGGCCTCGAGTTGCCCTGCCACCATGGGATCTTCGCCTATGCGGTAGGGGGCTTTGCCGTGCAGCTGCAGACGCTGCGTTTGCGTCTCTCCAACGTCCATATATCGTCGTAGTGGGTCAGGTGAGAAGCGCTCGCCCCTAGGGAGGAGGAGGGGCAGGGCGAGCGCTTGAGGGACCGTTACTGCAGCGCCAGCAGCAGTGCGGAAGCTACCGCGATGGCAAACAGGCTCGACGACGCGCGCTGCGATGCGTTTGCGTTCATACGAGCCACTCGAGCGCGAATCAGCGCGGGGTTCGGTTGCGGCGTTCTTTGTTTCTTTTGCGTATCAACTTTCATGCTGCTATCGTCTTGCCCCGAGAAGGCAAAGTCAAAGCGAGATTCATGTGTGTCTTAGACAATAAGTGGATTCTTGTGTATTTCAGTCCAATTACTCATAGATTATTTGGACATTGCACCCAGAAGGCCAACATAACGCTGTAAAGTCTAACTTCTTGCGCCACCCTATTCACCATTTTCTACAGTAAAGAAGCCCAATGTCCCAGCCAAAGGTCGCCATCGTCGGCGCAGGTCTGACAGGTTTGAGTATTGCTCGACAGCTGAGCGGACAAAACATAGACATTACATTGTTCGACAAAAGCCGTGGCGTCAGTGGACGCATGGCTACCCGCCGCGTGGCCCTGCAACGGCAAACTTTGCGCTTTGACCACGGCATCCCGGGCCTAACCTCTGACCAAGCGGCAGCCGTAGCTGCATTGGCAGAACCCACCGACCCGCCCTTGGACAACCTGCTGTCCAACGTCAACCACACACCGCCTGATATGGCCGCCGCCAAGCAACCGCTGCGCACCGTGGCAGAAGGCGTCAATCAGATTGGCAAGTGGCTGGCAGGTGGTTTGGCCGTGCAACTGCAGTCCACCGTGACCAGCGCAGACCAGCAGGCGGAAGGCGCATCTTGGCAGCTTAGCCTGGCCGAAAACGCTCCCTATGCCGACGCGTTTGATCTGCTCGTACTCACCACACCGCCACATCAAGCGGCCAACATAGTGAGCACGAACCGCAGCCCCCTTGTGGCTGAACTGACCGCGCTCAGACCACTAGGTTGCTGGACCGCCATGTGCGTAACCTCTAGGCAGCTAAAGGGCCCAACGCTCATCCAATGCAGTGGCGAGGTTGTCGAGCGGATTATCTGCGAGCACAAAAAAGGTCGGGATTGCGGCAACTTAGGCGTATATACCGTGCAAGCGCATCGCTCGTGGAGCCAACAACAGATCGACATCGAACCCGAGCAGGTGGGCGCCGACATGCTGCGAGACCTAACGACAGAGGGCTATGATCTCGGCCATATCGTGCATCAACAAATGCACCGCTGGCTTTACGCCGGAGTCCAAGAGCCATTGGGTAGGCCTTGCTTAGTAGACACATCGCGCAAGCTAATTTGTGCCGGCGATTGGTGTTTGGGCAACGATATCGATAGCGCCTTAAGCAGCGCCGCGGCGGCGGTAGCCGAGATACGGCGGATGCTTGATTAGCACCCGGTCTCGGTTGGGGCTCGCCGTTGAGCTGGAGTTCGCTTGGGACATCGCTTATCGCGCGCTTTTTGTTTCAGAGCTCTCTGTTTGGGCTGCCAGGGCAATCATCGAGACATTGCAGAATGCCTGCCGCTCAATCATCAAATGTCCGGGTTCGATTACGTCGGTAGCCATAACGCAGGCGGCCAGAGCGGGTTCGTACAAGTAGGCGTCAACGAGCTGCACCAAGACATAACGCCCCAGATATCCCCCGCCAAACAAAATCAAAACGATCAACACTACCCATGACCTGCGTCGCATATGCAACCATCCAATGCGTCTGGCCAGACGGCCTATTGAGCGTAAATGTCATCCAACGCCTGATAGACCGCAACCTTGACATCGGCTCTTAGCGGCCAAGGTGAGTTCATTAGCTGGATCATGCTGACCGCCACCAGTTCTTCGACCGGATCAACCCAGAATATCCTGCCCGCTGCACCACCCCAATTGTATTCGCCAACGCTGCCAATCACCTTGTTGGTGACCGCACTGGTGAGCACGCCGAAGCCCAGCCCAAAACCCAACCCAGAATCGGCTATCTCGACGCCCGGCTGTTCGCCAAAACCAGCCAGCCCCGCGCCGGCAGGCAGATGATTAGTGCTCATATACGCAACGGTTGCCGGGGCAAGTATACGCACTCCATCAAGGCTGCCACCGTTACGCAAAGCCTCAGCAAAGCGCGCATAGTCCATTGCTGTACTCACCAAGCCACCGCCACCAGAATACAAACCCACCTCCTCGTAGTCCCGCATTGCTACCCCTGAAGTGGGCGACAAGGGCGCTGAGGCCGCATTCACGTTTACCGGTGCTTGGCTTGAATTATCATAGTAGTAGTTGGGCAAAAAACGATGGCGCTTGGCCTTGGGCACCGCGAAAAAAGTATCCGCCATACCAAGGGGTGCAAAGATATTCTCCTCTAGATACTGTGCGAAGGGCACCCCGCTGATGCGCTGTACCACCAAACCGGTTAAATCTACGGCGATAGAGTAGTGATAACGCGAACCCGGCTGAAACCTCAGCGGCAGCTTTGCAACCCGCTGGGCGAATTCGTCGAGATCTTCGGCAGCCCACAGGTTTGCCGCCGCATACTGGGCATCGACCGCATCGGCATCGGCCAAAAATCCGTAGGAAAAACCCGCGGTATGGGTAAGCAAGTCGTGCATGGTGATCGGCCGTTCAAGGGGCCCCCGTTGGCCGTCTGCTTGCAGCACCTGCAACTCGGCCAATTCAGGAATGAACTTCTTTACTGGGTCGCTGAGATGAAAACCACCCTGCTCGTAAAGCTGCATGGCCGCCACAGCAGTAATGGGCTTGGTCATAGAATAGATGCGGAACAGGTCCGAGGTGCGCAATGCAGTCCTGCCTCCAAGGCTGCGGCTGCCCGTCGCTTTAAAGTAAACCACCTGACCGTTGCGCAGCACAATATTCACCATGCCCGCAACACGGCCATCATCTACATAGCGCTCGGCCAATGCATCCAGTGCCGCCAAGCGCTCGGCAGAAACCCCCTGCTGCTGCGGTGAAGCGGTAGGCAGCGCTGCAGTCGCGTGCTCCGACTCACTGCCAGAGCAAGCGCCGAGGGTAAAAGCCAAAAGCGCCACCCAAGCCAAGCCAAAACGATATCGCTGTTGAAACACAACCACCTAGCCCTCCCAGATTCATGAACAGCAAACACCGGCAGATCTGTGCGTGCTCACCTCGCAAGCCAAGCTTATCAGGGCTTGCCGACAATGCTGTGTATGGCGTCTAACGACTTGCGAGAGATGTTTGGCAGTCGACAATTTTCCGCCGGGTAACCAACCACTAACAGTAAGTAGGGCTTCTCGTTCTTTGGCCGCTTGAAAATCGAGTTCATAAAACCCATCGGACTCGGGGTGTGGGTCAGTGTCGCAAGCCCTGACAGGTGCAGCGCCGCAATCAGCAAACCGCAGGCGATCCCCACGGACTCCATGGGGTAGTAGTTTTTGCTGCGCGTGCCGTCGTCGCTTACTGCGGTCTTTTGCATAAACACGCCGATTAACGCCGGGGCTTTTTCAAGAAAGGGTTTATGCGCATTGGTACCCAAGGGTGCCAGTGCATCCAGCCACTCTTGGCTGGCCCGACGCTGATAAAACCGCTGTTCTTGCAGCTCTGCTGCGCGGCGCAAAGTGGTCTTAACTTCCGCATCCGTGGTCAGCGCAAAGTGCCAAGGCTGTTTATTCGCGCCGCTGGGGGCTGTGCCTGCCGCAAGCATGGCTTGTTCAATCACCGCCAAGGACACCGGTCGGTCAGAGAAGTCTCTTACGCTACGGCGCCGCTTCATCTGCTGATAAAAGTGCGTCGCTGATGCGATCATTTCATCCTCAGGTTGCTCCTGAAATACCAGTGGTTGGTGGCTATCGTGCTGGTCGTGCTGCATTACCCAGCGTCCGCCAATTCGCGCTCGGCGACTCGCGCAAAGAAGCTGCCGCCATACACCAAGGCATCGTCGTTAAAGTCATAGCCCGGGTTATGCAGCGCACTGCTGTGCTCGCCATTACCAATAATCAGATAGCAGCCCGGCACCTGCTCTGCCATAAAGGAAAAATCCTCAGAACCGGTACCCGGCGCACCGGCACGATGGACATTGCCCTCGCCTGCAATGGAGGCACAGACATCGCCGGCAAAGGCCGTAGTGGCCTCGTCATTAATCACCGGGTGAAAGGGTATTTGAAAATCCAAACTCGCCGACGCGCCAAAGCCTGCCGCAGTACTTTGCGCTAAGTCGCGTACCTGTTGCTCGATTTCGTGCATCTTGCGCAGGCAGAAAGTACGCACCGTGCCGGACAGTCTGGCGCTATCGGGGATCACGTTGTAAGCGTCCCCCGCATGCATCATAGTGATGGAAAGCACCACGCTTTCATTAGGCGAGGTCGCCCTTGAGACCAGCATTTGCAGCGCCCCAATTACTTGTGCTGCGATCGGAATCGGATCTATCGTCAAATGCGGAAACGCGCCATGCCCCCCCTTTCCCTGAATATCGATATCAAAAAAAGTACCCGCCGCGGTGCGCACACCGGGCACTGCGGCAAACTTGCCCACGGGCAAACCCGGGCCATTGTGCATGGCGTAGATGCGATCACAGGGAAACTGCTCAAATAAACCATCTTCAAGCATGGCCTTGGCACCCCCCAAACCCTCCTCCGCCGGCTGAAAAATGAAATTCACTTGGCCCTGAAAATTCCGAGTTTGTGCCAAATACTTGGCCGCAGCCAACAACATGACCGTGTGCCCGTCATGCCCGCAGGCATGCATGGCGCCCTGATGCACAGAGCAATGGTCAAAGGGGTTTTGCTCGACAATGGGCAGCGCGTCCATATCCGCCCGTAACCCTATGGCCCGTGGCTGGTTGCCCTGACGAAGCACACCGACCAAACCGGTTTTGCCAATGCCCCGATGCACCTGAACACCCCAAGACTGGAGTTTTTGCGCGACAAAATCCGCGGTACGGTTTTCCTCAAAGCCCAGCTCCGGATGCGCGTGAATGTCTTTGCGCCACGCCGCCAACTCGGCCTGCATGGCCTGAATATCTGCTACCAGTTCCATAATCCCTCTCTTAGCCGCAGCCTTAGTCTACGCCGCCCGTTATTTTAATTAGGTTTTATCATAACCTTTGCACCGCGTGCCCTACCCGCTACAAACATTTATGTAAAGGCGTGTTCTTAAATCAGAGGCATTAGACTGTCCGTCATAAAAGCCGCTGCGCGGCACTAACCGTGAGCTTCAAGCCTGACAATGCAACAGCCCTTCCTCTCTGATCGCTACTACCGCTGGGTGATACTGTTTTACGGCATAGTGCTGCAAGCCATTAGCGTGGGCATCGTTATCTACTGCTTCGCGCTATTTACCATTCCATGGCTGGAAGAGTTCGGCTCCAGCCGTCGGGACCTGATGCTTACCATCGCGCTGCTGCAAATTGGTGCCGGCGTCTTAGGCCCATTGGCTGGCCGAGCACTGGACACGCTACCCCTGCGCTGGATGGTGTTGACCGGATTGGCGAGCTTAGCGCTCGCTCTGCTGCTGGCCCAACACGTCACGGCGCTTTGGCAGCTTTGGTTGATTTACGCCACCTTGCTACCGGTAAGTATGACTCTGATGGGCACCTTGGCGGCTCAGACACTGGTGAGCCGGTGGTTTAGCGATAATCGGGGGCTCGCCTTGGGCCTATCAGCCATGGGCACCAACTTGGGCGGCATCGTGCTGCCAATACTGGTTTCCGCCTGGCTACTGCAGATGGGATGGCGCGACACGCTAAACAACCTCATGTTCTTGGCCGTGGGGCTGGTGCTGCCACTGACCTGGTTGGTGCTAGGCCGTTCGCCCCAGCCCGCCGAGCAACAGCTATCGGGCAGCAGCAGCAAGCAACGCCTTTGGACCACCCGGGAGATACTCAACACCTCGATGTTTTGGCTGCCCTTTCTGGGCCTTGCACCATTGAGCATGGCCTTCGGCACGCTGCAATTTAACCTCGGCATCATTGTTCGCGATGTTGGCCTAGAGCCAAGCGTTACTGCAGGTTTGATTGCGCTGACCTCGCTTGCCATGATTGGCGGCAAGCTGTTTTTCGGCGTGCTCGGCGATCGCGTAGACCACCGCAAACTCTATTGGGTCGCCAACGCTACGACTGTGCTAGCACTGCTGCTGTTCATGTACGCCGAAAGCCTGGCGGTACTGACCGTGGCGGCGATCGCCACTGGCATTTCCGGCGGCGGCATCCTGCCCCTAATGGGCCTTATGTACAGCACCCGCTTTGGCGTCGCTTCTTGTGGCAAGGTTATGGGCTATGGCATGTTGACCATTATGGCTGGTGCGGTATGCCCCATTGTCGCCGGTTGGCTTTACGATATTTATGGCAGCTATCAATACGCCTTTGTCGCTCTGATCATTATCATGCTGCCCGTCGCGCTGGCCATGACTTGGCTGCGCGAGGAAGATCACGTCAGCGCTTAAGCCACAACACCCTGCTCGGTCAGCGCAGCGATGCGCGCGCCGGCGATTGCGAATTCTGCCAAAACCTCCTGCGTATGTTCGCCATGATCCGGGCTTGGCCGCGAGGGCGTAAGGCGTTGGCCGCCAAACCGTGCTGGTGATTTAACCACGCGCATTTTGCCCATTATGGGGTGATTTATTTCGGCCACAGTATCGTTGGCGGCCAACTGCTCCTGAGCCAGCACCTCGTCCTTAGTTAAACAGCGTGCACAGGGCACATCGGCTTCTTTGAGCTTGGCGATAATCTCATCCGTCGTGAACTGCATGTAGGCTGCTGCCAGTTCGGACTGAAATTCTTCTAAATTGGCGACCATTTTTTCGAAGCTGTTAAAGCGTTCGTCCGCTAGCAAATGCTCCATCCCAACGGCGATCAAAGAACGCATCTGCATCTCTGCGTTGCCTGCGGAGATCGTTACCGCGCCGTCCTTGGTCGGCGTCAGTTCATACAGTAAGTCAATAAGCAGTGGGCCCCGCTCATGATCCGCATCAAGCAGGGTGTGATTTTGGAAACCGTCCGGAAAGACAAAGAACAGTCCAGAGTCCAGCATGGAGAGATCAATGTGTTGGCCGACACCGGTTTTTTCTCTCACATAGAGAGCACAAGTTACGGCCTGACAAGCGGTGTAGGCGGTAATCTTGTCGCAGATTAGGGTGCGGAAAAACGCTGGTTCTTCCTTGCCCTGGGTGGCGGTGAGTCCTGCATGAGCCTGAATGATGGGGTCATAGGCAGGCGCCCGACCCAAGGGGCCTTCCTTGCCGAAACCCGAAATAGCCGCGTAAATCAGACGCGGATTTAGCTCACGCAGGGCCTCGCTGCCTAGGTTTAGCTTGTCCATGACGCCGGGCCGAAAATTATGAATCACAATGTCCACCTGAGGGATCAGATCACGTATCAGTTCCTGTCCTTCCGGCACTTTGAGGTCAACGCGAATCGACTGTTTGCCACGATTACAATTCGCAAACAGCGAGGAGATACCGCCTTTGTTGGCACCGATATAACGCATCGGATCACCGACATTCATTGGCTCGACCTTAATAACCTTGGCACCCTGTTCGGCCATCATCATGGCGGCAAACGAAGCGGTAATCATGGTGGAAAATTCCAGTATGGTTATGCCTTCAAGTGGTTTCATAGTTCCCCCTAGAACTGTTGATGCCCGCATGCGGGCCTACTTTTTATTCTGCTTTATGCGTCTTGCGCCCTGTTTGTCGGGGCAGTCGCAGCGTTGCCATCAAGCCAATAACACTCACAATGGCAGAGAGCACAAACACTGCAAAGAAGCTGCCGCCAACGTCCGCGATCCAGCCGCCTATCGGCGGCGACACCGCTTGCGCAAGACCGAAGACTAACGTCGCCGCCGCAACACTTGCGCCGTAATCCCTTGTCGTGGTGTGTTCTACCACATACAAGGTAATCAGACTTGGCAGCGCGCTGAACAAAAAGCCAACACCCAGGCAGGCCAAAAGTACTGGAAGCTTCAAGCCAGTGAGCACCATTAGGGTAAATACAGGCCATAACGCGAAGGCCAAACTCAGCACTAAGGCCAAGCCAAAGCGCTGGGCCATGCTAGTAAACAAAGGACCACCGAATATCATGGAAAGCCCCATGACAGAGAAGGCCAAAGACGCATCGGCCAAGCTCCAACCGCTGTCGTCTTCAAGGCGCGAGGTAAGGAAGCCGAGCACGAGCAGGTACATAAAGCCGAAGCAAGCATAGGCGACTATCAGCGGCAGCCAGCCGGGCATCCGTTGTAGCGCAGAAAATCCGCCTATCCCACCACCACCGCTGGGCGCAGACTGCCAATGACGCACCACCAGCAGAATCAGCGCAACAATTATCGAGCCGCCCGCGCAGAGTATCAGATACACCTGCGACCAAACTCCGTCGCCTGCTGATTGGCGCAAGTTACCGCCCAAGGTACTGACAAAGGCTATGCCCAGACCAATACCAGAGCTCATCAGCCCAACGGCGAGAGGACGGTTAGCGGCGGCAACAGAGTCGGCAGCAATCACTGGCGCAGGAATCCAGACCAATGCCCCGCCAAGTCCCGCAACACCGAGGGACAACATCAGCATCTGGGGCGACGCACTCAACGCAGCGCCCAGCAGGCCAAGCACCACTAAGGCAATACCAGCGCGAAGAATGCTGAGCAGTCGATAATGGCCAGCGAGCCAGGCCATTAGCAAGGTGCCGCCGAGATAGGCCGCAGCATTGGCACCGGCAATGGCTCCCGCCAGCGTATTGCTGATGCCCATATCATCGCGCACTGCAGGCAGCAGTACGCCATAGCCGAATCGCCCGAAAGCCAGCGCCAGCGCCGTGGCCGCTGACATGAGCAATACCATGACCCACCCGTTACTGGCCGAAGAAGCGACTGGCTGCTGCAGTTCTGGTTGGGGCATCACTGCGGTACTTGTTGGCGCAATGGAATTTTGCAGTGAGACATTATCGGTTCAGTAAAACTGTGGCCGCAGGTATTGGTTTCATTTTTTGCGGCCAAAACCGGCAATACGCTCGGCCATATCAGGCCCAGTGCCAACACCGTTATAAACCTCATAAGCAAGCCCTTCACCCAAGCTCATGCCGTCAGTGGCATTGAGCAGTGTTTTGTAGCCGCGCAAAGAGTGCCATGAGTTCTGTAACATCTCGCGGCAGTAGGCAAGCACTTCGGTTGCAAAGTCCGCATCGGCAAAAACCTGCACGACGAGACCCATAGCCAATGCTTCAGCCCCGGTATACGTGCGCGCGGTAAGCATCATTTCTGTTGCCTTGGCGTTGCCTATTTTGCGCGGCAGGCGCTGACTGATACCCCATACTGGCTGCAACGCCCACTTACCGTGGGTGTCCGCAAACTTGGCACCTGCACTGGCCAGAATCAGGTCGCCGGCCAAAGCCAGTTCCAGCGCGCCGGTATAACAATGACCATGCACTGCGCTGATAACAGGCTGCGGCAGTTCCGTTAGTGCCTCAATCAGCTTGGCCTGAAAATTAGGCCGAGGTAACTTTTCGCCGGCCGCAATATCGCCCAAATCGTGGCCGGCAGAGAAACACCGCCCGGCGCCCTTAAGCACCACGCAGCCAATGCTATCTGCCTGAGCGGCAATGTCTCTTATGTGATCAAGGAGGTCTTGAAACAGCGCCACGTTGAGTGCGTTGAGTTTCTCCGGCCGATTCAAGGTGAGCACGGCAATGCCGTCAATATCCTCACGCAGTACAAGATCTGTCATCGCTTATCCCCCAGTTTTTCCTTGCTAACTTGTGGAAGTGAAAGGCGTGCCATCCAAATGCAGCATGATGTGGTTGGCGAGCGCCGCTTTGCGGTGGCGAGATGCAGCTTGAAACTGCGGCGCTGAGAGCATTTCAATAAAGGCTGCGCGGGTCGGAAACACCATAATGGCAGCGGTATCGCAGTGCATTGATTGCGGCCCGATCATTACCTGATCTACCGCCACACTAAATGCCACATGCCCACCGAGTTGAGCAATTGCCGGTCCCGCCTCGGCGGCATAGGCTGCATAGGCCTCGCTACCAGAAACATCGCCAGCGGCAGTGCCATATTCTGGATCCTCAGGCTGATATTGAGCACGCTGCGCAAACCAGAATAAGTTGAGTGCTGCCACAGGTGCTTGCGCATCGGCGGCCATTAACTTGGCGACCTGACTTTCATCAGGGTTGTGATATTGCTCCATGAGCCCTCTCCAAACTGCTGTGTGCGTCGACACCATACCGCGTTCGGCGGTGCTAACGCACCCCTGCGCTAGCGCAGTTCCTGCGCATTAAAAGGCG
>JAACDW010000038.1 GCA_009936775.1 Pseudomonadota bacterium
ATTGACGCCTTCCAGCATTTCAATGCGGGCGTCATCTCCAAATTTTACGTCTTTAGCGCTCATCGCTTATTTCCTCTTAATCGTGTCAGACCGTTAATCGCGTCGGACTCTTAATCGTGTCAACTTTGGCGGCAGGTTTAACTTTCCAAAACACCAAAAATTTCGCTCTCGCTCAGAATCAGCAGTTCTTCACCGTCAATCTTTACGGTGCTGCCGGCATACTGGCCGAAGATAATCTTGTCGCCGACTTGAACGTCCAGTGCACGCAAGTCGCCACTGTCTGTCGCCTTACCGGGGCCAGCAGCAAGGATTTCCCCTTGCGAAGGCTTCTCGGTTGCAGAATCGGGAAGAACGATGCCACCGACGCTGGTGGTCTCTTCTTCCAACCGGCGTACAACGACACGGTCGTGTAGGGGTCGAATATTCATGAACTATGGTCTCCCAGTTACTCCAATTTGGATTCGTTAATTCTTACCTGCGCTGATTCTGCGTTCCCTGAGAGTTCTCAGACCCAGCGCCTCAACCGGTAGATTAACGGTTTAGCACTCGCACCTCATGAGTGCTAAGCGCGGTGAGCATAATAGAGCCGACCGGAGTCTTTTCAAGCCCTAGGCGGCAGATTCGGGTAATTTTTTGCCGTTTTCGCCGCCCTAGGTGGGTCAGGCACGGCAAATGCTGGACGCCCCCCTGGATTTGGGTATCAGTCATCCTTGTGCTGGTACTCGCCCTCGAGGGTTTGGGTAGGCCGTTGAGATTCTGGCGCACCTGACGCAGACCTATCGGCGTGCCGGCCACTGCTCTGAAAACCTCCGTGAAAGCCTCCCTTCGAGCCTTGCACCTGCACCCGTGAAAGCAGCAGGTGGGCTACTGCCAGCCGCGTCGGCGGGAACAAAATGAGAAAGCCAATACCATCGGTTACGAACCCCGGCGTTATCAACAGCGCCCCAGCCACAGCTAGCAACAAGCCTTCTGCCATTTCCTGCACTGGCATCTGACCGCGATTCATTTTTTGCGTGCCTCGCGTCAGTGTTTGCAAACCTTGCCGCTTGAGCAGAGCGACGCCAATAACTGCTGTGAGCATCACCAAACCGATGGTTGGCAGCGCGTCAATATAGCCAGCTACCTCGATGAGCAGGTACATTTCCACAATGGGCATGGCGCAAAACAGCAATAACCAAGGCATTAGCAAGGACTCAAGCGGGCATCACCAAGACACTGGAGGCGTTGCGGATGCAATTCAAGGGAGTCATGCCGATGCGCTACCGCAGTTGTCGAAGGCCGAACGTATCTGGCAGGTGATCGCCAGCGTACCCGAGGGACAAGTTGTCAGCTATGGCCAAGTGGCGCGGCTGGCTGGACTGCCGGGGTATGCCCGTTTTGTTGGCACCACCTTGAGCAAGCTGCCACAAGGTACCACCTTGCCTTGGCATCGGGTGGTCAACGCATCTCTTGAGATCGCCCCGCGTAATAGCCGCAGAATGCGCGAGCAGCAACGCCGCCTCCGCGATGAAGGAGTGATGTTTAAAGGCCAGCGTGTCACCAAGGCCTTTCACTGGACGGCCTAAACGCGCCAAGGAAGCAAGCTGCGCGTCATCAACCGCTACCGCCACTGCCGCGCGTTCCCTGACCCTGACCTGCACCGTCTTGTTGCAGGTTGTATGGCGCATTAAACGGTGCAACCCAGAACAGCAACAGCATGCCGGGAATCGCCAACAGCGTGCTGAAATAGAAAAATTCGGTCCAGCCGATGCTGTCGACGATTAGACCACTGAAGCTGGCCGCCACCACTCGGGGCAGGGAGGCTAAGGCAGTAAACATCGCGAACTGGGTAGCTACCGCCAAACGCGAAGTCTCCCGCGCGATGAAGGCCACTGACGCCGTGGTGCCTAGGCCAACACCAATGTATTCACCAGCGATAACCACTCCAAGCACCCAAACATCTGCACCAGCCTGCGACAGCCAAACGAAGCCCAAAATGGTAATCATCTGCACCACACCAAATACCCATAACGAGCGATTGATGCCGATGCGAGCTACAACGAAGGCACCAATGACGCTGCCAATGATAACGGCCCACAGGGATACGCCCTTGGCAACCAAGCCAATGGTTTCGGTACTAAAGCCCATATCCAGGTAAAAAGGCGTGGCCAGCGCTGTGGCCATATTATCGCCAAGTTTGTACAACACCATGAAGGCCAGCACCGCCAACGCCGGTCCAAGGGCGCGACGTTGAAAAAATTCTTGGAATGGAATCACCGTAGCCTGCCATAGGCTTTGCGGCGGCGGCGCAGCGTTTTTTGGCTCGCCGACCAATAGTGGCAGCGCCAGACCCACGCTCATAAAGGCAGCCATAATCATAAAGTTGAGATCCCAGCCAATGCTGCCCGCTAGGATCATGCCCAGCGTCCCCGGCACCAAGCCGGCTACCCGATACGCCTGCACATGCACCGTGTTGCCCATGGCAAGCTGACCATCGGTTTGCAAAATCTCGCGCCGGTAGGCGTCGAGCACAATGTCTTGGGTGGCACTGAACAAAGCCAGCCCAACTGAGATAAGCACGATGGTACTCATGGCGTCTTCAGGCCGCCAAAAACCCAGCGAGCCAATGCACAAAATCAGACCGACTTGGGTGAGCAGCATCCAGCTACGTCGTCGCCCCAAGGCGCTTAGCGGGTATCGCTCCACCAACGGGGCCCAGAGAAATTTTATGACGTAGGGGTACTGTACGGCAGTAAAAAAACCGATGGCCGTGAGCGAGACGCCTTCCATGCGCAGCCAAGCTGGCACCAGTTGCAGTACAACGTATAGCGGCAAACCTGAGGCAAAACCTGTGGCTAGGCAGATCATCATGCGCCGATCCATTAGTAGACGCAGAATTGAGCCTGTTTTCGGTGTCGCTGAGTCGCCGCTGTCAGTCATCGCCAGCACACATCTTTAGCACATCTCTTTTGTGCACATCTTTTGTGCACAGCGCCAGTTCAGTCACGAAAGTTGTTGTACTGCAGAGGTATGTTCAAATCGCTGGCTATCAGGGCAGCAATGGCATCCTGCAAATCATCGCGTTTTTTGCCCGTAACACGTACCTTGTCGCCGTTAATCTGACTTTGAATCTTCAGTTTGGAATCTTTCAGCACCTTAGTAACCAAGCGTGCGTTGTCCTTGTCTAAACCCTGAGCCATGGTAAAGCGCTGACGCTTAACCTTGCCTGCGCCTTCAACGTCGCCGGGCACTAAGGCGCGGCTGTCCACGTTTCGGCTAGCCATTTTGCCGCGCAAAATATCCTTAAGCTGGCCGATCTGAAATTCTTCCGGCGCGGTTAGCAAAATGCTTTCTTCTTCTAGCTCAATTTTGGCTTCCACGCCGCGAAAATCGAAACGCGTACCCAACTCGCGGACCGCCTGATCCACCGCGTTGCGCACTTCGTGCATGTCCATTTCACTCACCACATCAAAAGACGGCATATTCGCTCCCAAAACTCCCTCGTTCCAAAACCTCCTCTTTCCCAGAGCCAAAAGCATGAAACCTTCGTTTATGAACAACTCGCAGACTGCGGGTTGATAATTTATCGCAGGTTAGCACTATGCCTAAGCATGACAAACTTCAGGCAGGCATAGTTAGCTATGAGTAAGGACACTTCACGAATTACCAAAGTCACCACCCGCAACGGCGACAAGGGTCAGACGCGTATCGCCAATAATCGCAAGGTGAGCAAAAGCGATGCCTTAGTCCGAGCGTTGGGCAGCACTGATGAACTTAACAGCGCCATTGGCCTGCTGCGCTGTCATATCAGTGCGGCCGTATTCGACACCCAACTGGCCGAACAACAGCAGCTGCTGTTTGATATTGGTGCGGTAGTCGCCATGGGCGGCGACTATGAGACTCCGGCCATTGCCGCAGGACTGGACGCGGTCACGGCTAACAGTGAGGCGCTGAACAATGCGCTACCTGCGCTGCGAGAGTTTGTTATACCCGGCGGCAACCTTGCTGCGGCCCATGCCCACATGTGCCGAACCATTTGCCGACGCGCGGAAACCGATTTTTGGGCGGCCATGCAGGCGTGGCATGCAGACTTAGATGCCCAGCAAGCCCAGCGCTTAGAAACCGCTGGCGCTTGCCTCAACCGGCTCAGCGACTATTTCTTTGTGTTAGCCAGAACCTTAGTCTTGGGTCAGCAAGAGGATCAGTGGCGCGGCCCCAACAATGCGCCTTAGCGTCTGAGTTTGGGGCGCCGCGCTGAAGGATTGAGGCCTAGAGCATGAGCCGACGCATATCTCCTAACAGCTGCCCGAGGGTCGCGCTAAAGTGTCCGCCATCGGTGCCGTTTATTACCCGGTGATCGTAGGACAGGCTTAGCGGCAGCTGCAGTCGTGGAACAAATTGCTCGCCCTGCCAAACGGGCTGTATTGCTGACTTGCCAACGCCAAGAATAGCGACCTCTGGTGCATTTATGATGGGCGTGAAACCGGTGCCACCAATCGCCCCTAGGCTTGAAATGGTAAAGGTGCCACCGCTGAGATCGTCTAGCGCCAGCTTTTTCGAACGCGCCTTTTCGGCTAGCTGTTGGGCCTGCTGCGCCAATGCCCAAATGCCCATTTGATCGGCCCCACGAATCACTGGCACTACGAGTCCGTCTGGCGTGTCTACGGCAATGCCAATGTTAACAAAGTGCTTGAAAATCAGATGCTCACCGTCCGCGCTTACTGAGCCATTAAGCTTCGGATGCGCGGCGAGGCTATGACATACCGCCTTAATAATAAACGGCAGGGGTGAGAGCTTTACGGCTCGCGCTTGGGCTTCTTCGCGCAGGCTCTGCCGAAAGGCTTCCAGGTCCTCAATATCCGCTAAGGTGTGCTGGGTTACATGGGGAATGTTGAGCCAAGACCGCTGCATATTTGCTGCGACCTGCTTTTGAATGCGGCTTAACGCCACCTCTTCTACGTCACCGAACTTGGCGAAGTCCACCGTCGGCAGCGCAGGTATGCCCGAACCAGCCGATGTCTGTTGGCTGCTGGCTTGGTTCATGCGCGCCTTGGCCCACGCCTTAACATCATCCTTAGTGATCCGCCCGCGATTACCGCTGCCTGTCACCTGACTCAGCGGCACGCCGATTTCCCGCGCCAAACGTCGGGTGGCTGGACCAGCATAAACAGACGAGCCAGCGGTATCGCCGGTGTGTTGCTGGGCAATTGGCGCCTGCTCGGAACTCGGTGTTGCTGGCACTTGGGGCGCAGTAACGGCGCTAGAGGCAGGGCTCGGTGCTTGCGACGCGATCTCAGCGCGATCTACTTGAATTTGTCCTGTTTCTTGGGTCACTTTCGCTAAGGCGAGCACGCTCCCTGCACCCACTTGGTCACCAACGACGACCTTCATTTGCAGCAGTTCGCCGGTAATTTCTGCCGGTATTTCCATGGAGGCTTTGTCAGATTCCAGCACCACCAGCAGGTCGCCGGGTGCTACCCGATTGCCCGCTTGAGCCGCAACTTCGATAACCTCAACTTGGTCAATATCCCCTAAGTCAGGCACCAGTATTTGCACTGTTTGCAGCCCCGCGGATGACGCTGCAGGCTTGGTCGATGGCGCGCTTGACGTCGCCGCAGGGGCTTGTTTGTCTGCCGGTTCCGTTGCCGCCTCGCTTTCCGCAGTTTGTGCCTGCCCAACTGGCGCGTCCAACCGCCCAATGACAGCGCCTTCGCCGAGGCGGTCGCCGATGCTGACTTGCAGTTCAGCAATAGTGCCTGCTGCGCCTGCGGGCACTTCCATAGATGCCTTATCTGATTCAATCACAATAACCGGCGTCTCGGCGCCTACAGTATCGCCCAGGGCTACGCAGATTTCGGTGACTTCTACTTCGTCTATATCACCCAAGCTTGGTAACACGATATTCAAACCAGTACTCCGTTCATTCGCTTGTGCTTCATCGCCTCGTTAGTGCTCACGCGGATTACGCTTGCTGCTATCGATGCCCAACTGCTGCTGAATATCGCCTAAATTCAACTGCATATGCCCGGCAGCGACCAGCTCGCTTAGTGCACTGTACTGAATAAAACTGCTGTCGACCTCGAAAAAGGCCCGCAGCTGTTCGCGGGTATCGCTACGCCCAAATCCATCGGTTCCGAGCACCCGCAGCGGTGCCTTCATAGCAGCCCGCAATTGCTCTGGCAGCGCCTTCATATAGTCAGAAACGGCAATCACTGGTGCATCGCCCCAACCATCTTCGCCGTTGAGCAGCTCGCTGACATGGCATGGCACCGTTGCTTGCTGTTGGTTCAGCAGCATGTCGCGTTGATGATCTTGGATATTACGTGCCAGCTCCGTGTAGCTGGTGACGCTGTAGACCTGCACCTGTAAACCAAAAACCTCGGACAGCTGCCGGGCCGCCTTGCGCGCCTCGGGTAAGAGCGCGCCACTGCCCAGCAGGCGCACTCTTGGCGCGCTGGGTTCACCCAGCGTTTCCAGCAGATACATGCCTTTGATTATGTCTGCCTCAATCGTTTCGCCTTCAGGCATGGGCGGGTGCGAGTAGGCCTCGTTCATCAGGGTGAGGTAGTAGTAAACCGGAGCTTGCTCCACATACATATGGGCAAGACCACGACGAATGATAACCGCCAACTCAAAGGCATAGGCCGGGTCATAGCTAATGCAGTTCGGCACTGTGGATGCGAGCAAATGGGAATGGCCGTCTTGATGCTGCAAACCCTCGCCGTTAAGGGTCGTCCGGCCTGCTGTGCCGCCCAGTAAGAAGCCCTTGGCCTGCAAGTCGCCAGCTGCCCACGCCAAATCACCAACACGCTGAAAGCCGAACATTGAGTAGTAAATATAGAACGGCAGTAAGGTGTACTGATGCGTGGAGTAAGAGGTGGCTGCGGCAATCCATGCGGCGAAGGCACCGGCCTCATTGATACCCTCCTCCAGCACCTGTCCTGACTTGGACTCTTTGTAAGCTGCTAACTCGTCTGAATCTTCTGGCTCGTAGAGTTGCCCCTCCGAAGAATAAATTCCCAGCTGGCGGAACATGCCTTCCATACCAAAGGTCCGGGCTTCATCGGGCACAATGGGCACAACGCGCTTACCTAAATTTTTATCACGCAACAGGGTCGCTAGGATTCTTACAAAGGCCATGGTGGAGCTGATTGCGCGCTTACCACTGCCTTCTAACTGAGCCTTGAACACCGACAACTGCGGAATTTCGAATGTTTGCTGATCCATCAGCCGACGAGGCATATAACCGCCGAGGGCCTCACGGCTCTGCCGCATGTATTGCATCTCAGAACTGTCTTCCCCGGGCCGGTAATAGGGCACGTCTTCGAGCTGATCGTCCCGTAGCGGCACGTCGAATCGATCTCGAAAATACTTCAGTTCCTCAAGACTCAACTTCTTCACCTGATGCGTCGTATTCTCAGACTCTCCGGCGTCGCCCATACCGTAGCCTTTGACCGTTTTCGCCAAAATTACCGTGGGCTGTCCGGCGTGGTTCACCGCCGCGTGGTAGGCCGCATAAACCTTGTACGGATCATGCCCACCACGGTTGAGGCGATAGATGTCGTCATCGCTTAAATGCTCAACCATCTGCAGCAGCTCTGGGTGCTTGGCGAAGAAATTATCGCGGACATATTTGCCCCCCTTTGCTTTAAAGTTCTGGTATTCACCATCAACGGTGGCGTCCATTGCACGCTGCATCAACCCCTGCTTATCTTTGACGAACAACGGATCCCAGTGCCGCCCCCAGACCACCTTGATGACATTCCACCCCGCGCCGCGAAAGTAGCCTTCAAGCTCTTGGATAATTTTGCCGTTACCGCGCACTGGGCCATCTAAACGCTGCAGGTTGCAATTAACCACGAAGATCAGATTGTCGAGTTTTTCTCGACCTGCCAGGGGCAGGGCGCCCAAGGACTCTGGCTCGTCGCACTCGCCGTCACCCAAGAAGGCCCAAACCTTTCTATCACCCATTTCCACCAAGCCTCGGGAATCGAGGTACTTCATTACATGAGCTTGATAGATGGCCTGCAATGGCCCCAAACCCATGGAAACCGTTGGAAATTGCCAATAATCGGGCATTAACCAAGGGTGGGGGTAGGAGGGCAAGCCCTCGTTATCTGCTTCGCGCCGAAAATTGTCCAGCTGCGCCTCGCTCAGCCGACCCTCCAAAAATGAGCGCGCATAAATGCCCGGTGAGGCATGCCCTTGAATGTACACCAGATCACCAAAGCGGCTGGCATCGGCGTCCGATTCCACCCGTTGGGGTGCGCGAAAAAAATAGTTAAAGCCGACGTCATAGAGGGTGGCGGATGAGGCAAAACTCGAGATATGCCCGCCCAAGTCGCCCGGACGACGGTTAGCACGCACCACCATGGCCAGCGCGTTCCAGCGAATTAGGCTGCGGATGCGACGCTCCATAAACAAATCACCGGGCATGGGCGCTTCGTCAGCAACGGGAATTGTGTTGCGGTATGGGGTCGACACCGCAAAGGGAAGGCTCGCGCCAGTTTGTGTTAGGCGGCCTGCTAGGTTTTGCAGAAGCGCCGAAGCCGCTGCCACGCCTTCGCGTTTGAGCACCCCCTCTAGGGCGTCTAACCATTCTTGCTGTTCTTGTGCATCAAAACCCTCTAGGTCCGAATGGTTCACTCATCTACTCCTTGCGCCTGAGTTATCTTTATCAGTTGTCTTTGTTGATGGGGTTATCGAAGCGCTTTGTTCGTTCTCTTTATTCGCTCTCTTTGTTCGCTTTCTCTGATTCTGTTCGCTGTATTCGCTGTTGCGGCGTTTAGATCAGGCTACCAAGCAGCTGCCGATGTATTGGCAGCAGTAATTTGGCCCAATCAAAATGCGGGCCGGGATCTTCCTTGCGGCCCGGCGCAATTTCCTGATGCCCGACAATGGCACTTGGGCTCAGGCTCGGATAATGCCGACAGAGCGCCATGCACACATCGGTTAGCGCTGTGTACTGAGCATTGGCATAGGCCTCAGTCCAAGTGCCTTCCAACTCGATGCCCAAGCTGAAACGATTGCAGCCTTGGCGCTGCATCCAAGCGGACTGACCCGCATGCCAAGCAGGCCTGTCAAAGGGCACGAACTGCTCTACATGACCTTGCCGATCAATGAACAGATGGGGGGCAACGCGAACGCCTGCTAACTCAGCAAAGCTACCATGCTCGCTAAAATCCAACGTCCCGGTGAACAGGCGCGATGGCGCGCCGGTACCAAATTCGCCTAAGGGTAGCGATATGCAGTGCACTACGATCAGCTGCGCTAAAAAAGCGCCCTGAACCCCAGTATCGGTACCGGCGTCTAGCTGCGGCAGATCACAGTGCTCACTGGGATGCATCTGCGCGCTACTCAGACGATGTGTCGCGTCGATATACATGTCATCATTCCCCAACATCTACATTACCTAAGTGTTGCCCAAATCCAAGAGAAATGCGTTCAAGCGGATCTCACGCGCAACGACTTTCTGCAAAACTTGCACTGCATACGAGACTAGGACATGGACGCCCACCTGCACTTCCACCCCCTTGATACTAACAGCCTCAATCAGGCGGTTCGCGACAATGTCGCTCAGGCATTGCATGAGGACATTGGCGATGGCGATATTTCAGCCAGCCTAATTAGTCCGACCACTCAAGCCAGCGCTCGGGTCATTACTCGGCAACCGGGTACTTTTTGCGGTGCTTTATGGGTAAATGAGACTCTTAAGCAAATTGACCCATCGGTGCGGATTGACTGGCAGGTTGCGGATGGCGACTCATTAGTCGCCGAACAGGTGCTGTTCGAACTGCAGGGCAGCGCCCGTAGCTTGCTCACTGCCGAACGCAGCATGCTGAATTTCGTGCAGCTTCTTTCTGGCACCGCCACCCGTACGGCGGCCTATGTCGCACTGCTCGCCGGGACCAACACCCAACTGCTCGACACCCGCAAAACTGTGCCGGGTTTGCGTCTGGCGCAAAAGTACGCGGTGCAATGCGGCGGCGGCGGCAATCACCGTATTGGTTTATTTGATGCATTTCTTTTGAAGGAGAATCACATCGTCGCAGCCGGCGGTATTCGCCAAGCGGTGCGCGCCGCGCAAACAAATCATCCGGGCAAGCCCGTAGAGGTTGAGGTGGAAGATCTCCAAGAGCTAGGCGAAGCCCTAGGTGCCGGTGCGGATATTGCTCTAATCGACAATTTTTCCCTTACCGACACAGCCACCGCCGTTGCACTGAGCCGAGACAAAATACTGTTAGAAGCCTCCGGTGGTATTGACCGCGAAACCATTGTCGCTATTGCAACCACGGGCGTTGACTTTATTTCCTGCGGCGACCTCACCAAGGAGGTAATGCCGCTGGATTTGTCTATGCGCTTTTTGCTGGATTAATGCGCTGCATTCTCAACGTCGAGCAGGTAATCGCCAAGTATCCGAATATTGCCATCAATGGGAGCATTTGGAGTTAGGCCCAAGATATGCATCACCAAGGGGTACAGGTGCACGTTTTCAATGTCCGGCGCAACACTTCCCGGCGCAATAGCTGGACCCGTGGCATAGAAAATGCCCTTCATGCTGGCCTTGGATTTCGGTAGGTAGCCATGCGCACCTTGGGGCGGTGGACGGCCCATGCCAACTCGAAAACTGATGTACTTCGGCGCATCCACTACGGCGATTAGATCTGGAATGCGCGGACCACGCTCGGGAAAGTTCAGCGTCGCGGGAAAGTCTTTGGGTTCAAGTATCAGCATACCCGGAGCCTCGGCCAGACCAATGGCCGTCCGCCTTAACAGCATTTCGTCGGCACTGTAAAAGAAGGCATAGGCGCTGCCAGTAATGATCTGATGCGCGCCGCGCCATTGCTCAAGGTCAATGTACTCGGCAAGGTAAACGATTTGACTGTGATCAACCTGCTGCATGCCATGGTCTGAAGAGATCAGCAGATAGGTGGGCTGATTGATCTTGTTAAGTCCCGCCATCAGTCGCCCCACGTCTTTGTCAACGCTGGCTATGGCCTGCTTAAGCTGCGGACTGTTCGGGCCAAATCGATGCCCGATAGTATCTACCGTAGAGAAATACAGGGTTACAAGATTCGGCCGCTGTCCCACGGGCAGCGCCAACCATTCAAGCACTTGATCGACTCTTGCGCTGTTGGCAATGCTGCCGTCGTAGGTTTTGTAATAGCTTGGGCGGATCCCCTGTACGTCGGCTTCGCTACCAACCCAAAAAAAACTGGCCGCACGCAGGCCCGCTTTTTCTGCAGCCACCCACAGCGGCTCGCCCCCGTACCAAGTGCCGTCCTCTACCGCCTGACGATCACCCAAACGATAACGCGCACCGCGACTGCGATCATAAAAGCCGTTTCCGATAATACCGTGATTGCCGGGATATAGGCCGGTGACAATACTGTAGTGATTGGAGAACGTGCTGCTGGGAAACCCCGGCAGCAGCCCAGTACTTTGCAGGCCGCTAGCCGCCACTTGCTGCAAATTACGACTTTGTTCGGGGTGCTGGTCGAGATAATCGTAACGGAAGCCGTCTAGGGACAGCATCACCACAATGGGTGTCTGCGCTTGTCGGGTTAAATCTGCGCAGCCAAGGGATGGCGTTAGCACAGCCAGCGCGAGCAGGCCAAACCGAGCCACACTTCGCCCTACCTGGGAATGGCTAAACAATCTGAAACCGCTGCCGTACATCTTCAGCTAAAGCCTCCTTCAGCAGGTCGAGCCACATCTCCAAATTCTGCCAAACATCAAGGACTGGGTGAAACATTGAGGCGTAACGCACCTAGTTGCGTGGAAGATACTCATACAGGGTCTCCTCTAGCGCCCGCTTTAAGGGCTCGAGATGAGCCTCGAAGTCTTGCCAGTTCTCAACGCCAGACCTAAAAATCGGCTGGCGAACCTGTTCCGAGGAGGGTGTCTTTACAGCGCGGTCTGTTTCCCAATAGTTCATGCACGCCTCTTCAAAAGGCAAATTGCAATAATCGAGGATGCGATGAACCTGTGACTCAAGATCATCCACTACGTCCTCATATTGCACGTGTAGAATTTCATCAGGAAAGCACTGGTGCCAGAAATCCATCAATCGCACATAGTCGCGATAGTAATGACCTAAGTCCTCCAAATCGTAAGAAAACTCCTGCCCTTCGGCGAATAGTTGTTTGAAGCAACTGAACGTACAGGATAAGGGGTGCCGTCGCGCGTCGATAATTTTTGCGTTGGGCAGAATACGTTTTATCAGACCGATGTGGCGAAAGTTATTCGGCATCTTGTCAATGAAAAACGGCGCTTCCTTGCGATGCGTACGAGTGTCCTCGATGTAGGCGCGCCCAAAGTCGACTAAGTCACTGGCGCTTAAATCCTTTATCGCACGGGGATAGGTGAGCCGATTGAAATCCTTATTGCGTGTGCGCAGTTGCTGATCCGCAGATAAAATGTTCGGCAATTCCTGGGTGCCGTCGACTTGAGAATGACTGGAAAGAATCTGTTCTAACAGCGTCGACCCAGCTCGAGGCATGCCAACAATGAAAATGGGATCAGGTGCGCCACAACCCTCGCCTGAAGATTTCAGGCTTGTAAAAACACGCTTTTGCTCCGCAAATTCCTCGGTCATATGCTTCGCGATGTATCTCGACTCGGCTCGCTTCGTCTGGTTGCCGCTTGCGTAATTAGAAAATGCCGCATCGTATTCGCCTCTGTCCTCATAAGCTTTGCCGAGGCCAAAGTGCAGATAAACACGATCCATCTTTCTTAACGCTGGATTTGTGAGGAGGCTCTGCATGCGTTTGATTTCGGCTTCCTCGAACTTGTACGTCTTAAGGTTTGCTAAAGACTGCCAGGCCTCTCCGTGAATAACACCTTCTCTGCAGGCCTCTCGGTAACACCTAATCGCAGCTTCGGTGTCACCGATGGTCTTGAGCGCATGCCCTTTTGAAGTCAAGGTGACCGGCTCTCCGGGCATGGCCGACAACAAATCATCAAACAGCGCAAGCGCAGTTGCATAATCACTAAGTTGCAGAGAGATAACCGCGAGTTGAGACTTCAGGTACAGATTGTTTTTGTCGCTTTCGAACAATTCCAACGCGTGTTCCCGCGCTTCCGGTAACTTCTGACGCTTTCTTAAAACATTAATGTAGTCTGTCTTAAGAGCTAGGTTATGAGGCTCGAACAAGACCGCACTCTCCAAGAGAAACTCGGCTTCATCGAGAACATTCATGTGAACCGCTATTTGGGCTAACAACCGCATAGCCTCGACATGGTGCGGATTTTCGCCAAGAAACTCTCGACAGGCTTGCTCCGCCTTCCCTGTCGCACCCTGTGAAAGCATATCCAGTGAATAGAGCAGCGGTTTGGGCATTTTCACTAAACGCTGAATA
Source organism: Pseudomonadota bacterium (assembly GCA_009936775.1). Taxonomy (GTDB): domain Bacteria; phylum Pseudomonadota; class Gammaproteobacteria; order Pseudomonadales; family Azotimanducaceae; genus UBA4421. The sequence continues at coordinate 13,341 of JAACDW010000038.1, forward strand.
TGCGGTTTGATCCTTTCAGCTTCTTCAGTCCGGCCAGCAGCTAACAGTATTTCCGCTTGCGCCCGCCAACTAACGTGTAGTGATGGATTTTCCTCTGTTGCTCGCCCAAAGGAGGCAAGTGCTCCACGCAAATTGCCCCCTGCTCTCAATATATGGCCTCTCTCCTGAAAAGCTCGGCCATGCTTGGGGTGTAGGGAAATGAGCTTGTCGAGGAGCACCATTGCCTCTTCAGGCTTGCCGAGTTTCCGAGCACAGACGGCTTTAAGGTATAGCGTCTCACTGTTCTCTTCTGGCTCACGCGTCAGCAGCTTTAACGCTTTATGGTAGTCACCGGTTTCTATTGCCTGCCTTATTACCCAATGCGTTTGTGCTTCCAACACAGACTCCTTCGACAAAAAAAAAGCTCCCAACAGGGAGCTTTATTATGACCCCTACTGGCTTTAGGCGTTAGAACTTAAAGTTCAGCCTCAAGCCAACGGTTCTGGGTCGGGCGTAGGTAGCTCTGGACCTATCGTTAACATAGTTTCTGGTCAGCTCTGCACGTTTATCAGTGAGGTTTTCCACATACAACGTTGCGCCCCAATCTGCTGTCGATACGCCGCCACTAACCCCCATCATCGTCCAACCTTTCACGCGATCGCGGTTAATGATGATGATGTCGCTATAAGAGTCATCAGAGTAAGCAACATTATACATGACGTGAGCGTCCCATCCGTTCGCCATACCCCACTCGTAACGCGCATTGGCATTAAACTGGACTTCCGGCGCAAACGCCAAAGAGTCGCCCTCTCGAACATCATTCGTTGGAATCAATTTGTCTGTGATTTGGGTATCAAGCAGCGAGTAAGAGGCGCCTATCGCTAGACCAGGCAGCGCAGGCGGCAACCAAGTCATAGTCCCCTCTAAGCCTTTCACTTCAGCATTGGCAGCGTTATCAGAGAAAAACAAGTTGACGATGCTCGGATCGAAGATCGTTGTTTGCAACCGATCGATTTCGGCGAAGAAAGCGCTGCCGTTGATACGAAACGTACCGTCAGCTAAGTCCGCTTTCCAACCCAGTTCATAGTTGGTTACATCGTCTGTCGCCAGTTCAAATGGCACTTCGTATCCATTGGGACCCTGAGCACCCCCGGGGCGGTTTAGCAGTCCCGGTCTGTAGCCCTCCGAGTAGGTGGCATACAACAAAACGTCGTCGGAGAACTCATAGCTCATCGTCAGTTTCACAATCGTGCCTGTTGCACTGGCAACATCAGGTGCATCAAGGGCCTTCAGGAAACCCCTAATTTCTGCTTCGCTAACAGCGGCAGGTGCCGTTACGTACTGGCCACGACCAACGCTGTAGGCGTCGCCTTCCTGCCAGATAGCAAGCGCTTCCTCGAAGGTAGTACCAGACTGCAGTGTAGGTCTGAACGAACAGTCGCCAACAAAGGTCAGCGAGCCATCGCCGTCATACAAATCGCTTATGTTCGTACCGAAGGCATCCTGATCACCCCCGAAGAACGGGTTACAAAATGTCGCGTTGGCGCCACCCTCCAAGTCAACCTCAACATCGTAGTAGCGCGCCCCGAAAGTGCCCGAGAGCTTGTCGGTGAAGTCATAGCTAACCTCACCAAAAAATGCATGTTGCTTATCGGTTCGGCGCACGTCGTTACGGAAAACCGTATCTCTGGGGTACGGACCTTCTTGAGTTATTACTGAACCGGGGAACGGGTTGTTGGGGAGAGCATCCTGTATGGATTGGCCAGGATAGAAGCCAAAGAAATCAATCTTGTTAACGCTTGGGTAACTAAAGTCTACCCGCTCCTCAAGCTGCAAATCGCTGTAAAAGGCTCCCGCCGTGAAGCGCAGGTCTTTCGACTGATCCGTACTAAAGCGCACTTCATGGGTCTGCACCTGCGTTTCGGAGTAGCTGAGCGCGTAAAGATTAGGCTCATAGCATGTGCCAAACGACTGGTTTGATGGCGCACCATCTTGGTAGTAATTGTATTCTGGATAACTCACTGAGGCATCACAGATGTAGTAAGGCAAGTACTGACCGACAAACATGTAATCGGTGTAGTCGACGATTTGATCTGTCTCACGTTCCGTATAGGCCCCCGTGTAGATCACTTCCAACTCTCCGATCCGACCTTCTAGGGTCCAGTTAAAGTTGTCGAAGGAGTCTTCAAGTTGATCAGAGCTATATCGCTGAATGCTTGGGGAATCAGAACCCAGAGCTGGATCAGCAGTGAAAGTTCCGTCGGTCTCAAGTTCTTGGGTCATGGCACCAAGTAAGAGGCTCCAGTCCTCATTTATCTCGGCACGCAATGACAGTCGACCACCGGTGTAGAGCGTGTCATTAAAGTCGTCTTCGACGAGCGCTTCGTTATCGGCAGCACGAAATTCCACCAATGAGCTAGGATCGTAAGGATCGAAGGGAATACGCGCGCTGGTGTATGCCACTTGCTCGGGTAGGCTGTTGATGTACGTCGCTGAATTTAAGCCTGCACGAGCGGCTGAAACCGGAACCCCGTTGCTTCGCACGTAACCCGCATCGCGGAACCGCGCACTTTCTTGCAGTGTTAATGTGCCCGGTACGTTGTCGACCCATCCGCCCTGATCGTCGCGATAGACAACCGCGCGCAGCGCGAAAGTATCAGAGATAGGCAGGTTGTACATGGCCTCGAACTTCGTACTTCCCTCCCCTTCTTCTGTGCTCGAGCCGTCAAAGCTAAGCCGACCGTAAGATCCTGAAAAATCTGGTTTATTAGTAATCAGTCGAACTGTACCTGCCTGTGAGCTTGCGCCAAAAAGCGTACCCTGCGGGCCTTTTAGAACTTCAACTCGGCTTAAATCGGCCGCGTAGACATCCAGATTTCGCCCGGGCTGACCCAGTGGTTGCTCATCCAAATATAGGGCCACATTGGGCGCAATCCCCGCCACGCCGGCTGTTGTTAAGTTCGGCGTCGTGGAGGCGATGCCTCTGATGTAAATCGTGTTCTGACCCGGACCGCTGCCACCCGCTGTCACGCCAGGAAGTTGGATTAGGTAATCTTCAAAATTAGTGATTCCAAAGTCTTCGATCGTGTCGCTCGTCAACGCATCGACTGTTACCGGAATGTCTTGCGTGCTCGCGGCCCGTTTGGTCGCCGTTACGACAACCTCTTCAATCACACCCTGTTCGGCTGCGGCGTGGCCGGCCGTCATAGAGACAATCGCAGCGACCACCGCTTGATTCATCTTGCTTCGTTGGAAATTCACTTGCTCTCCTTTTGCTGATAGCGCGGTTATGCGCGCCATTTCTCAGTACCGGGACGGACGTCTTGCACTTTTCTTCTAGCGCTAATATTTTGCAAACGAATGAAAATATTCCACCGCTCCTAGCGTCATCGACCAAAAGCTTACATCATTGACGAAGCAAATGGGCTATTCTTAGGAAATAAATGCTCTTTGATGTAAAAGAACCGACTTTCGTCTATTTTGAGCTACGGTCTTTTCTTTCGATTACTAAGCATTCGCGCTGGCTACGGTGGGCCTTATGCTTCGCTTGCAGCAGATCGGGCCTTTATTCCCTCGTGACGCAGGCTACATTTGATGGCATATACAGCACGCGTCGCAGGTAGCCAAACTCGCCACCAGACTTGCCCTGCGCTACCAACGACAACGGAAAACAACGCACATGAGCCAAGAAATCGAAGTCCTGATCACCATTCGCAAGATCATCCGAGCCACCGACCTGTACTCGCGACAACTGAGTAAAAAATCGGGACTCACCGCACCTCAGTTGTTGGTATTGCAGGCCATTCAGGAAATGGGGGCGGTGGCTATTTCGCGACTTTCTACTCATGTCAGTTTGAGCCAAGCCACAGTGACAAGCATTCTCGACCGACTTGAAACACGCGGCCTTGTTGCCCGGCACCGCAGCACTATGGATAAGCGTGTTGTACATGCCACCCTGACACCACAGGGCGAAGCGATGATTTTACAGGCCCCCAAGCCTTTACAAGATGTGTTCAGCGCGGCCTTTGAGAAACTCGAGGAGTGGGAAAAATCTATGATCGTGGCATCGCTGCAGCGCGTCGCATCCATGATGAACGCCGAGCATATCGACGCCTCGCCCATGCTTCATGTTGGCATCGCCGACGAGCCGGCTCTCAGCAACGAAGGCGCAGCCAGCAATCCTGTGGCCAGCGCATAGGCATATTGGCCTGCGCTCATCACAAACCTATCGTGACCGCTGTAGAACCCTCACTTAGCCTTATTCATGCTGCCGTTCTGCTCGGTGCTGCCTTGGCTGGCGGCGCAGTTTTGGGCTATTTGGCCTCCCTAGCTGCTTGTTACATAGGCGCGGCCTTGGAGGCGCAAGACAAAACCGACGCCACATCAGCCTTAACAGACGAGTTGGGCCACGGCTTCCTAGGCAGTGCACTTGCCGGCTTAATGGGCCGCCAGCATGTCGTCACTGGCGGTCTTGGTGCACTGTTATGCTGCTGGCTCGCCTTGGCCTTCGGGCCGTCGCCACACTTTCTGCTAGCACTGGCTCTGTGTTGGACACTACTCTGCGCATCCTTGATCGATCTCAAGCATTTTATTCTGCCCGATCACCTCACCTTACCGCTGCTATGGGCTGGCCTGCTCATCAATGTGGCAGGCTACTTCGCCACACTGCAAGATGCGGTTGTTGGCGCAGCAGCAGGTTACCTCACACTGTGGAGCGTCTACTGGATGTTCAAGCTTCTGCGCGGCAAGGAAGGACTCGGGCATGGCGATTTCAAGCTCGCCGCAGCGCTGGGCGCATGGCTCGGCTGGCAGGCTCTGCCGACCATTATTCTGCTCGCGGCCGTCGCCGGCATCGCTGCGGGATTGATCTTAATCGCCAGTCGCCGCATGCGGGCAAGCCAACCCATGCCCTTGGGCCCGTTCCTCGCTAGCGCCGGACTCGTGGCGCTAAGCACCCCCTACCGATTGTTCTGATAAGGCCGGGCGCACAGCAATCCTTGCCGCAAGATCCCTAAACAGGACCTACATCAAAAGTAGACACTTATTGGCATTATGTCTGTTGTCTGCCAATCTGCCGCGTGCGTGAACTGGTAGGAAACTGACAAGGGGCGCGAGTTGTTATCGAAGGAAAAACGGCGGCAGCAGATTCTAGAAGTAGCAGGGCAACTGTTTCTAGCCCAGGGGTTTAGCGGCACGTCGATGCAGGATATTGCCAAGCAGGCAACCATTTCTCGCGCCAGCCTCTGCACCTATTTCGGCAACAAAGAAGAGGTGTTCGACGGCGCGCTATTTGCGTTTTTGGACGTCATACTGCAGAGCGCGAAAACGGCCTTGGCACGACTACCCGATACCGCGTCGCTGCAAGAAAAGCTCTACGCCGTGTTAAATGTCAGACAAACGCCGTGGTTTGCGCTGGAAACCCAACAATCGCCCCATGCCATGGAGCTACTGCAGTTGCAGCAGCGTGCGCTTCGCGGCGCAGACGTCTACCCGATTGAACTTTTGTTGGCAGACATTATCGACGACGCCATCGCTGCGGGACAACTCACTGCGACGTCCTCGCTGAGCAGAGAGTCCATTGCCGATGTACTGAACCTTAGCACTACTGCCATCGTGTTTGCGGACGGCAGCCGCGAGCAAAAGTCTGCAC
>JAACDW010000224.1 GCA_009936775.1 Pseudomonadota bacterium
CGTCTGTGGTGAGCGTCTGCTCGCGCTGCAAATACTCCACGCCAAGGGCGACGCCGAGAGGACCTGCCCCGCCCGGCATTTCAAAAAAGTCAGCCGTATTTCCGGTCAGCACAGAATTGAACGTGAGCAGTTTCGAACTGTTGTTCATATCAATGTTCGTCCGCACGAAATCTTGTGCCGCCTGGGAAAGGTTGTTGGGCCCGTATATGTTCAATGGCACACAGCCGTTCGACGGGTTCATGCAGGTCTGCCCGGTAGGGTCAAACGGGTTCAGCAGCAGCGCTTGGCGTATTCTAGGAAGATCGAGTGCCGGATCGACCAGCCAATCCATCTCAATTTCGCCGTAGTTGATGGACGAATCGACGCTCCACATATCCCCAAGGTCGAAGGACAAGCCAATTTCGAATTGGCTTAATGCATACTCTTGGTCCCAGCTGGTTGACCCGAGCTCGTCGACCACTCGGCCAAGGAAAACATTGGCAATATCGGGAATGCCGTTGCCATTGAAGTCGAAATTGCCACCAGCATTAAAAAACTGGAAAAGCGGGTTGGTCAACATGGTGAATTTGGCGCTGTTAGACAAGAAAGGATTGGCCTCAAAAGTAATTTGCGCTGGTCCTGCAAGCGACTGCCAGCCAAAGGCCGTAGGCGGCTGTTGGCGTTCGAGTTTGCTGTTTGCGATATGCGCTTGTGCCCTCAACTCGAAGCCATCACCCTGCCAGTAGGTCTTGGCAAATATCACTCCCCTTTCCTGTGGAAGCTGCAGCATTGTGTCTTGCGCACTGTTGTAGCCCTGCTCGGCTGCGGAGAACAACACCAGGTCCCCTTGGGATGAAAACTGATAATCTGGGGCGTTGCCGAAAGAAGTAAAGACACCTGAGGTGTTAACCGGCCACAAATCGGGGACAAACCCTGTAGGGTTTCCAGCGGCGTCGTAGGCGTCGACGTTAATGCTCTTGGAAAAATCGCGGTCCTGATAACCCAGCGAACGCCTCTTACTTAGGTCCACATGGACCATCACATGGCCGCGATCTGCGCCAAAGTAGGTGCCCCAGGTGCCTGCGACATTATGAATTTGCGCGTCGCCACGGCCAGTTGACTCGGGCGCGGCATTTATCTCGAAGCCGTCAACATTTGACTTGGTGATGAGATTGATGACCCCGGCCATCGCATCAGAGCCATAGGTTGTCGAGGCTCCCCCGGTAAGGATTTCGACACGCTCAATAATGCCGGGGGGCATCAGATTCAGGTCGACGGTGCCACCATCAGCAAAAGAAGGCACGATGCGTTTGCCATCCAGCAAGGTCAGAGTGCGGTTTTCGCCAAGTCCTCTCAGGTCTGCTGTGGCCCAGCCAAAACCGAAAGTACTGGTGCGGTCACTGCCTGCCAAAATTTGCGGCATGGTATTGAGCAGCGACTCAAGGTTGACCGTGCTGGTGATTTCGAATTGCTCGCTATCCACTGTAGTAATCGGCGCGTTGCTCATGTAGTTGCCGCGTGGAAGCAGCGAGCCGGTTACGAAAACCTCCTCAATGACTGGTAGCGGTGCCACAGCGGGCGGGCTGCCTTGGGCCGCCTCACTTACGGGTTCTGTTGTTAACTGTTCAGTTGACTCTGCCGCTTGCGCCAACAGCTGTGGTGACAGGGCCATTCCGGCAGCAGTCATCCCGGCACAGATACTCAATCGGCTGGCACCTCGCAGCATCCACAGTTGTAAATTTGGCACGGCAGACTCTCCTCGATTTTTTTTCTTATTTTTCCTGCGACGTTAGCCTGTGGCACATCTCAGGGAAGGGCTAATGGTCGGCGCCACGCGGTCAAACCTTGTGCTGCTCAACTACCGCCTTGCGAACGCCGCTATGCTAGTTGAACGAGGGCTAAATTTCATTAATTTTTGGTGAACGTCTGAGTAGCGACTGGTATCAGCGCAACAAATCGGCGCGAGTTGCTCATGCACCGCAGAGCAGGCAAAAAAAGTCCCGTGGAGAAAATGGTGGAGCCAGGGAGGATCGAACTCCCGACCTCGTGAATGCCATTCACGCGCTCTCCCAGCTGAGCTATGGCCCCGAAAAGAGCGCGCATGGTAGGGCTGCGCTACCCTACTGTCAATTGGCTGGGCTATCGCCTGCAGCCATCAGGGTTGGCAGAGCCTGATATTCTTTATCCAATCGCTTGCGCTCTTTGTTAGACACCGCAAGTGCATCCAGCGCCGTGCGCAGGCGCGCGCGGGACATGTCTGCGCCCAAAAACATCCAAGAGTCGAACAACGGCAACGATACCGCCCGGCCACTGGTAGCAATGAATAGGGGAAATAGAAAGTCCCGGAATTTAAGCTCCATGGCGGCAGCGAGGCCTTGGCATTGACTAAACAAGGCATCGCGCTGCCAGTCGCGCATGTTATCGAAAGTGCTAAGGGTATGATGGAGGACTTTGAGCACCTGCTCACGCTGAAGGCTCTTGTGCGCGAAGTCCTCCTCGCTCAAGGTCGGCAGATTACCGAGCAAGTAGTTCACCAAGGGCAGCAGGTCTGATAGCCGCTCGGCCCGTTCCTGCACCAGAGGAATCAATTGCTGCAGCTTATTCGCGTTGAGCATCCACGCTTGTATGCGTTGCGCGTACTGTGCGCTGTCGAGCTGGCGTAAGTATTGGCCGTTTAGCCAGCGCAACTTAGCTTGATCGAAAATCGGTCCGCCAGTCGTCATACGGTCAATGTCAAATACCTCAACCATCTGCTGCAGAGAGAAAACTTCCTCCTCATTCGGCATAGACCAGCCCATCAGGCTTAAGTAGTTCACCAAGGCCTCGGGCAGATAGCCCATGTCTCGGTAATAGGTCACGCTGGTAGGGTTTTTGCGCTTCGATAATTTGCTTTGATCGGGGTTGCGTAGCAGCGGCAGATGAATCAGTTCCGGCGGGGGCCAGCCAAAATAGTGGTACAGCAACTGATGCTTGGGCACTGAGTTAAGCCACTCCTCACCGCGCAAAATATGCGTGATACCCATCAAATGATCGTCCACTACCACCGCCAGGTGATAGGTTGGCATGCCATCTGCTTTGACCAGTACCTGCATGTCGATCTGGCTGAAAGGAATGCTTATCGGACCGCGCAGCCTGTCCGTGAAGGTGCAATCGCCCTGCTCTGGCACCCGCATGCGAATCACATGGGACTCACCGGCTTGCATTCGCGACGCCACTTGCGCAGCGCTTAACGAGGCGCAATGCCCATCATAGCGCGTCGTTTGTTTGTTGGCCTGCTGCTCGGCGCGCACCGCATCGAGACGCTCCTTGGTGCAAAAACAATAAAAGGCATGGTCTTTATTTAGCAGGCTCTGCACCTGCTGCTGATAAATGTCTTTGCGCTCGCTCTGCCGGTACGGGCCATGAGGTCCACCAACTTCTGGGCCTTCATCCCAGTCAAGCCCGAGCCAGCGCAGGGCGTCAAAAATTGCTTGTTCTGAGGTCGCCGTGCTGCGGGCCTGATCCGTATCTTCAATACGCAACACAAATTGGCCGCCATGATGGCGCGCAAAGGCCCAATTGAATAACGCCATATAGGCTGTACCCACATGGGGGTCTCCCGTGGGCGATGGTGCGATACGCGTGCGCACAGGGGTGCTCACGGCAGTCTAAAAGCCCATCTTAACGACGTCTTCTGGAATCAGTGGGTAACGAATACCCGCAAGCTTTTGAGCCACCCGCACAACCTGACAGGCGTAACCGAATTCGTTGTCGTACCAGACGTAGAGTACTACCCGGTTATCCTTGGCAATGATGGCTTCGCCATCAACGATGCAGGCGTGGCGGTTACCTACCAAGTCAGAAGAAACGATCTCCGGCGACGTGGTGAAGTCAATTTGCCGCTGCAGCGAACTGTGCAAGGCCGTCGAGCGCAGAAACTCGCGCACCTCCTCCTCAGAGGCTGCCTGTTCGAGGGTCAAATTCAAAATCGCCAGAGACACATTGGGTGTTGGCACTCGAATGGCGTTGCCGGTCAGTTTGCCGTCCAGTTCGGGTAACAGCTTAACGACCGCCGATGAGGCGCCGGTCTCGGTAATCACCATGTTCAACGGCGCGCCACGACCGCGACGATTTTTCGAATGGTAGTTATCGATGAGGTTCTGGTCATTGGTGTAGGCGTGCACGGTCTCCATATGGCCGTACTCGATACCGTATTGGTCATTCACGGCCTTGAGCACCGGCACAATGGCATTTGTGGTGCAGCTTCCTGCCGCAAGCACGCGGTCGTCTGCCGCGATGTCGCCGGTGTTGATGCCAGAAA
>JAACDW010000039.1 GCA_009936775.1 Pseudomonadota bacterium
CGCGCCGATTTTGACTCGCCTCAACGCCCATGGCTGTGCCCACTGCGTCGGTGATTTCTCGTGGTCGCTGGAACTCTGCGACACTGGTTGGCCCGGGCCACCGTTCTAGCAGGGCGCGTTTTGCCCGAGCAGCCCATGGCTCTTGGTTGGTTATGACGAGCAAGCGCTGGTGACCAAGAGCCTTTAGATTTTCGCTGAGCGTCAGGGCCTCGTCTTCAATCGCAGCTGCAAACTGGTGGACGGTCAGCGCGTTAGTGCGTGCTGGCAAAATGCCGGTATCTGCCACCCGATTCAACAGCAGTATGCTCCGCAAATTACTGTCTTCATTGGTTGGCGCGACACTGAGCGACAAGGCCGCGACCACACCTTGGGCCCGTTGTTTCACCAACGGCCCGACGATCACGCTACTCGCATTTTCCTCACTGAGCTGAGCGAGCTTGGCATCACTATGGACATTGCTATCAAAAAAAGTTGCGTTGACTGAAGAATTTGGCGCGGTCGCATTTTGACTGCGATCAGCTAAGTAGCCGGCGACGAATCCATCACGAACAGCACGGCCCACGGCAGCTAAACGCCCCGTCATCGGCAACATTACCGAGATCTTTGGTGCTGTGTAGTTCATCAGCTGTGCCAGCGCGGTGGGTGGTATCAAGGCCGCTGGATGGTTGGCGTTTTGTCGCTGCCAAGCGGTCCAAACTGCCTGCGCTTGCGGTACCGAAGCGGCCGCAGTCATGGTGCGGTGCAGGGCAATCCACTGTGCTGCCGTGCGTTGGACTTTGGCGCTTGCGGCGCTCAGTTCCGGCATGAGCAGCGCGCGGGCGGCAAGTTTTGCCGCCAATTCACGCGCGGTGGGTGTGTTCGACAGTGGCCGCGCGGAGGTGTCTTGCAGTGTGGCCCAAGTGGCGTCCTGGTCGCTGCGGGTGTTGGTAGTGGCTAGTTGTTGCGCGATGACTTGCATTAGCACGACGCACTCACTGGCTCCTAATATCGAGCAAATCTCATTGATAAGCCTGGCGTCGGCTGCAACTGTTGCTCGGGTCAGTAGCAGCGACTCAGCGGCGGCAAGCGGGTCGCTTCGGCCAAGCTGGGTTGCGGCCAGCAGGCGGTAGTAGACATCGGCGAGTCGCGGGTTGCCGGGTACCTGCAGCAGTTGCTGCGACGCTGCTTGCAAGTTACCCGCATCAAGGGCAGCTGCAGCCCGACGCAGCGTGTTTGCAGCCTGCCGGTCCGCTGGCGTTGAGTAACGCTGACGCAGCGCGTCCGAGCTGGAAGTTGCGGCTTCAATAGCTGGCGCGGCTCTTGCCGAGTCTGCCGTCTGCCGTGGCAATGAGGATTGGTTGCTGCTTTGGCAGCCATACACAGTCACAATGCAGATACAAATGGCGAGGAAATGCTTGGGCATGTCAGGAATTCTCTACGTGGTTGCCACACCAATTGGACACCTAGGTGATATCAGTCGTCGAGGTATCGAGACTCTGAATCGTGTCGGTGTTATTGCCGCTGAGGATACCAGACGAACGCGGGTGTTGTTGCAGCACATCGACCATACAGGGTGTGAGCTACTTAGCGTGCACGAACATAATGAGGAGCATATCGCCCCGCAGTTGGTTAAGCGGCTGCGGCAAGGTACCGATGTTGCCTTGGTCAGCGATGCGGGCACGCCTTTAATAAATGACCCCGGTTATCTGTTGCTGCAGTTGGCGTGGCAGGCGGGTCTTCGCGTTGTACCGGTGCCCGGTGCGTGTTCGATCACTACCGCCTTAAGCGTCTGTCCTATTCCTTGCCAGCCTTTTCGCTATGTGGGTTTTCTCTCCAGCAAACCAAGATTGCGCCGTTCGCAACTTGAACACTGGTTGATGATGCCAGATGCCCTAGTGTTTTTGGAGAGCCCGCATCGGATTAGGGCTGCTCTATCCGATATCGCTGCCTTATCCGCCCGGCAGGTGATGATTGGCCGGGAAATGACCAAGCAGTACGAATCGTTTCTTACAGGCTCGGCTCACGAAGTGTTGGCTCAGTTAGCGGAAACCCCAAAGGGTGAATTCGTCTGCGTCGTGGAGGCGGCAGAGAGCGTGACTAACCGATTCGACCTAACCCATGTTGTTACCGCTTTGCTGCAAGAACTGGCGCCCACCCAAGCCGCCAAGCTCGCGGCCCAAATTTGCGGCGTGAGAAAAAAAGAAGCCTACGATTTAGCCCTGCAGTTGAGCAGTGGGCAAGGCGACAATGAACGCTGAACAACGCTTGTACTTCGCTTCTGAGCTTCGTAACCTGCGCGCGAGAGTCAGCCGAACAGTCGCCGGTTCGTCATCTGACGAACGGGAGGAAAGTCCGGGCTCCATAGGACAGGGTGCCAGGTAACGCCTGGGGGGCGAGAGCCTACGGCAAGTGCAGCAGAGAGTAGACCGCCTGCAAACTTCGGTTTGTCGGTAAGGGTGAAAGGGTGCGGTAAGAGCGCACCGCACGCGTGGTAACACGTCGTGGCAAGGTAAACCCCACCTGGAGCAAGGCCAAATAGAGATCCACTGGCGTGGTCCGCGCTGGATCTGGGTAGGCTGCTTGAGGCCATTGGTGACGATGGCCCTAGATGAATGACTGTTCACGACAGAACCCGGCTTACAGGCTGACTCTCATTTCCTCTCACACAAACCGGGTGTCTTTAGCGGCTTCGCTCGGAGCGCCGATTGGGTCAAATTTCTGAAAAAATTTGCTTATATTTCCGCCGCTTATGGCCTTTTTGCCACCTTTCTCTAGTTGACTCATTGCGGATGAGGACTATAGTGTCGGCAATTGGGTAAAAGTGGAGGAAAGTGGGCGCTCTTAACAGAGAGTTAGGCTAGAGCGAACAGATTCCAAATAGACGGCAACTAAAGCAAAGTTAGGCAAAAAATTGGCGGTAGAACCGCACTAGTGTGATGGCAGGCCGGTTTGCTACGCGTACTTTTTTTGCAGCGGCTGCGTTTGTCGAGGCAATCAAGGCAGCGCTCGCTTGCTGTGTCGTATCATTGGTCACGCTGACGTTCAGTTCCTATGCGCGACAACGCCCACTTCGATGCATCATCGTGTTTCGCGGTATCAACAGTATCAGCATGGATGCCAAGGGTCGCATGGCCCTGCCGGCGCGCTATCGCGAAACCGTAATGGTTGCCAGTGCCGGCCGTTTGGTCGTCACAATTGATATGCGTGAGTCCTGTCTGCTGGTCTATCCCTTAAGCGAGTGGGAGGTTGTGCAGGCGAAGCTGGAGGGCCTATCCAACATGAATGCCCAAGCACGCCTGCTGCAGCGTCTGTTGATCGGACACGCAACGGATCTAGAGCTGGATTCGGCTGGCCGCTTGTTGTTGCCTACCATGTTGCGCGAATACGCGAGTTTGCAAAAGAAACTGGTCCTAGTTGGGCAAGGTAACAAGATTGAAGTCTGGTCTGCCGATCACTGGCAGCAGCGGCTCGATGACTGGCTGCAAGAGGGTGTTGCGGCGATGAACAGCAACGCAGAATTTTTTCAGGATCTGTCGTTATGATCCGGCCCGACATCGAAGCTTCGTCGCTGGCGGGTTCCACTTCCCTAGAGCATATACCCGTTTTGCTTGTAGAGGCGGTGACTCACCTATTGGGCGATGCGGCAGCGAACAGGGCTGCCCCCGCCGTTTTTGTTGATGCAACCTTTGGGCGCGGCGGGCACAGTCGGGCGTTGCTAGAGAAACTGGCTGCAGATGACCGACTCATCGGTCTGGACAGAGACCCAGAGGCGGTAGCCGCAGGCCATCACTTAGCGGCCACGGATTCGCGATTTTCAATTCATCAGGCGCGATTTTCTCAAATAGAAAAGATCTTGCAGGACATTGGTACGACCGCAGTACAGGGTCTGTTATTGGATATCGGCGTTTCGTCACCGCAATTGGATTTACCGACGCGCGGCTTTAGCTTCAGTGCCGACGGGCCCTTGGATATGCGTATGAATCCGGCTGAGGGCCTATCAGCAGCGGAGTGGTTGAATGCAGCGGCAGAGGAAGATATTGCCAAGGTACTGTGGATCCACGGTGAGGAGCGCCAGTCCCGCCGCATCGCTCGCGCCATTGTTGCCGCGCGTCCGCTGCACACGACTGCCGAGCTGGCATCTATCGTGGCAGAAGTTTCGCCACGGCCCAAGGGTGTGCAGCGCAAACATCCCGCGACGAAAACATTTCAGGCGGTAAGAATTTTTGTCAACGAAGAAGCCAGCGAGCTGGATCACGGCTTGCAGCAAGCATTCGATGCGCTGGCCGTTGGCGGCAGGTTAGCGGTGATCTCATTCCACTCGCTAGAGGATCGCAAGGTCAAACATGCGTTCCGCCACCTCAGTCAGCCACCCAAACTGCCGCGTCGGCTGCCTGTGCGCGAGCTGGAGCAAACTGTGCCGGGGCGATTGGTTGCCGGGCCGATAAAGCCGTCACTTGCTGAGCTAGCTGCAAATCCGCGCGCTCGCAGTGCGACTCTTCGCGTTATTGAAAAGGTGCGTGCTATGGAAAAGGTGCGATAACGATGGCATCTGCTGCGGCACCCCGTGAACAGCGTATGGCCGCCGCAGCCAAGCGCCGCAAACGCAGAACCGCCAAAAGCGCGCCGGTAGGCTTAGTGCGCTGGCAAATCATTATCATGCTGGCATTGTTTGCGGCGGTTGGCGCTAGCGGATTGGCGCTCGTCACAGCGGCTCAGGAGATGCGTTTGCTGCACAGGGCTATGGACGAGCTGCAAAGCAAACAAGATCGCAGCATGGCCCAATACAGCCGCCTGCTTTTAGAGCGGGGTACTTTTGCCAGTCTGCAAACGGTTGAAGTGGTCGCTAGCGAAGAACTGCAAATGGTCTTCCCGCAGCAGGTGGAAGAGATCTCTCCATGAGTGCATGGCGTCACTACCTGTTCTTAGGGTGCTTTATTTGCGCCGCTTGCGCTTTGTCCGTGCGGGTAGTGTATCTGGGCGTCACCGAGCGGGATTTCTTGCAGGAAGAAGGCGACAAGCGGTCGGTTTACGACAAACGCCTGCCGGGTATGCGCGGCATGATCTACGATCGCAACGGGGAGGCCTTGGCGGTCAGCACGCCGGTGTTCGCCGTCGCCGTAAATCCGCGTCAGTTTGATGTAGCTAATCAAGCCAAGCTAAATGCGCTGGCGGCGCAATTAGATATGCAAGTGACTGGCTTGAAGCAACTTCTTCAGCGCAATCGGCAGAAGGGCTATTTGTACCTCAGGCGGCATCTTAGCTGGGAGAGGATGGATAAGATTCGCAGCCTGCAGTTGCCGCATCTGTTCTTGGAGCCAGAGTATCGGCGCTACTATCCGGCAGGAGAATCAACGGCTCATGTTGTTGGTCTAACGGATATTGACGACCTTGGCCTTGAAGGCATCGAGCTGGCTTTTGAGCAGCGCTTGCAGGGTAAGGCTGGCATTAAAACCGTCCTGCGCGATCGCCAAGGCCGCACAGTGGGCAACCTCCGCTACGGCGACGCTCCGCGCTTTGGCGCAGATTTACAGCTCAGTATCGACTCGCGTCTGCAATATATTGCCTACCGCGAACTGAAGTCCGCAGTGCAGGGGCATGCGGCTAAATCCGGTTCATTGATTATGGTGGATGCTAAAACAGGTGAAATCTTGGCGCTGGTTAATCAGCCATCCTTTAACCCCAATGGTCCATTCAACGGCCGTGTGCCGAACAGAAATCGGGTGGTGACAGATCTTTATGATCCGGGCTCAACCATCAAACCCTTTACTGCATTGGCGGCGCTGGAGAGTGGGCAGTATCGGGTGGAGACGCCGATTGAAACGTCGCCGGGATATTTCTGGATCGACAGCAAAATGATTCAAGATCCGATTAACTTGAACACGGTTACGCTGGCCGAGGCAATTAAAAAGTCGAGCCAAGTAGCAATTGCCAAGGTCGCCCTAGAGCTGCCCCAAGACGCGGTTTTCGAAGTCCTGCAGCGCAGTGGTATTGGCCAGTACATTGGTACGGGGCTGCCCGGCGAGGTAGTCGGTCGGTTTAGCAACGTGGGTCTTTATTCGCGGATCTCCCGCGCTGCCATGTCCTACGGCTACGGATTCAACGTAACCCCATTACAGCTCGCTGCGGCTTATCTGACGTTGGCGAGCCATGGCAAGCGCATTCCTCTAAGCATTCTCAAACAACAGCGTGCACCGGACGCCGAGCGTGTATTCGATGCGCAAAACACACAGCATGTGGTCGCCATGATGGAACAGGTAACCCAGCCGGGGGGTACCGCTACCGGCGCCAGTATTGGTGATTATCGGGTTGCTGGAAAAACCGGCACGGCGAGAGTGTTGGGCAAAGACGGCTATGACGACGAGCGTCATGTGGCTTGGTTTGCTGGGCTGGTGCCAGTCAGTGACCCGAAGATTGTGATGGTAATTGTTGTCAATGAACCCGCCGGCGGTGCCGCCAGCGGGGGTAAGGTAGCTGCGCCTGTGTTCGCCAGAGTGGCCGAACACAGTTTGCGCATGCTTGGAGCGGCCCCAGACAAGCGGCCCCGAGACGCTATCGACGCCGACTCGGCGCTGCAGGCACTGGCGAGGAATTAGGTGTGGCAAGAGTAGAAATTGATCCGGCAATTTTGGCTCAACTCGAGGCCATAGAGGGCGTGGTGGGTTTGAGTGAGTCCTCCAATGAGGTTGCAGCAGGCGATGTGTTTGTAGCCTGCGCGCGGGACGACGCGCAGCGCCAAAGTCATATTGATGAGGCCGTAAGTCGTGGTGCCGTAGCGGTGCTACTCGATGCTCAGGCCACAGCGCCGACTCAACCCCAGGTACCACTGCTGTATGTGCCAAAACTTGCGGCGCAGCGCGGTGCTTTGGCGGCTGCTTTTTATGACGACCCCTCGCAACAGATACAGTGTGTTGGGATAACCGGCACTAATGGCAAAACTTCCATAGCTCATCATGTGTGCAGTCTAAGCAATGCCTTGGGAACGCCCAGTGGGTACAGTGGCACCCTTGGTTGGGGTAGTTTGCAAGCCTTGATGCCCAGCGCGGTCACTACCGCTGCGGCCGTTACCCTGCAGCGCCAATTCGCAAACTTTCGTCAGTTGGGCCTGCAGCGGGCCGTTGTCGAAATCAGTTCCCATGCCCTAGATCAGCAGCGGGCTGCTGCCCTGCACTTGAATGTAGGCGTCTTTTCCAACCTTACCCGTGACCACTTGGACTACCACGGTTCCATGGAACATTACGCCGCTGCAAAAGCCAAAATGTTTACTACCTGGCCGCTGCAGCTGGCGGTTATCAATGCCGACGACGATATGGGACGCAAGCTGCTGACCTGTGCCCGCGCCAGCGAGGTGCTTAGCTATGGCAGCTCTGGCGATATCGCTTGGCGGGCCACAGCAGTGCGCAAGGGTATGCACGTCCTATTTGATACGCCGTGGGGTCGGCTTGAAAGCACATTGCCAGTGGCAGCAGAATTTGCCGTGGCGAATATTGCCGCGGCCATCGGCGTGCTGCTGGGATCTGGTCACTGTGTACAGGATCTAGCCCATGCTCTTGAGCAAATGCAAAGCGTACCCGGGCGAATGCAGGTGGTTGCAGGCGCCTACGGCACGCCAAAAGTCATAGTAGATTACGCGCACACACCGGATGCTTTGGAGAAAGTACTTGGTCAACTCGCCGCACACTGTCGTGGCAAGTTGATATGTGTAGTGGGCTGCGGTGGTAACCGCGATCGAGGTAAGCGTCCGCAAATGGCTCAGACGGCCGCCCAGTATGCTGACCGACTTTGGTTCACCTCGGACAACCCTCGCGATGAAAGCCCAGATCGTATTCTGCAAGACATGTTGCGGGGTCTAACGACAGCGAAGCAGGAAAAAACGCAGACGCTAGAAGATCGCGGCGCCGCAATCACCGCAGCGGTGCAATCCGCTGGCGTTGACGATGTTGTAGTGATCGCTGGCAAGGGTCACGAACAACATCAGGAGATTGCCGGAGTGCAGTATCCGTTCAGTGATGTGGCCTACGTTGAAAACCTCTTTAAGGAGAACAGCTAATGCTGCTGTGGCTGACAGAATACCTATCGCAATTCGTTGGCGGTTTTGCGGTCTTTCAATACCTGACCTTGCGCACAATGGTTAGTGTGGTAACAGCTCTAGGGGTATCGCTGCTAATCGGTCCGCGAATGATCGCTTGGCTGAGCAGGTCGCAGATTGGTCAGCAGGTACGCGACGATGGCCCCGCCTCGCACTTTAGTAAGGCTGGCACGCCCACCATGGGCGGGGCGTTGATTCTAGTGATCATTACCGTAACAACCTTGTTGTGGGGAGATTTGAGCAATCACTATGTGTGGCTTATTTTGGCCGTCACCTTGGCTTTTGGCCTGATTGGCTGGACCGACGACTACCTTAAAATTTCGCGCAAAAACGCCGCCGGACTGGCTGCTCTATGGAAGTATTTTTGGCAATCAGTATTCGCCTTGATCGCAGTTTTGTATCTGTATCAAGTCGCCGAGGTGCCAGCCCAGACATCGCTCTATGTGCCGTTCTTTAAGAGCATAGTCATCCCCCTAGGTGTCGGTTTCGTTTTGCTTGGCTATCTGATGATTGTTGGTATGAGCAACGCAGTGAATCTGACCGACGGTTTAGACGGATTGGCGATTTTGCCAGCGGTAATGGTCGGCGCAGCCCTGGGGCTAATCGCCTATGTTACGGGTAACATTGAATTTGCAGCGTATCTGCAAATTCCCTATATCGCCGGGGCTGGGGAGCTGTCGGTTTTCTGCGGCGCGCTTATTGGTGCAGGTCTGGGTTTCTTGTGGTTTAACACCTATCCGGCGCAAATTTTTATGGGCGATGTTGGCGCGCTGGCCCTTGGCGCTGCGTTGGGCCTGCTGGCAATCATAGTTCGGCACGAGATCGTCTTGCTAATAATGGGCGGTCTATTTGTGCTGGAAACCGCCAGTGTGATTATTCAAGTTGCTTCGTTCCGGCTGACTGGCCGCCGAGTGTTTCGTATGGCGCCAATTCACCATCACTTTGAGCTTAAGGGTTGGCCGGAGCCCCGCGTTATTGTGCGCTTTTGGATCATCACCTTGGTGTTGGTCACAATTGGTTTATCGACCCTGAAGTTGCGATGACTCAAGACAACGGCACGGTAATTTTAGGATTTGGTGCTACCGGACAGTCGGTGGCCCGTTACCTGCTTGGTGAGCAAGTTTCCCCTATTGTGCTAGATAGCCGACCAGCTCAGGTGCTGACAGAAGCCTGGTGCGGTCTAGAAATTCACTGGCACTGCGATGCTTGGCCTGCGCAAGTGCTGGCACAGGCTGAACGAGCAGTAGTGAGTCCCGGATTACCGCCGCATCACGCCTTGGTGCAGCAGGCGCTGCAAGCGGGACTGCAGTTGCTCTCAGATATCGATCTGTTCATGGCCGCGGTCGAGGTGCCCGTGATCGGTATTACCGGGACTAATGGCAAGAGTACTGTCGTGTCATTAGCCGGGCATCTGCTGCAGGCCAGTGGTCGGCGTTGCGGCATCGGTGGGAATTTGGGCATTCCCGCACTAGACCTAATGCACGATAACAACGAAATATATGTGCTTGAGCTTTCGAGTTTTCAATTGGCGCACAGTGAGTTGCTGCCGCTGGCCAGCGCGGCCTTACTTAATATCAGCGACGACCACCGCGACTGGCATGGCGATTTCGACGCCTATGTCGCAGCCAAACAGCGTATTTACGCTAACGCCGATTATCGAGTCGGTGCCCATCCATGCGATTACCCCGCTGATGCTCCCTGCGATGTCAAAGTGGCCTTGGTGCCGCTGCCCCACGGCTGGGGCGTCGCAACTCATGCGGGTCTGCCGTGGCTCTGTCGCGATGCTGCGCCACTGATTGCGGTTGACCAGTTGCCCTTAGCTGGCATGCACAACGTCGAGAACTGTCTGTGGGCTTTGGCATTAGTTGAGCCTTGGATCGATCCCCCGGTAGCCGCCCAGTTGTTGCAAGGTTTCAGTGGCTTACCCCATCGCTTTGCTGAGGTGAGGGGCCCCGCGGGTATTCGCTGCATTAACGATTCCAAAGCAACCAACGTGGGTGCGACGCTTGCGGCGCTAGCCGGTTATGCACGCGACCAGCAAGTGATTTTGATTGCTGGCGGCGACAGCAAGGGCGCAGACCTTGAGCCTTTGGGTGCTGCGATGCACAACCGGGTAAGGCTGCTGTTGACTCTTGGTGCGAACGCACCAGATCTGAATGCGGTTGCCGAATGTCACGGTGTACCGTGGCAGCAGGTTGGCAATATGGACGAAGCGGTTGCAGCGGCACTGCAGCTTGGCGAACACGGCAATACCGTACTGCTGTCCCCGGCCTGTGCCAGCCTTGATATGTACCCGAACTTTGCAGCGCGTGGCGAGCACTTTAGCGCACTAGTTGCCGAGCATTTGGCTGCAGCTGAATCAGGGGCAAGCACTTGAGTACGCGCATCGTGCAGCTTCCGCGTGAAAGCCTGATGTTGCTGGTTCCTTGGCTGATACTGCTGGTATTTGGCACCGTCATGGTGGGCTCCGCTTCGGTGGCAATGTCTGATGATTACCTGTCCAGACAATGGGCGAATCTGTGCATTTCGATATTCTTCATGGCTATTGTGGTGGCCATGCCTCTGTCTGTGTGGCGGCGTTTTTATACGCTGGGTTGGTTGGTGTCCCTGGTTGTAGTGGCCTTGGTACTGGTGCCTGGCGTGGGCCATGAGGTGAAGGGTGCAACGCGCTGGATCCGCCTGCCCGGTTTTAATCTGCAGGCCGTTGAGGTGGCTAAGTTTGGTCTGATGATTTATCTGGCCGGCTATTTGGCGCGCAATCACGATGAGATACAGCAGTCGCCGCTGCGCATATTTATCCCGCTGGGCATGATATTCGCGATTTGTGGCTTGGTTGTCGCCCAGCCCGATTTAGGCTCAGCTGCGGTGTTGTTGGCTGCAACCTTGTCAGTGTTATTTATGGCTGGGGCGAAGCTGCGTTTCGTGCTGCTGATGCTTGTTGGTGGCGGCCTGCTGTTTGCGCTAATGGTTTGGCTTGAGCCCTTTCGGATGCGCCGGATGATCGCTTTCACAGACCCTTGGGCGGTACCCTTTGATACGGGGTATCAACTGGTGCAGGCGCTTATTGCATTCGGGCGCGGCGAACTGTTTGGACTGGGCCTTGGCGAGGGGATTCAAAAACTGTCTTATCTGCCTGAGGCCCACAACGACTTCATTTTTGCGGTGATTGCTGAAGAACTGGGTAGCGTTGGTGCCATCGCATTGATCGCCCTCTATAGCTTTTTCGTCTTCGTCGTATTATCAGTGGCCAAGCGCTGCTTGCTTGTGGGCAATCGTTTTGCTGCCTATTGCTGCTATTTCGCGGGCTTCATTTTTGCTTATCAGTTCCTAGTGAACGTCGGCGTTAACGTCGGCGTGCTGCCAACGAAGGGCCTGACCTTGCCGTTCATTAGCTACGGCGGCAACAGTCTGATGATCTCATGCGCACTGTTTGCCCTAGTACTGCGCTGCAGCTGGGCGGAGGAATCCTGATGGCAGAGCTGACCGAATATCAGGTACCCGAGATGGGCCGCATTCGCACCATACACTTCGTGGGTATTGGCGGAGCCGGTATGAGCGGTATCGCTGAAGTGTTGATTAACCAAGGCTATGCCGTAACCGGTTCAGACGTAAAAGAGTCTGCTAACACCCAGCGCTTGCGCAGTAAGGGCGCACAGGTGTTGCTTGGTCATGATGCGCAATGGATCCAAGACGCAGACGTGCTGGTAGTGTCCTCAGCTATTGAAGCGACAAATCCAGAGCTGTTGGCAGCAAAGGCACAAAGATTGCCTGTCGTCCCGCGGGCGCAAATGCTCGGCGAGCTGATGCGATACCGACATGGTATTGCCGTGGCGGGAACCCATGGCAAAACCACGACTACGAGTTTGATCACAGAGATATTCCGCTGCGCGGAGCTGTCGCCAACCTTTGTTATTGGCGGCCTTCTGAACAGCGCCGGCACTAACGCTGAGCTGGGCGCGGGTCGTTATTTGATTGCTGAGGCTGATGAGAGCGATGCGTCGTTCCTGCACTTGCAGCCTATGACTGCGGTGATTACCAATATCGATCAAGATCATATGGCGACCTACGACCATGATTTTGCCAAAATGAAAGCGGCGTACATCGAATTTACCAACCGCCTACCGTTTTACGGCAGCGTGGTAGTTTGCGCAGATGACGCTGAAGCGCTGGCCTTGAGCAAGGATTTTTCGCGCTCCGTGCTGACTTACGGATACTCAGAACAGGCCCAATTCAGGGCAACCAATGTACAAAGTCGTGGCCAACAGTGGACCTTTACTGTGTCGCGAGGCGCCTTTGCCGAACCCCTAGATGTGCGCATCAACCTGCCTGGACACCACAATGTTATGAATGCCTTGGCAGCTATTGCGGTGGCGACAGAGGAAGGTATTGACGACCTAGCCATTTTGACCGGTCTGAACGCTTTTGCGGGTGTGGGTCGGCGCTTTCAGGTGAGCGAAAATGTGACCGTAGGAGAAATACCAGTTGCGCTGGTTGACGACTATGGGCATCACCCCACGGAGGTTGAGGCGGTTGTACCAACCGCGCGGGAGGTCTGGCCTGAGCGTCGTTTGGCCATGGTTTACCAGCCCCATCGCTACAGCCGAACCCAAGATTTATTCGATGACTTTGTGCGCGTGCTGTCTGCGGTTGATGCGCTTTTGCTGCTCGACGTTTATGCCGCTGGCGAGAGTCGAATTGACGGTGCGGACAGCAAAGCCTTGGCGCAGGCCATACGGCAGCGCGGCCAGCTAAACCCGATTTATGCCAAGGACGCCGGTGAGGCTTTCGACTTGTTGCCGAATTTCGTCGCTGCGGGGGATATTCTACTGGTGCAAGGGGCTGGCAACGTCAACATGATTTCCAATCGGTTAACTGGCCGTGATGATTAAGCGCGCGTTATTGATATCGGCTTGCTGCGGCTTGCTCGCCTGCGGGTATTTCGTGTGGAGGGTGCTGGATCGTCCAGTTCAGACCATTGTCGTGTCTGGTGAACCATCGATAGCAGAGCGGCAGCGCGTGGAAGAAACCTTGGCAGCGCTCGAGCTTGGCGGCATATTATCGACGAGCCTTGCGGATATTGAATCTCGTCTAGGACAAATGGGCTGGGCGCGTGAGGTAACAGTGCGTAGGCACTGGCCGGACCGCTTGGAAGTGCGGCTACACAAGGTAATACCCGTGGCTCGGTGGGGTGAACAAGATTACCTTGCCGCTAGTGGAGAACCCATGCAGTTGCCTGGCCGCCACCCAGACTTACCCGCATTGTGGGCGCATATCAGCAGCCCGCAGCAAGCCATGGAGGTGTACCGGTTGCTGCAGCTTTATGCGGCGCGGCAAAATTTACAGATTGTTACGCTGACTGAATCGCCTCAGGGCGAATGGCAGGTTGGGTTTGCTGGCGGTATGCGGCTGTTGCTCGGGGCTAGAGATGTAAATAGCCGCATGCAAAGGTTCTTGCGGGCCTATGCAACAGCGCTGCGGTATCGCCCTGAGCCGATCTCTTACGCCGATGCCCGTTATACCAGTGGTATTGCAGTACGCTTTGAAATGCGCGACAACGACAACGCACAGCTTGTAGGTCAAATTGAACCGGCAACGCAGACGTTGGGAATTCAAAACTAGAACAA
>JAACDW010000225.1 GCA_009936775.1 Pseudomonadota bacterium
CGAAGCCTACTTTGGACTAATACGAAATTTCCGCCGTTGGTCGTGGCTGCTGCTGTATCTCTTTGGCGCGGCCCCTGCGGTATGCCGGTCGTTTATCCAAGGCCTCGATCACCAGCTCGACCCCTTTAACGAAGGCACCTACTACCTGCCTCATGCCACCAGTTTGCGCATGGGCCGTCTGGGGTATCAGAGTGAGGCGCAAAGTGCGTTGGACGTGTCCTACAACTCTGTAGCCGATTATTCGCGGTCAATGCGCGTCGGCCTGACCGAAAGTTACCCTGACTATCAGGCCATCCAGCCAGCTGCAGATGGCGAGTACCCCCAGTTGAACGACGCGGTGCTGCAAATTGAGAACGAATTTTACGGCACCATACGACCCAAGCGCACCACCCGCAGCGGCGAGCGGCCCTTGTCTGCGCTAAATGAACGCGGGGTTGAATACGTAGAGGTGCGCTGCGTTGACCTAACCCCCTTCGAGCCGTTGGGCATCAATGCCGAACAGATTCGTTTCTACGACACCTTTGTGCTGCTGTGCCTTTTGGCCGATTCCCCGCCTGACTCTGCACAATCGCGAGGTAAGCTTGCGCGCAATCAAACTCGCGTGGTGGAGCGCGGACGAGAGCCGGGGCTGCAACTGGAAGCGGATGCAGGTCTGACGGGGCTGAGCGAGTGGGCCACCGCCTTGTTGGAAGCCTGCCAACCCGTTGCCTGGGCATTGGACCAAGCCCATGGCGGCTCCAGCAACGATTACCAGCAAAGTCTGCAACAACAAAAAGCCAAGGTCGCACGCCCCCAGTTGACTCCTTCTGCCAAGGTCATCGCGGCCATGGCGACGCGGGGATCGTTTTTCAAATTCACCATGGATCAGGCCGAGCAGGTGCGCGAGCAGTTGCAAACCACTGCTATTGAGCCAGCTACGCTACAGGAGTTGGAACAGGAGTCCGCCGCCTCGCTGGTTCGTCAGGCCGAAATCGAAGCCGCAGATACCCAGACCTTTGCCGAATTCTTACAAGACTATCTGGCACTGCCCTAGGGCAGTGCCAGCGCTTTTAGCCCTCTTGGCTTCGCATGAATTTTCTTGCCCACTGCGCCCTAGCCCACGATGCCAGCAACAGTTGGCCTGCCGGTGAGGACCTGCGTGATGGTTTGCTGGCTGGCGCCATATTGGCCGACTTCGGCAAAGGCCCTGTGTCTGCACACATGCCGATCGCTCTGCAAACCGGCATCCGCTTGCACAGGCGAATTGATGCTTTCTCTAATCAACAGGCGACCATCCGCGAAGTTTGCGCAACGTTTCCTGCCAACCTGCGTCGCTACGCGCCAATCTTTCTGGACATTCTTGGCGACTATTACCTGTCAAAGAGCTGGGACCTTTACTACGACGAGCCGCGTCATTTGTTCAGCCAGCGTTGTTATGCAGCATGTGCTGGCTTTGGGGACTCTTTGCTGGGCAACTCGTCACTACAGCTGGGCAAATTTCTGAGCTACATGCGCGAAACCGACCTGCTGGCAAACTACGATAAGTGGCAGCATGTGGAACGAGGTTTACATTCTGTGCTGCGCCGACTTGGCCAAGAGGCGCTATCGCAGGAAGTCAGGGAGGCGGCAATTGCACAGCGCGATACAGGTGAGGCCGCTTTCCGCATATACTTTGTCGATCTGCGCAATCAGCTTCCCTATTGGAGCGCGCTGGCAACGACCCACCAAGGGTCTCAATCCTGAACCAACGTGAGCGAGAAATTTCTTGAAAGCGGTACTTTGCGAATCCTTCGGCCCGGCCGAACATCTGACATTGGCTGAGGTGGACTCACCAGAATTAAAGCCCGGGCACGTTATTGTGGACATTCGCTCCTGCGCCCTGAACTTTCCTGACGTACTCATGGTAGAAGGCAAATACCAGTCCTTGCCGCCTTTTCCGTTTACCCCCGGCGGCGAGTTTGCGGGTGTAGTCAGTGCGGTGGCCGATGATGTAACCCAATGGCATGTTGGCGATGAGGTCTTTGGCGGCTGCGGTCACGGTGCCATGGCGGAGTCAGTGAGCGTCGCTGCAAAGGTGTTACGACCAACACCCGCAAATATGACGTTTGCTACGGCATCGGGAATCAGCACCACCTACGGCACGTCATACTACGCGCTGAAGCAGCGCGCCAACCTGCAGCCCGGCGAGACCTTGCTCGTTCTCGGTGCCGCCGGTGGCGTCGGCTTAGCCGCAGTTGAACTGGGCAAGGCGATGGGCGCGCGGGTAATCGCCGCCGCTTCAAATGCGCAAAAGCTCGCGGTGGCCAAGCAGGCAGGGGCAGACGAACTCATCGACTACAGCGACGGTGAGCTTAAGGACAAAGTCAAGGCGCTGACTCAAGGTCGCGGCGCAGATGTCATTTACGATCCGGTCGGCGGCCCATTGTTTGATCAATGCATGCGCTGCATAAACTGGAACGGCAGAGTACTGATCGTCGGCTTTGTTGGCGGCGATATTCCTAAGCTGCCGACCAATCTCATACTGCTAAAAAGCTGTCAGGTTGTCGGTGTCTTCTATGGCGCATTTTCTGGCCGCTTCCCCGCCGAAAACGAGCAAAATTTTGCTGAAATTATCGAGCTCTTTGGTGCCGGTAAACTTCAGGGGCTGGTGGGCGCCGAATACTCCCTCGACAACTTTGTTGAGGCGCTAAATTGTCTATCCCAACGCCGCGCCGTGGGTAAGGTCGTGGTGAACATCTAATGCGCAGCGTAATTGAAACAGAACGTTGGGGCGCCCTCGTATGCTTGATCGCCGGAGGCATCTTGTGTGTCGGCTTGGTGGTGGAGTTCGCCCTTGGACTGCAGCCATGCCCGCTATGCATGATGCAGCGTATTTGGTTTGCGTTAGCCGGCATCGTCGCGTTCATTGGACTGGCGCATAATCCACGCTGGGGTATTTACCCCTTGCTCAGCGCCCTGTGCGCAATCATTGGCGGTGGTTTCGCTGTTCGACAGCTGTGGTTGCAGAGCCTACCAGCCGATCAGGTGCCCAGTTGTGGGCAGAGCCTGGAATACATGATTAGCGACGTTGTTGAATATGGCGCACCAATCGGCCAACTGTTAGCCAAAATGACGTCGGGCACTGGTGACTGCGCCGTTGTTCACGACGTCATTCCGTTGCTAAGCATTGCTGGGTGGGCACTTTTGGGCTTTGTCGTCGTGCTCGCAGCCAGCGTAATGCAGTTACGTCAAAGCCTGCGCTAGAGCCCGCCCGCTGCGGCGTCGAAATCGTATCAGTGCCGTGATTTCGACACTGGTATCCTGCCCATAGACACTGCTATATTGCCCGCCCTTTTGCTTTGGCGAGTGCTCTAGGGCAGAGTTGCTCGGTTGCCGCGGCGCAGCGGGTGGCAATAGGCCCATGCAATAGTTGCTAATAATCAATAGCTTAATGGCTTGATCGGCGCGCGGTGATGTTATGAGAAATTTAGTCAGCGATTCCCTAACGGCTTCAGGTTTTTAGCGTTATGGCAGGCCTCAACATATTAGTCGTGAACAGTAAGGGCGGTTGCGGCAAAACCACCGTAGCTACCAACCTTGCCGCGGCCTACGCAACTGCCGATCGGCGCGTGGCCCTGTTTGACTGCGATGCCCAAGCCAGTACACGGCACTGGAGCCAGTGCCGTGACGCCCAGCTCAGCAATATCGACCTACATTCCTACCCAGTGCCAAGCCAAATTCCTGCGCCAATCACTGGCGCCTACGATATCTGCATTTTCGATTCCGCGCCGGGACTTACGACAAAGCCCGTTTTACGCAATGACTTTGAAGCCCTGCTGCGCTTGGCTGATGCGATTGTCGTGCCCATGCTTGCCTCAGCTTGGGATATTCGCGCCGGTGAGCAGTTTATTGCCCAGTTGATGACCCAGCGAGTGTGGCGTGCAGCCCCCACGCCGATCGCCGTTGTGAGCAACCGCGTTAACGGCAACCTGACCAGCCAGCAAAAACTGCAGCATTTTCTCAGCTGCATAGACATACCGGCGGTTACCCAGTTCCGTGAATCGCCAGTGTATGCCGAAGCCGGCGATAGCGGGCGCGGCGTCATAGAGATGAAGCTGAACCGCGCGGCGCGCAAAGAATTCAAGGCTTGGCACACGCTAACTGATTGGCTTGACCATGCTGCAATAGCAGGCCAACA
This sequence comes from Pseudomonadota bacterium, assembly GCA_009936775.1. Classification (GTDB taxonomy): domain Bacteria; phylum Pseudomonadota; class Gammaproteobacteria; order Pseudomonadales; family Azotimanducaceae; genus UBA4421. Next base: position 4,157 of record JAACDW010000225.1, read on the forward strand.
GTCAGCACAGCAGGCGCGGCGCCCGGCGTTGCCCCTTGCCGCACCCAAGGCGCCTGCCGCTGCTGCCGCAGCCACAACAAGCGACAGCCAAGAGCGAGCCTAACCATTAGCCACTGCGCGCGATCCTTCGTGCTAATCACTCAGACCTAGGTCCACATGCTGCAAGTTCAAAATCTGACCTTTGAGCGCGGCGATGACCGGCTGTTTACCAATGTGAACTTAGTCGTGTATCCCGGGCAGAAGGTCGCCATTGTCGGGCGCAACGGGGTGGGCAAATCTACGCTGTTTAACCTCCTGCTGGGCAGACTGGATGCCAGTCAGGGCGATATCAGCTATCCGGACGACTGGCAGATTGGCTATATGGCCGAAGAAGTTGAGGCCACTGACCGGGCGGCCATCGACTTCGTTATCGACGGCCACCGTGCGCTGCGCCGCGTGGAAGCGCAAATTGAAGCCACAGAGGATGCACAAAAAGTTGCCGCGCTCTATGTAGATTTCGATGATCTGGGTGGCTACCAAGCTCGTGCTCGAGCCGGTGAAATTTTATATGGCTTGGGGTTCTCGGCGGAGCAAGTCGAGCAGCCCTATCGCAGCTTTTCCGGTGGTTGGCGCATTCGCCTGAATTTGGCCCAAGCGCTGATGTCGCCTGCTGACTTGCTGTTGCTGGATGAACCCACCAACCACTTAGATTTAGAAGCGATCTTGTGGCTCGAGAGTTGGCTGCGCCATTATCCGGGAGCACTGCTTATTATCGCGCACGACAGGGCCTTTCTAGATCATACCGTTGACCATGTTCTGCACCTCTCAGGCGAACAGGCCCATTTTTACAAGGGCAACTATTCTGCCTTCGAGCGGTTGCGCAGCGAGGTGCTGGAGCGCCAGCAAGTTATGGCGGTGAAACAGCAAGCGCAGGTGGCGCATATTCAACAGTTTGTCGATCGCTTCCGCGCCAAGGCGAGCAAGGCCAAGCAAGTTCAAAGCCGAATCAAGGCTCTGGAAAAAATGCGCACTCAGGCCATGCTGCACGTGGATTCAGAGTACCGGGTGAGCTTTGCTGATCCAGACAAGGTATCTAACCCGCTGTTCAGTTTTCGCAACCTTAGCCTGGGCTATGAAGACGTCACCGTACTGCGGGATGTGGGCCAAACCATTTTGCCCGGGGCACGAATTGGCGTGCTTGGTGCCAATGGCGCCGGCAAGTCGACGCTGCTCAAAGCCATTGTCGGCGACCTTCGGCCCCAGCAAGGCGAGTTGCAGCGTGGCGCCCATGCTCCCATCGGCTACTTTGCTCAACACCAACTGGAAGCTCTGGATTCAAACAACACCGCATTTGTTGCCATGTCTGCCCTGCGGCCAGATTTTTCCGAGCAGCAATGCCGCGACTACCTCGGTGGCTGGGGCTTTAACTCCACCATGATTGGACGCCCGATACGTAGCCTTTCTGGCGGCGAAAAAGCACGTTTCGTGATGGCTCAGCTAGCCGCGGAAAAACCTGCGCTCCTGGTGCTGGACGAACCAACCAATCACTTAGACCTCGACATGCGCGATGCCTTGGCATTGGCCCTGCAGGCCTACGCTGGGGCGGTGCTAATTGTTGCCCACGATCGTGATTTGTTGGAAAAAATTGTCGACGATCTCTGGATAATCGAAAACGGCAGTCTGCGCACCTTTCACGGCGACTTAGCGGATTATACTGCCGGCCGGTTATCGGCTGGAAGCAAGGACGCCGCACCGCAGCAACACGCGACGACGTCGAAAAAAGAGCAACGCCGAGAGCGTGCCGCTTCGCGTCAGTCCCTAGCCCAGCAGCGAAAACAGGTGCGCGAACTCGAACAGCAGCTGGAGCGAACCACAGCCAAGCTGCAAAGTATTGAGCAGTCGCTGGCAGATGAAAAAACCTACAGCGAAATGCCGCCCGACGAGCTCGCGAACCTGCTCGCAGACGCGGGCAAAACACGGCAGGCCTTGGAGGCCATTGAGGAGCAATGGATAACCGCCGTTGAGCACCTTGAGTCAGCAGACGACGCCCCAGAGTAAGTTATACTGGGGCAAAATTGCAGGAGCAAGCATGCGCCGCTTCCCCAACACCCGCCTTCGCCGCAACCGTGAAAAAGACTTCGTCCGACGCTTAGTCCGCGAGCACCGAGTCAGTGCCGATGACCTGATTTATCCCATGTTCATTATTGATGGTGACAACACGACAACTGACATACCTTCCATGCCCGGCATATCGCGCCTTACGGTGGACCGCACCGTAGCGGAGGCAAAAATGCTCTATGAACTGGGGCTGCCTTGCATCGCGCTGTTTCCTAATGTGGACCCAAGCCTGCGCACCCTCGACGGAGCAGAGGCGTACAACGAACAGGGCCTGATTCCCACAGCGGTGCGAGCCATCAAGGCAGCGGTACCAGAGCTCGGCATCATTACCGACGCAGCATTGGACCCTTATACGAGCCACGGACAAGACGGTGTTCTGGATGCCAACAACTATGTTGATAATGACATCACGGTGGAGGCGCTACGCCGCCAAGCGTCGGTATGTGCGGCGGCTGGAGCTGATGTCATTGCGCCTTCTGACATGATGGACGGCCGGATCGGGGGCATTCGCGCGCAGCTTGATCAAGACGCGTTCATTAACACTCGAATCATGGCTTATTCGGCCAAGTACGCTTCGTCATATTATGGGCCCTTCCGCGATGCGGTTGGTGCAACGGCAACACTAGCTACTGGTGATAAGAAGACCTATCAAATGGACTCAGCAAACGGCGATGAGGCCCTGCATGAGGTTGCCTTAGACATAGAAGAAGGTGCCGATATGGTAATGGTCAAACCCGGCCAGCCCTATCTTGACGTGGTTAGGCGAGTAAAAGACGCCTTTGCGGTACCAACCTTTGCCTATCAGGTGAGCGGCGAGTACGCCATGCATATGGCGGCCATTAATGAAGGCTGGCTAGCAACCAGTGTGATCGATGAGTCACTGCTGGGCTTTAAGCGCGCGGGTGCGGACGGAGTGCTGACTTACTTTGCTAAATACTGGCTAACACAGCGAGCAGAACAGGCTTAATTGCGGCAACGGCCCAGTGTGAGCCTAGTATTACAGGACAGCCGGCAAATAACGGTGCTACAATTTTTGCGAAAATAAATTCTGGAGAAGACTTATGAGCGATAACATCGTGCACACCAGCGATGACGGTTTTGAAAGCGATGTACTGGGAGCCGACAAGCCCGTATTAGTAGATTACTGGGCCGAATGGTGCGGACCCTGCAAGATGATCGCTCCAATTCTGGATGAAATCGCGGGCGAATACGCCGACCGTCTGAAAATCTGCAAGCTGGATATCGACGCAAATCAAGCGACGCCACCTAAGTACGGTATTCGAGGCATTCCAACCCTTATGCTGTTCAAGAACGGCGAAATAGAGGCGACAAAAGTGGGAGCCTTGAGTAAGTCTCAGTTACAGGCTTTCCTCGACAGCAACATCTGATTCGACTCATCAGGTGCCAAGCTGGCGTGGCAATCGGCCCTGCACGCCGGCATTGCTGCCAAAAACACTTTTTTATGCTCCATATTTGGCCTTGACCCAAGGCTCGAAATCACTACACTCTTTACTCGCTCAGGCTTTGGAGAGGACACGGGATCCACGCCCGTTTCTGGTCTAGCGAGCTCTCTTTTCTACTTATTCAAATCCAATCGCCCAAATGCTCGAGGCGACACATAACCCAATTACTCGGTTCTCATTTTCTATGGCTATGCACCTTTCTGATTTAAAACGTAAACCCGTCACGGAACTTGTCGACACCGCACGGGAAATGGGCCTCGAAAACGTGGGGCGCTCACGCAAACAAGAAGTCATTGCGGCCATCGTTCGCAAACTGTCGAAGAACGGCGAAGACATTTATGGCGAAGGTACGTTGGAAATTCTTCAGGACGGCTTCGGCTTCCTGCGTTCTCCCGACAGTTCCTACTTGGCCGGACCTGACGACATTTATGTCTCTCCAAGCCAAGTGCGGCGCTTCAACCTGCGTACCGGTGACAGTATTGCCGGCAAGATCAGACCGCCAAAGGACGGCGAGCGCTACTTTGCATTGCTTAAAGTCGATGAAATTAATTTCAGCGAAGTTAATAACAAAACTCACAAAGTACTGTTTGAGAACCTCACACCATTATTTCCGGACGACCGCTTACAGCTAGAACGCGGCAACGGCAGCACCGAGGATCTCACCGCGCGCATTGTTGATCTGGTCGCACCCATTGGTAAGGGTCAGCGGGCCTTGGTGGTTTCACCACCCAAGGCAGGTAAAACATTGGTACTGCAAAACATTGCCCAATCCATTACCTCAAATAACTCCGAAGTGGTGCTGATCGTGCTGCTCATTGACGAGCGGCCGGAAGAAGTCACCGAAATGCAGCGCTCGGTACGTGGCGAGGTGGTTGCCTCAACATTCGACGAACCACCGTCACGCCACGTTCAGGTAGCGGAAATGGTGATCGAAAAAGCCAAGCGCTTAGTCGAACACAAAAAGGATGTGGTCATTCTACTGGACTCCATCACGCGACTGGCCCGAGCCTACAACACCATTGTCCCTTCTTCGGGCAAAGTGCTAACCGGCGGTGTGGATGCCCACGCCCTTGAGCGACCCAAGCGCTTTTTTGGTGCCGCTCGAAACATAGAGGAGGGTGGCAGCTTGACCATCGTTGCCACCGCATTGGTCGACACCGGTTCCAAAATGGACGAAGTTATTTACGAGGAATTCAAAGGCACAGGTAACCAAGAGCTGCACCTTGAACGTAAAATTGCTGAAAAGCGTGTCTATCCCGCAATCAACATTCGTCGCTCGGCCACCCGGCGCGAAGAGCTGTTAATGTCGGAAGAGGAAATTCAACGGGTCTGGATACTGCGCAAACTGCTGCACGATATGGACGATATTGCAGCCATCGAATTCATTTTAGACAAGCTTAAAGACACTAAAACCAACGACGAATTCTTCAATTCTATGCGGCGCTAGCCTGCAGGTTCGAGCGGTATTGGTGCTCGTACGCGTGCTAGTGCTGCGACTGGGCCAGCAAAGCTAATCGCCCCAGTTCCTTTAACACCTGCTCGGTTAGTTCCTGAATGTCGACGCCTTGGCGTGCACCTGAGCGCAGGGTCTGCGCCGCAGCGAGCAAGTACCTACGGGCTTCCTCGGGCCGGCTGTCGGCACGCAGCAAACGCGCCAAGGCTAACTGCACTTCTGGATCATCCGGCCGCTCTTTAAGCCACCGTCGCGCCTGTTCGATGGCGCCGCCCAACGGCTTTGTTTTGCTCAACAAGCCGAATCGCCGTACCAATGCCCCGTGCCATTTTTTCCCCAACGCATGCTGTAACAGTTGCCGTGCCTGCGCGTCGCAGTTTTCCGCGACGAGAAAACCGGCCAAAAGCTCTAAGGTTGTGGGGTCGGCGCGCCACTGTTTCGGCAAACTTTTGAAACCCAGTTGCCAATCGATGTCACCACTTTGCTGCCCGGCGTACGCATCGGCCATCGCCTTACCCGCCCGCAGAGTTGCCATCTGTTGACGAAAAAACTCTGCTTTGAGCACATTGTACTTATCAACTTCGGTCCAGTGACTCGCCAGTGCCTGCCATCGTCCTAACTCGATACAGGCCCAAGCATAAAGTCCCGCTCGCTCAGTAGAGGCTGACAAATCACCGATAAGATCCAGCGCCTGGACTGGGGCACCAGACTGCAGTTGCCAACGCGCGAGGGAGAGTTTGAGCTGAGGCGAATGCTGCGCGTGCGCGGCAGCCGTTTGCTCCAACAACTTGGCCAAGGCGGCGGCGTCACCCGCCTGCTGCATATGCCAAGCCCGAACAAGTAAGGCTTCCAGTCGTCGGTCATCGTCGACCTGCGCGCGCTCCAGTGCTCGCGCGGCCCCGTACCAATCTGCCGCCGCAAAAGCCACAACACCCCGTCGCCAACTGCCTGTTTGCTTATCCTGCCGCCGCGCAGCACGCCATCGACCAAGCAACCCAACGCTTAACAACAGCCGCCGCACCACAAAGCTCAAACTGGAAATGCTCAACAACAGCAGCAGAACAGCCAGTACCGCCGCCGCGATGGTGCTTTCAAATACCCCCTCGCCGACCCGTACCAACACATAGCCAGGGTCACTGAGCAGGGCAGCACCAACCAAGGCACCCAGCACAATTGCAACGGCCAGCCACAGCCACTTCATTACAGCGTGTCCATGGTTTGGCTTAGCGCACGCAATGAGCCACTAATTTTTGGCATCTCGGTGCGCAACGGTTGCTCTGCCATCTGCGCCAGTTGCTGGAGAAACAGTGCCAGCTGCGGGTCTGCTGGGGCGCCGAGCTGCCGAGCCGCTTGTTGGGCGTCGGCCAAACTGGCTTGATAGGCCTCATCATGATGGCGTAGAGCAGCAATTTGCGCTCGCTCTAATGCAGCAATTACTGCACGTCGGGCGCCTAAAACTGCTGCCGGGCCAACGTCCATCGGATCATCTGCCGAGGCATCGTCACTGGCCAGTTCGGCCAAATCCGTCAGGCGCACAAACTTACCCAGTTCGCGCGCAATGGCATCAAGCAATGACGCAGATTGTGGCGCCTGTGCCGCCTCGGTCAGAACCTGCAAACTCAGGCCCTGCCGCACTGCCGGTACGTTTTCTGCCAGCGCCTGCAGGCGCAGGTATATGCCCTGCGCGTCGATCGGCTGCACTGCCTGTAGGGCAAGCACTTCCTGGGCCAAGGCAGATCGCACAGGTAACAAATCATACTCATCTTGATTGCCGCCAGCCTGCACTGCGAGCAGCACTTCATCCGCGCGCTGCAAGGCCTTCAGCGCAGTGCTCACATCGCCTTCGAACTGCAGCCAGTAGTTGCCCATGCGCAGCAAAAATGCTGCCTCGGCCAAACGCCACTGTCGCGGCGTTGTGGGCTTGTTGGTCTCGGCTTGCGCAAGACTTTGCGCTACCGCCTGTTCCAGCGCTTGCTGCACGGCTCGATTGTCTGCCTCTAAGTCTGCGGCAAGATCTGCCACCGACTGCTGAGTTTGCGACATTGATGCATCTAGTTCAGCAAACAGGCGCTGCTCTAACCGGTCGAGACTTGCCTGAGTCTGCTGGGCCTGCACGGCAAGGGGCTGCAGATACACTAAACGATAGCCCAGATACGCCACTGCTGACAGCGCAACCAAACCGAGCAGCAGCGCGAACCGCGCAGTCCAGCGTCCAGGCACCCGAGTCGGCGTGGTTACCGACGGGTTTGTCGCCGCCGCGTCGCTGGGCGATGTTGCTGGCTTATCCATGCTTATTGATCCTCTTGCAGATTTGTTCGACGGCCTGAACATCCGAGGCTTCACAAACCTCCAACCGTTGCCATGCCAACCGCCGTGCGTAATCTGCAATGCGGGCTGACGCAGCCACCAGCATTGTCCTTTGTCGGTCAATTTTCAACGCATCTGCATGCCCATCCACCTGCTGCAAGCCATGTATGGAACCGACCCAAATACCGTTCAGTGGTTCCCTTAATGAGAAATCAGGTGAACGCTTTTGCCGTCGATACAAATCAAGACGCTGCAGCTTGCAGCGCTGCGCAAGCGCCGACGCAACGAGGTCGCGACCGCCTTGACCCGTAAGCAACCAAACCGTTTGCTCGGCTTTCAGGCCAACAAGTTCAGGCATTGCCAGCAGACCTTCGGAACTTGCCCGCGTCGGCTGACGTATCTCAAAGCCTCCGTGTTCCATCAGCCCAGCTGCGGTAGCAGGGCCGATGGCAAGGGTCAGCGCCGCGCTGTGTGCGGCCTGATAATGGTCAGCAAGATAGGCCGCAACCGCGTGCTGCGAAAGCGCAATCAGCAGATCTGGGGCCGTTGCTGGCAGCGGTTGCGCCAAGGGCAAAAACTCGATGCGCGTAACTGGCTCGCAGAGGCTA
>JAACDW010000226.1 GCA_009936775.1 Pseudomonadota bacterium
ATAACACGTCGGTGGACAGTGCTGCCGTGTGGTAGGTCGGTAAGGTAATCAGGTGGTGGAAGATGCCGGCTTCACGCGCTGCGTCAGTTCATCACGCCGACGCTCAACAGCTTTACATAATAAGCACAGTACCAACTGATGTTCGTGTGTTTGAGTTGGGAGTTCAGGTTTGGTGGCTTCGGTAATGTGTCCGCCACCAATATCAACGATTTGATCTCTCTCGTTGGTACTCGCACCAGCCCTAGCGGCGAGACCACCTCCCACCGGTACTACCGTCCCACCAAAATTGGACTTGGCGCCTACCCGAACAAGTTAAAGCAGACCGTGGCGCCGAATGGCCTCAAATCCCTTTACCAGTCCGATGTCTTTGTTGCGACTCCGTCACCCGCAGGGTGCGAATTGACGGCACTTGTTAAGCACCCAAGCGTTTACGGCGCGGGCAATCTATCTCTGTTTTTTTGTAGATTTCTGCAAAGCCTACGCTCATCCACCTTTAGCTACCGTTGGTAAGTTCGAACTGGGAAGTAAGCTCGAATTTAAACACCCTCGCGCTGTTTACGGTCACCCAGGACGGGTTGCCGGAATTTTTTAGCACGAGGGTCTTAACACCACTTTTTAGGAAGGGACGTTAGGCGGCGGTACTAAACCGCGCTCGACAGAGCACGGTTGTGATGTCTGTTAATCGTTGAACGCCTAGGGTGGCTCCGTTTGTTGCGGTTTTCTATAACCCACGGTTGAGATCTCTCACATAACTAGGAGAGAGTAATGAAAAACGCGAAGCGTTTACGGCAGTTGGCGCCTAATGGGGGGCAGCCGATTTCTTTTCAAGCACCTTTGGGAGCGAGTTCCAGCCCTTGGCTTTGGCGCAACATCATGGTTTTTTTAGCAACCACTAGCATCCTTTTAGGAGGTAGTTTTGGCCCGACGAGCGTCGCTTTTGCACAAGACAGCGTGCAGACCTTAGAGGAAGTCGTTGTTACCGGGTCGCGAGTTAAACGACCCAGACTAACGTCATCAAGCCCTATCGTGACCATTGATGCTGCTGAAATAGAATTACAGCAAGAGGTCGACTTGGAGCGCATTCTTCGAAACCTTCCGTCCACAATTCCCGGCGACAACGAAAATGTGAATAACGGTACCGACGGCATTGCTTCCGTGGACCTACGTGGCCTTGGTGCTGAGCGTAATTTGATTCTGTTAAATGGCCGCAGAATGACACCGGCGAACTTTCGTGGTCGGGTTGATACGGCAAATATTCCCACGGCGCTTATTGAAAGAGTTGACATCATTACCGGTGGTGCTTCAGCGGTTTACGGCTCTGACGCTATCGCTGGAGCTGTCAACATCATTCTCAAAGACGACTTCGAAGGGGTCGATCTACTCCTAAATACGTCGAGGTCGGCGGAAAGTGACGCTGAAACGGACAGTATTTCTCTAACACTGGGTTCCCAATTCGAAGCCGATCGCGGCCACGTGGCCTTGAACATTAGCTGGGCGGACCGAAAGCCGCTTCTGCTCGGACAGCGGCCTATTGGTACTGTCGGAATCCAAACTGCAGATGGCGCCGGTCTGGATGAATTTTTAGCCGGTGCTGGGGTGACCATGCCCATGGCAGGCTGTGGCGGGCCGGATGTTGCTGCCACCGGTGGTTCGACTACGGCAATTCCAACTCGTGTATCCATTGCGGGAGCAGGTGGTGTAGGTCAATTTTTGGATGACCGCACTATATTCACAGGTGATGCGGGAACCGGTCTCGGTGCGAGAGGGGGCTGCAGCCGATTTAACTTCAACCCCTACAACTACTTCAGAACGCCTCAGGAAAAATACAATCTATTCGCGACGGGTGATTTCGAGGTAAACGACAATCTCACGGTTTATTCAACGCTGCGCTATGGCAATACCACCGTAAGGCAGCAGGTGGCGCCCTCAGGCACGTTTGGTGCGCGCTTTGATGTGCCCTTAGCCAACCCATTCTTCTCCGATTCGGCACGAAACGAGATCATCTCTTTCGCTAATAGCGCCGTCGGGCTTGGCACCCTTACCGCCGGTGGGCAAGGAGCCAACTGGAATGACGTAAACGGCAATGGCGTGGTTGACGCCGACGATTACCTGAAGTTTCAGCTGCGACGCCGCACAGTGGAACTCGGTCCTCGGAGCGAGAATTACGATACGGATAATTTTTCCTTCCTTGTTGGTGCACGCGGCGACTTGACGGCAGATTGGACTTACGATGTTTCTTTTCAATACGGTGAATCCAATCGCGTTACAGTGCGTGACGGCTATACGAATTTAACCAACATCCAAGCCGCGTTAGATTCTGTAGATGGTGTGAACTGCGCCAATGGCGACTCCAGCTGTGTGCCCATCGATCTTTTTGGTGGGTTTGGCACGATTACGCCTGAAGCGGCAGGGTATGCACGAGCTATCGCCTTGCAACAACAGCAATACGATCAGTGGATAGGGCAAGCGGTATTTGCCGGGCCCGTTGAGGCCGCGCAACTGCCATCAGCAGATTCCCCGCTTGATCTAAGCGTGGGTTTTGAAACACGAACCGAAAACGGATCTTTGATTCCCGACGAATGTCTGAAGCTGGCCCCGGCCAGCTGTCAAGGTGGTGCCGGTGGTAATCTGCTGCCGATTGTCGGTGGTTACAAGGTGGACGAGTTCTTCTTGGAGGGCTATCTACCCTTGGTTGAAGGCGTAGACTTTGTTGAATCCTTGAACTTAGAGTTTGGCTACCGCGCTTCGGATTATTCCACCGTCGGTTCTGCTAACACTTGGAAGGCGGGATTAAACTGGACAGTCAACGAACAGTTCTTGGTTCGTGTCATGCAGCAAGAGGCGACGCGTGCGCCGAATATCGAAGAGCTCTTCTCGCCAATTACCACGGGTCTAGATAACGCAACGTTGGACCCTTGTTCCGTCGCTAATGCGGCGAATATCGATGATCGCTTAAGGGATCTTTGCGTTTCAACCGGAATGTCGGCGGCTCAGGTCGGCGTGCTCCAAGACATCGTGTCCGGTCAAATTAACGTGCTGTCGGGTAGCAATTTGATGAACCCTCCCGACGCAGAAACCGCAGCTACCTTTACTGTAGGCTTTGTATGGTCGCCAGAGTTTGAAGGGCTGCAAAACGTCAGTATTGGGCTGGATTATTACGATATTGATATTGATGGTGTTATCGGAGAGTTTTCGGCACAGCAGGTACTTAATCAATGCTACGTTTCAGGGTTGCCATCAGCCTGTGACAACATCGTTAGAATCGATGGTGATTTGACCAGTCCGGCATCTGGAGTTGAGCTTTTCACAACCAATTTGGACTATGAACAGGCTGAAGGCTTGGAGTTCAATTTTGGATTTGGCTTCGATTTGAATGACTACGGCAGCTTGCAATTCTCCGGCATGGTCAACAAGTACTTAACTCAAGAGAGAAGGAGCGATGCTCTAACGCCGGTAATTGATTGCAAAGGCTTTTTTGGAACCAGTTGTGACCCAATTTCAGATTTGACTTGGACTTAGCGAACAACGTGGGATTGGAACGATTTTACCGCATCCTTGCTATGGCGCCATACGAGCGGTACTGATATCGAAATTGCAGAGCGCGAACAAACCTTTGCTAGGTTCCGGTCCATCGATAGTTACGACTACTTCGATCTCAACCTAGATTACCGGCTATGGCAGGAGCGCATGAAAGTAAGCTTTGCCGTGAAGAATTTGTTGGACGAAGAACCGCCTATTTTGGGTAATGAAGCGGGTGACACGTCCTCAAATTCAGGTAACACGTTTCCCAGTAACTACGATGTATATGGCCGCTACTACTCTCTGAGTGCACGGTTAACACTTTGATAGTCTAGATCTCCACCGCGCATAGCGAGAGGAGTAATCAAGATTGAAGCGGGCCTTGCGCCCGCTTTTTTCGTTATGAAGTGTGATGGCCTAAACACTAGTGGCAGGACTCTGCCAGCGCACCAGCGGAAAATCTGCGTTGTCGTCATTCCCACTGAGACCAGAGGATTCGTCTGCGTATACAGCCGCAGTAGATTACGGATTGAAGACCAGTTGGGATGCTTACAGCGCGCGTCAAAGCGTGGCTGATGCTTTTGCTCTGGCGGTATAGGCGCTTTTGAGTGAGAGGGTGATCAATCCAAAGTGTTGAGAACTTGTTCGATAACGAGAAGTGTTTAGTAGACGGTGAGCGAGGCGGAGAAGGGCGGTACCCCGCCCTTTTTTTGGCCCAGCTACTCTGGGCACAGACGAATGTTTTAGAACTGGTTCATCGTGTTTGCGGCGCCGCCTGCAAGCAGTGCTTTTTCGCCAAGGAAGTACTCTTTGTGGTCATCGCCCACAT
>JAACDW010000227.1 GCA_009936775.1 Pseudomonadota bacterium
AAAAACCAGGGCGCCCGCACGCCACCAAGGCCAAGAAACAACGCCATGAGCACGCCGGTGCTCAAAACTTTCACGACGCCTTGGGCAAGGATTCTGGATCCAACGAATGTCCGCTCGCTCGCCCAAGCAAAATGAGCGCTTGGCAGAGCAACGCAAATACCCCCAACTGCGACACTTGCGACTGGGTCTATGGCCCAACCCATTGCAACCAAAGCACTCGCAATCAAAGCACTCGCAACCACCGTCAATACGATTTGTTTGCGAACTACAGTCCACGGACTTTGCGCTAGTCGAGTGCTCATTTGGATTCTCTCGGCGGCGCGTAGTATAGAGACCGGCTCAACGCCATTCAATTGCATTTACGCGAAATATCACTCCGGCAGTTGAATCCGCCGCAGTACGCCATCAAGCTCTTCCAAGCTCGCATACTTAATTATTACTTCGCCGGTGCCATCACGCTTTTGCTTGATCAAGGTGCTTGCCCCCAAATGATCCATTAAGCGCCGCTGCAGTGTTTGGACATCTGCATCCGGTTGGGTGCGGTCTTTTTCCCGTGGCTTTTCGCCAGCAAGCAGTTGGCGCACCAGGGTTTCGGTCGCGCGAACAGAAAGTCCGTCTCGAGCGACCCGCTCTGCCGCTTGGTCTTGCTGCAGGCCGGTCAAACCCAGCAGGGCTTTTGCGTGGCCTGTTTCAATGTTACCCATTTCCAACAAGCGCCTTGCAGGACTGCCCAAGCTCAGCAGGCGCAAACTGTTCGCTATGGCCGCTCGGGACTTGCCTACGATGTCGGCAAGCTGTTGCTGGGTCAGTTCAAATTCACTGCGCAGTCGCTCCAATCCAATTGCCTGCTCTAGTGCGCCTAGGTCTTCGCGCTGAATATTCTCCACCAGAGCAATGGTCGAGGCTTCTTGGTCCGTCACTTCTTTGCGCAGCGCTGGCACTTGGCTGAGGCCCGCTTGTTGCGCTGCGCGCCATCGACGCTCTCCTGCAATAAGCTCGAAACCACCCTGGGCTCTTGATCTAACGACGAGGGGCTGCAGTACACCTTGTGCACTAATTGAAGCGGCAAGCTCAGCCAACGCCGCTTCATCAAAGTGTCGTCGAGGTTGATAGGGGCTTCGCACGATATCGGTTACGTTGACATTCATTAGCCCAGCGCTGGAAGCCGCCGACGGCTGCGCTGGGTTTTGCGTGGTTTGCGCCGATGTCTGGGCCGCTGTTGTGGTGGAGAGCAGGGCACCCAAACCCTTCCCCAGTCGCGATTTACTCATGCTATTTCCATTGCTTAACAGCAGACATTTGAATGCTAAGTACTGGCTAACTAGGCACTGGGCGGCATTGCGTGCCGCTTGTGCATTTCATTCGCCAACGCTTGGTAGGCTAGTGAGCCGCGGGAACCGCGATCATACATCATCACCGGCAGGCCGTGACTGGGTGCTTCCGCCAACCGCACATTGCGCGGCACCACGGTTCGATACACTTTTTCACCAAAGTACTGAATAAGCTGACGCGAGACATCGCGACTTAGGCTGTTACGCGCATCGTACATGGTCCGCACCAAGCCCTCGATTTGTAGGCCGGGATTGGCGCTGGCTTTAATTCCTGCAACGGTGTCGAGCAAGGCAGACAACCCTTCCAGCGCGTAGTACTCACATTGCATAGGCACCAAAACGCCAGTGGCAGAAACCAAGGCGTTGACCGTCAAAATATTCAGTGACGGTGGGCAGTCAATAATGACGTAGTCGTACTCTTGAGCCTGCGCCGCCAAACCCTTGGCGATAACGAACTCTCGCTCTTGCACCTGCAAGAGGGCCACCTCGGCAGCAGTGAGATCGATATTCGAAGGCAACAAATCGTAGCCACCCACGGTGCTCTTCCGCGCTGTGCTCAGTACCGCATCTGCCATCAGCCAGTCATAAATGCTGACCGTCAATTCGCGCTTGTCGATGCCGCTGCCCATGGTGGCGTTGCCTTGCGGGTCTAAATCAATCAGCAACACGCGCACGCCCAGGCCTGCCAGAGCGGCGCTTAAATTGACGCTGGTAGTGGTCTTGCCAACACCACCTTTTTGATTCGCTATCGCGATAACTTTTATCACTGCTTTACCATTGTTTATGGGCTGGGTTTGCGTCCTAGCGGCTCGTTTGTTCGGGCCACCTAGCGGGCACTCGAATCCACCGATAGGCATTGTAGGCGATGGTAGTGCTGCAATCCCGGCACCAAATACGTCATTTCCTCTACCGCGATACCATCAACCTCGCGTATCTCGCGAGCGCCACCGGACCCTGTGTCTGTGTCGGAAATGACACGACTGTAGACAATCAATCTGCCGTTGGGGCTCAAATGATTTTGCATTACTGGCCAAAGCTGCTCTATCGGCGCCACCGCTCGCGCCACGATATTCGCAAACGCTGGCGTGTTATCAAGCGACGTTTCGTGCTCAAAATCACAAACCCTCGCATTAACGTTGATCAACCCTAACTCCCGACACACCAACTGCAAAAAGCGCACTCGCCGCGTCATACGCTCCCAAAGTGTTACCGTCACATCGGGTCGTGCTATGGCCAACGGTATGCCCGGCAACCCCGGCCCGGTACCGATATCCAACAAACTGTCTCCGGTAAGCCATGGCACCGCGGCCAAGCTGTCTAGCAGGTGCCGCGTATCCAAGCGTCGGATGTCCTGACGTGACACCAGATTCATACCCTTGTTCCACTTTTCAACAAGCTCCGCATAGCGGCAAAGCCGGTCACCTTGAGATGCATTTAGGTCGACGCCCAACTGCTTTGCGTCAGCAACAAGATTTGCGCTGCGCGAGCTCAGGACACCAACGCCGAACTTTTCGCCTTAGCATGCACCAATAAAATGGATAGCGCCGCTGGCGTCATTCCCGGAATGCGCGCTGCTCTGGCCAAGGAATCTGGTCTGTGGTGATCGAGTTTTGCCGCAACTCGTTGGACAGCCCATCAATCTGGGTAAAATTGAGGTCACTGGGAATGCGCAAACCCTCATGGCGGCGAATCTTCTCGATCTCCTCATCTTGACGCTTAATGTAGCCCGCATACTTGGTTTCAATTTCAAATTGCTGCAGGGCTTTGAAGGCTACTTCCTCATCCGCCGGCATGTGCAGCGCTTTCGCGATATCTTCGGCACTGATCTCTGGGCGCTTCAAGCATTCTTGCAGTGTGGTTTCGCGGCGCAGTTCCAAGCCAAGAGCCTGCGCCAGATCGCTGGCTGGAAAGACTTGGGTTTTGACAAGCTGCGCGGCTGTTTGCTGCAGGGCCTGCATTTTAGCAGCGTATGCTGCTTGGCGCTGGGGGCCGATCAAGCCAAGCGCCATTCCTTGCTCCATCAGCCGTTGGTCGGCGTTATCTTGACGCAGCCGCAGCCTGAATGCCGCGCGACTGGTAAACATACGGTAAGGCTCGGTCGTACCCAAATGAATGAGGTCATCGACCATTACTCCGATGTAGGCCTCGTCGCGGCGCGGCTCCCAAGGGTCCTTACCCTGTGCCCGACACGCGGCGTTGATACCCGCCAGCAACCCCTGTGCACCGGCCTCTTCATAGCCCGTTGTACCGTTGATCTGTCCGGCAAAAAACAGGCCTTCAAGGGCCTTTGTTTCTAGCGAGTGCTGCAAATCCCGAGGGTCAAAGTAGTCGTATTCAATGGCGTAACCCGGACGCGAAATATGCGCATTGGTGAATCCAACCATGGAGCGGACAAACTGCAGTTGTACTGCGAAGGGAAGGCTAGTCGATATTCCGTTGGGATAAAGCTCGGTGGTATTCAGTCCTTCCGGTTCAATAAAGATCTGGTGACTGGGCTTATCTGCAAAGCGCACTACTTTGTCCTCGATACTCGGACAATAGCGGGGTCCCACGCCTTCGATATTACCGCTGTACATGGCGCTTTGCGCCAGATTGTCGTGAATAATCTGGTGCGTTTGCTCGTTGGTGTAGGTGATGTGGCAGTGCACCTGACGGGGATGCACATCGCGTCGACTCAACTGCGACATTACTGGTCGAGGATCGTCCCCAGGCTGATGCTCCAGTTCGGAAAAATCCACAGAACGGCCGTCGATACGCGGCGGAGTGCCGGTTTTCAGCCGACCAACTCGAAACGGTAACGCCCGCAGTCTGGCGGCAAGCGCATTCGCCGGCGCATCGCCTGCGCGACCGCCCGGGTGCTGTTCGTGGCCGATGTGAATACGCCCACCTAAAAAAGTACCGGTAGTGAGCACCACACTTTGAGCGCGAAACACCAGCCCCATTTCGGTTTCGCAGCCCACGACTTTCTCATCCTCGACCACTAGGTCGACAACAGACTGTTGGAACAAACTTAAGTTCGGCTGGTGTTCGAGGATGTTGCGCACAGCGTTTTTATACAAAGCGCGGTCTGCTTGCGCTCTGGTCGCTCGAACTGCTGGCCCCTTGCTGGCGTTAAGCACCCGAAAATGGATGCCTGCTTGATCGGTGGCCTGACCCATGACGCCATCAAGAGCGTCAATTTCCGCCACGAGGTGGCTTTTACCGATGCCGCCAATGGCTGGATTACAGGACATCTGCCCAATGGTTTCTATGTTCTGCGTAAGCAACAGCGTTTTAGCACCCATGCGCGCAGCAGCAGCAGCGGCTTCGGTTCCCGCATGGCCACCGCCAATAACAATGACATCGAACCTGTCTGGAAAATCCATGGGCCTAGCTGCGCAGTGAATGGGGCGCGCTAGTATAGAGACAAACCATCGGAAAACCACTGACAAAGCATAGGCTTAGATCCAGTGAACAACTGTTTG
Organism: Pseudomonadota bacterium; assembly: GCA_009936775.1. Lineage (GTDB taxonomy): Bacteria > Pseudomonadota > Gammaproteobacteria > Pseudomonadales > Azotimanducaceae > UBA4421. The sequence continues at coordinate 4,796 of JAACDW010000227.1, forward strand.
GGATCATTTGCCGATGCAAAAACTAGAGAAAATTTCCCCTAGCAGGTCATCGGGGCTGATGGTTCCGACAATTTCACCGAGGGTTTGATGGGCCAGTTGACAATCTTCTGCAACCAACTCGGGGCCAGCTTGATCGCCCAATGCCTGTTGCGCTTGCTGCAACAAACTGCCAACTCGTGTTAGCGCCTGCACATGGCGCGCTCTGGCGGTAAAGTTAGCGGCCTCGGCATCCGCTGACTGATGGTTGACCAGCGCAGCGACAAACTCTTGCAACCCGCGTTGTTCAGTCGCAGACACCAAGGACAACCGAGTTTCGGACTGTTCAACAGATGGCAATGTTGGTTCGTGTAGGTCAATTTTATTGATCACAATGTGTAAGGCGTCGGCGCTTAGAGAGTCTGCCGCTGCCCCAAGCTGGGCCCGAGCCCGAGCGATGCAATTGGCCAACGTGCTGTCGTTGGCATCTGCCAAGTCCGTGGCGGCGAGAACTACAGCCACGCGATCTGCGCTGTATATTTGCTGCCGCGCGCGTTCAATGCCTATTTGTTCTACTGCATCGTCGCTCTCGCGCAGACCTGCTGTATCGACCAAACGTAGCGGCATGCCATCGATAACGACATCTACCTTTAACAGATCCCTCGTGGTGCCCGGTATCGCGGTAACAATGGCCGCCTCTTCGCCTGCTAGGGCGTTAAGCAAACTGGATTTACCCACATTAGGCTCTCCGAGAAGTGCGACGGTTAGTCCTTGGCTCAATCTTCGCCCCTGCTCTGCTTGACGCAGCAGGGTATGGACATCTTCGCTGAGCCCTGCGAGCTTTTGCCTTACTTGGGCTTGCTGAAGGATTTCAATGTCTTCATCGGGAAAATCGATAGCAGCTTCAATCTCCACCCGCAGGTTCAGCAAGCGCGCGGCTAACCCAGCCACTTGGGCGGAAAATATTCCCTGTAGAGAGGAGCGTGCCGCCTTAGCGGCTAATTTGGACTTTGCCGCAATGAGGTCTGCTACGGCTTCCGCCTGCACAAGATCTAACTTGCCATTCAGGAAAGCGCGTTCGCTGAACTCTCCCGGCCGCGCTAACCGCGCCCCTCTCGCACAAAGTGCCTGCAACAGATTTTGTTGCACGATCGGGCCACCATGACCCTGCAGTTCCACTACATCTTCACCGGTATAAGAATTGGGCGACGCAAACCAAATCACTATGCCGTCATCTAGCACCTCGCCATCCGCTACGAACCGGCTGTATTGGGCTTGGCGGGACTGGAGTTCGTAGCGAACGAAGGTTTGCGCCAAGGTTTTTGCCCCGCGGCCGGATAGGCGGATGACGCCAACACCGCCTTCTCCCGGCGGCGTTGCAATGGCGCAGATCAAGTCAGTGTCTGATGCCGTCATGCTATGACGCTCGTTACTTGCCTTGCGGGCTACTTTGATTTAGCGGCGTATTCTTGTTCGACTTTGCGATACACATAGGTTTGTTGCGCCAAGGACAGCAAATTGTTGATCAGCCAATACAGCACCAAACCCGCTGGGAAGAACAAAAACAGCACCGTAAACATGATCGGCATAAGCTTCATCATGCGCACCTGCATAGGGTCTCCGACCTGCGGGTTGAGTGCCTGCATCAGGTAGGTACTTGCCCCCATTAGTAGGGGCAGAATGAAGTATGGGTCCATTGCCGCTAAGTCGTTTATCCAAAAAATAAACGGCGCCTGACGCAGCTCTACCGATTCCAAAAGAACCCAGTAGAGGGCCAAAAAAACTGGCATTGGCAATAGCATCGGAAGGCAACTGCCTAAGGGGTTGGCGCCTTCTTTTTGATACAGAGCCATCATTTCTTTTGAGAGTTTTCCGCGGGCATTTGCGTAACGCTCTTGCAGTCGTTTCATCGCTGGCGCGACCCGCCGCATATTTGCCATGGAGCGATAGCCCTTGGCAGAGAAGCCAGCCAGCAGTCCTGTGACGAGCAAAGTCAATAAGATGATCGCCGCACCCCAGTTGCCGACGATGTCGTGAAAAAATGTCAACGCTTTGAATAGGGGAATGGCTATCCACCATAAAAAGCCGTAATCAACCGTTAGGTTCAGAT
>JAACDW010000228.1 GCA_009936775.1 Pseudomonadota bacterium
CCTTGGATGGGTGAATGTTCTTGTTGGTCCAGTCCATTTCAGACACGTGCACCAGTCCTTCCACGCCTTCTTCGATTTCAGCAAAACAACCATAATCGGTAAGGTTGGTGACGGTGGCCATAACCCGGGCACCTTCTGGGTAGCGACGTACGATGTCGGCCCACGGATCATCACCCAATTGCTTCATACCGAGGCTGACGCGATTTTTCTCGCGATCGAACTTTAAGATGCGCACATCGACTTCGTCGCCAACATTGACCATTTCGCTTGGGTGCCGAATACGCTTCCAAGCCATATCAGTGATGTGCAGTAGCCCGTCTACGCCGCCAAGGTCCACGAAGGCACCGTAGTCGGTCAGATTCTTCACAATGCCCTTGACGTCTTGGCCTTCCTGCATGGAAGCCAGCAATTCTTCGCGCTCATGGCTGTTCTCTTCTTCGAGCACGGCGCGTCGTGACACCACGACGTTGTTACGCTTCTGATCGAGCTTAATGACCTTAAATTCAAGCGGCTTGCCTTCCAAGTGTGCGGTTTCGCGTAAGGGCCGGATATCCACCAAGGAACCGGGCAAAAACGCGCGGATGTCGTTGACATCCACGGTGAAGCCGCCCTTGACCTTGCCGTTGATGATGCCGATAACCACTTCGCCCTGCTCGCTGGCTTCTTCGAGTTTTTCCCAGCTTTCTGCACGGCGTGCTTTTCCCGCGACAGGCGGGTTTCACCGAAGCCGTCGTCTACTACTTCCATGGCAACCTTCACTTGGTCACCAATGTTCAGTACGCAAACGCCTTCTTCGTTGAGGAATTGATTTTTCGGGATAACCCCTTCGGACTTCAGTCCGGCGTGTACGACAACCCAGTCGTCGTCTATGTCTACCACCGTGCCGGTTACGATGGACCCAGGTGCCATCTCGATGGTGTTTAGGCTTTCTTCAAAAAGGTCGGCAAAAGATTCGCTCATAGTTTTGGTGTGCCGAGGAAGCTCAAAGCGATTGCGTGAGCCAGCCATGCGGCGCAACTCTCCGTTGGTTCGTTAAAATTAATGCAGAGGGATGTTTCCAAGCCAGGTTTTAGGCGAGACTCGCTCCGACTAGCAAGGTTATTGCCTGTCAGCGGTACTCACCAGACCCGTTACCCAACCTTGCTCGCAAGCTGCGTCATCACCATTGCCACTACCTCTTTGATTGTCATCTGGGTGCTGTCAATGATTAACGCATCTTGCGCGGGTTTGAGCGGCGCTACTGCACGTTCTCTATCTCGCGCATCACGCTCTTGGATCTGCTCGAGGAGGGCGCGCAAATTAACACCCAAACCTTTGTTTTTCAACTGGTTATAGCGTCTTTCGGCGCGGGCCTGCGCAGACGCATCGAGAAAAATTTTTACCGGCGCATCGGGAAATACCACAGTGCCCATATCGCGTCCATCCGCAACCAATCCCGGAGCGCGACGAAAGCCCTGCTGTAGAGCTAGGATGGCTTCGCGCACCGGCGCCATCGCTGCAACTTTCGACGCGCTGCTACCAGCCTCCTCAGTACGGATGGCATCAGTCAAATCTTGCCCATCGACCCGAACGCGATCTGCGGCGAAGACAATTTGCAGCCGTTCGCACAAGGCTACCAATGCCTTGGTATCGTCTAGTGCTATAGCTGCCGCCTCGCCGCTGACAGCAATGATGCGGTACAGGGCTCCGCTGTCGAGCAGATGCCAGCCCTGGGCCGCTGCGATGGCTGCGGCAACCGTGCCCTTGCCTGCACCGCCCGGCCCGTCAATAGTCACAACAGGTACTGGGTTACTGGTGTTGTTCATTGGCCTCGTTAACTCTCGTCCTGCAGGCGCTGGGCGCGCTGACGCTTGGCCACCGCCGCCTGCATCAGCGCCAGCCCCCTAGCTTCATCACCCTGCTCAATGGCCTCGGCCATGGCGCGTAAATTGTCAGCATAGTCGTCTAAAGCCGCAGTCAGTGCCTGACGGTTTAACTGCATTATGCGCCACCACAGTTCAGGGCTAGCCGCCGCAATGCGGGTGAAGTCGCGGAAGCCACCGCCGGTCAACGGCAAATGCGCTGCTTCTACCTGCTACATAAAGGCGAAGGCCAACAGATGAGGCAAATGACTGGTGACGGCCAAGGCTGCATCGTGGGCATCGGGCTGCATGCGAACCACCCCGGCCCCCAACGCCTGCCAAAACTCGCAGCACGCCTGCTGCGCGTGGTCAGAGGTCTGTTGTAATGGTGTCACCACAACCGTGCAACCATCGAACAACGCTGCATCTGCAGCTTGCGGCCCGCTTCTTTCTGAACCACTAACAGGATGGCAAGGCACAAAGGTCGAGGGTACCGGCTGGCTGGCTGCAATGGCCTCGATAATGGGGCCTTTCACGCTGCCGACATCGAATAAGGTTGCTGGGTGCTGGCGCAATGCAACAACCCACTCAGCCACCAAATCACTGGGCATGCACAGGGCAACAAGCTCAGCATCGTCTGGCACCTGTGCCGTGACCTCATCAATTAGGCCATTTTCTAGGGCCCATTGCGCTGAATCTGAATTTGTTTCTATGCCGACAACACGACCAGCAATACCGCGTTCCTTCACCGCCTTACCAATGGAGCCGCCTATCAGGCCTACCCCAACAATGGCCAAGGTGCCAAGTTTCACGACGCTGGCGCTACCTTTTGTGCGTTGGCGCGGGCACCAACTTTGGCGAGCACGGCCAAGAAGCGCTCATTCTCCGACGCTAAGCCAATACTCACCCGTACATGGTTCGGTAGGCCGTACTCGGCGATAGCTCGCACGATGACCCCCTCATGCAGCATGCGCTGAAACAGCCCATCGCCGGGCTCAGTGCTGTCAAAGGCGACAAAATTGCCGGCAGACGGTATGAAGTCATAGCCCAAGGCGGTAAGACCTTGGGTCATTTGCGCCATGCCAGCGCGGTTAAGCGCCACACTCTGCGCTACATAGTCATCGTCTTCCAAGGCAGCCATAGAGGCCGCCATGGCTAAACTGTTGACGTTGAATGGCTGACGGGCGCGATTTAACAAGTCGGCAAATGCCGCACTGGATACGCCATAGCCAAAGCGTACAGCTGCGAGTCCATAAACCTTGGAAAAAGTACGGGTGACGATGAGATTGGGGAAGCGATCCAATAGCGACACCCCATTGAGATGGTCTTCGTCCTCAACGTATTCCAAGTAGGCTTCGTCCAGCACCACCCAAACGTGTTCCGGCACCGCCTGCAAAAACGGCAGCAGCTTACTACCCGGCGTGTGCGTGCCAGTAGGGTTGTTCGGGTTGGCAATAAAAATCAGCCGCGTCTTCTCGGTTATCGCATCCAGCATGGCGGATAAATCGGCGCCATAGTTTACTGCCGGTACGGTTATCAAGTCACCGCCACAACAGGTAACGGCCAAGCGATAGACGACAAAGCTGTGTTCGGCGATTATGGCTTGGGCACCCGGCTCTAGAATCACTCTGGCAATCAGATCCAGTACATCGTTGGAGCCATTGCCAAGGGTCAGTTGGTTGGTTTCCACACCAATTTTTTCCGCCAATCGGGCCTTCAATGCAAAGCCGCCGCCGTCTGGGTAACGTGACAGTTCAGTGGCTGCCTCGGCGATCGCGAGTTGCACTTTGTCACCGGGGCCGCGCGGATTTTCGTTGCTCGCCAGTTTTACAATGTCGTTGATGCCAAGCTCGCGCGCCACCTCCTCCACCGGCTTACCCGGCTTGTAGGGATTTAGCGCAGCGATGCGCGGGTTGATCGATTGTTTTGCTCGTTGCACGACTACTCCTGTGCTGTCGCTTTTGGATAGGAACCCAGCACCCGCACTTCAAGCGCCACATCGTTGACCGCTTGCAATGCTGCCTCGGCAGCGGGCTGAGATTCGTGTCCGTCAAAATCAATAAAAAAGACATAGGACCAATCACCAGACCGGGCGGGCCGGGTTTCGATTCGAGTCAGGCCAATTTGATTGGTTTGGAACGGCGACAACACGCGCAGCAGCGCCCCAGGCTCGTTCTTTACCGAAACTAAAATAGAGGTCTTATCGTCCTCGCTGGGACCGACATACTGTTTACCCAGCACCAAAAAGCGCGTCTTGTTGTGAGGATTGTCTTCAATTCGTGTCGCCAGCAGGCGCAATTCGTAACGGTCTGCGGCCATCTCGCCTGCCACCGCTAGCAAGCTCGTATCGGCGGCAGCCTGCTTGGCGGCTTCGGCATTGCTCGCCACCGCGACTCTCGGCACACCGGGGTAATGCTGGTCGAGCCAAGCCCGGCACTGGGCCAAACTCTGAGCGTGCGAGACAATTTGCCTCACCGCTGCTTCAGGCACAGCCTCCTTGGCACGCATCAGGGCATGATGAATGGGCAGTTCTACTTCTGCACAAACCCGCAAATTCGTGTTCAACAGGCAATCGAGGGTGTGATTGACCATGCCCTCGGTGGAGTTTTCCACCGGCACAACGCCATAGTTGCAAACCCCAGACTCCACCTCACGAAACACTTCATCGATAGACGCCATGGGCGACGTTTGCACAAAGTGGCCGAATTGTTTCACTGTGGCCGCCTCGGTATAGGTCCCGGCAGGACCGAAGTAGGCCACGCTCATGGGGGTCTCGAGGCTCAGGCAGCAGGCTGTTATCTCGCGAAACAAGGTCTCCACATCGCTACTCGATAGCGGGCCAGTATTTTTTTCCGTAAGCCGTCGCAGAATCTGCGCCACCCGCTCCGGGCGATAAAATACGGTTGCTTGTTGATCCGTGGCTTGGGGCTGCTGCTCCTTGATCTTGCCCACATCCAGCGCGCACTGGGCGCGCTCATTGAGCAAGCCCAAAAGCTGTTCGTCCAGCGCGTCAATGCGTTCGCGCAGGGGTTTTAGCAGATCATCATCCGCGCTCATTTTCGAATTCACTCATGTAATTCACCAGTGCTTGCACCGATTCAAGGGGCACGGCGTTGTAAATGCTCGCGCGCATGCCGCCAACACTGCGGTGGCCCTTAAGATTAAACATCTCTCGGGCTTCGGCGCCGACAAGAAAATCTGCATCCAAGGCAGCGTCAGCGAGAGTAAAGGGCACATTCATTGCGCTGCGGTCGGCCTTCGCTACTGGCGAGCTGTAAAAATTACTGGCATCAATGGCGTCATAGAGAAGATCAGCCTTGGCCTTATTCTGCGCTTGCATGCCTGCCAAACCGCCATTGGCCTTAACCCACTGGAATACCAAGCCAGCCAGATACCATGAATAGGTTGGCGGTGTGTTGGACATGGAATCCGCATCTGCCTGCACCGCATAGTCCAGAAACGTGGGTGTAATCGAGCGCGCTGAGCCGCACAAATCTTTGCGCACGATGACAACTGTGAGACCGGCCGGACCAATGTTCTTTTGCGCCCCAGCATAGATCAGACCGAACTGATCGATATTCACCGGACGCGATAGGATATCTGACGACATGTCGGCCACGAGGGTCGCATGCCGAGGGAACTCTTGGAACTGCACACCACCTATGGTTTCGTTGGAACAGACATGCAGGAGCTTGGCGTCACTACTGAGCTGCCAGCATGCTGAGGCCGGTATGTGATCGTAGTTGCTAGCACTGCTGGAGGCCGCCACATGCACTTGGCAATACTTGCCTGCCTCCTTGATGGCCTTTTTCGACCAAGCACCGGTGTCGATGAAATCCATGGTGTCGTCGCTGCCGGTCAGGTTCAGTGGAACGCCTGCGAACTGACCCGTGGCCCCGCCCTGCAGAAACAGCACGTGGTAGTCATCGCTGACACCAAATAAGTCGCGCAGATCTTGTTCTGCCTGCGCAGCAATATCCACGAAGGTTTTGCTGCGATGGCTCATTTCCATTATCGACATACCGCTGCCCTGATAGTCGAGCATCTCCTGGGCTGCCTGAGCCAGTACCTCGGTCGGTAGGGCCGCCGGGCCTGCAGAGAAATTATGGGTTCTTGCCATAGGTCTTGATACTCCAGTTAATCGCTCAATCGCCGTCCGCCCCTGCTATCGGCTGCACCTTTGCAACCATTCTGGGGACAAGGCTATTCGAGAGCTTAGTCCTCGTC
>JAACDW010000003.1 GCA_009936775.1 Pseudomonadota bacterium
CTGCGAAGTCAGGCTGATGCCTTGGCAAAAACCGGATACGGGCAATATCTGCGGCAGGTGCTGCAATCCTCAGAAAGTTCCTCGGCAAGCGTATGAATGTGCTCGAAACCCAATTGTCCGGGGTGCTTATCATTGAGCCTAAAGTCTTTGGCGATGACCGCGGCTTTTTCAAAGAAACCTTTCAAATCGAACGCTATCGAGAGGCGGGTATTGAACTGCCGTTTGTGCAGGACAATCACTCGCGCTCCCAGCGAGGCGTACTGCGGGGCCTGCATCTGCAAAAGAGTCGGCCTCAAGGTAAGTTGGTAAGTTGCTCCTTGGGTGCTGTGTTCGATGTGGCCGTGGATGTGGATCCAACATCCTCAACGTTCGGTGTCTATGTTGGCGTAGAGCTCAGCGGCGACAACCATCGCCAGCTCTGGATACCACCGGGCTATGCCCATGGATTTTGTGTTTTATCCGAGACCGCTGACTTTCAGTACAAGTGCACGGACTTGTACTTTCCGGAGGATGAAGGTGGGCTGATATGGAACGACCCGGAAGTGGACATCGACTGGCCGATTAAATCGCCAGCGGTGTCTGAAAAGGATTTGTTACTGCCCAACTTGGATGAGATCCGCAGAGGTGGCGGCTAATATTCGGCGTTTGCGGCTAATATTCGGCGTTTAAAGGCACTGGCCTTCTAGGCTGTCAATCCAGCGGTTTATCAGCGTCAGTCCTTGGGTATGTACTAGGGACCGGCCTAGTTCCGGCATCATCATGCCCGGATCATTGGTGGCCAGCCGAAAACTCAGGATCGAATCCTCAGCGTGCCCCGGCACGATGCCGTACAAGTGGCCGCCAGAGCCGCGGCCAGCAGCGATGGGCGGCTTGCAGACACCCAAGGCACTCATCGGGTGGCTGCTGTAATCCAGCAACAAACCTGATGTATCCGCAGCACCGTCAGCGTTATGGCAGTGTCCGCAGTTAATGTCCAGATAGCTTCGTGCTTGGTGCTCTAGTGTTTGCGTAGTGTCGCCCCAAACGGCGTTTGCTTGAGGTTTGCTGGAAACGTTAGTCAGCCAACCCCGCTCAGCCCAATGCTCAAGCTGATTGCGGTGGTAGACATCATTGGTGCGGTCTAAGTGCCGTGCCTTGATGCCAATGGGTTGTAGCTCGCCAGTGGTGTGATTGGTTGCATGGCAGGAGGCGCATTGGTTTGTGCTCGGCACTAAGTAATTCAGGGTTTGCTCCGGCGCGCCATCACTGGCTAGCGTGAGACGCCGGATGGTGCCCGTCAGCTGTAAATAGGCGTCGTCGCCAGTCCAGACATAGGGCAGAGCGTCCCAGCCATGCGTCTGTCTCACCATCAGCCGAGTCTCAACAAGCTCGAAGTCTGCGGTATTTATCGTGTTTGGGTCGCCATTCCAGCCCGAGGAGGTAAGCAACTGGCCACTGGTATTCTTTGGATACAAAAAAGTTTTGCTGATAACGCTGCCAACCGGCAGAGCAAGGGTTTGCTCCGGGTGGAACTGGGCCTGAGTGCCCTCCGGCAAATACAGTGTACGCAGTTTCAGCGCGTAATCGGAAAACAGCGGTGTGTTCAACTCATAGACTATGGCTTGATCGCTAACGCTAAGCTGGCCACTGTCCAGACTCACCAAGCCCCAGTCCGATAGTCGCTCGGGGTAGGCATCGCTGGCATGAAACGTCACATTGGTGGGAGCATTCTGGCCGCAGGCGCTGAACAACAGGGCAACCAACAAAGTGGCAAGCCCGTTCGCTACCCTTTTGGCCCGCCTTTGCGCCTGCTCAACAAAAACACGTTGTTCGCGTGTTTGCTTCGCTGGGCTTCGGACTGTAGGCCTATTCAAGCTTATTAAAGTCCGGCCAGTTCAATGGCAGGCAGTTTTTCTACGCTGCAACCATAGGCGGCCATGTCTACCGTGGGGTTGGCGAATTCATTGCCTGCGTCGATGCTCAAGAGCAGCGAATCGCCGTTGTCGACACAGATTACTTCTCGGTCCTCGGGCTTGTTTGGGTCCACTACACCGTCCCAGATAATGTCGGGGAACGCTCCTTGTGGGCCAAAAATAGCGTCACGTAAGGCGACCAAGTAGTCCATGCCCGGCGCTGTGCCTGATCCGCTCATCACGTTGTCGTAGATGTATATCAGTTCGGGGTAGGGATCGAATTGCGCAGCAACTTTGCGCTGACCTGCGTAGTTGGCGCTGAAGTAGCTGGAAATTACAATGTTGGCGGTATTGTTGCCGCTGATTCGGTTGTTAAAAATCTCAACTTGATCGTTGGAGTTGACCATAATGCCGGAGCCTGTTGGCACCCCTGATACCGCTGTGCCCGGCGCGGCGAAGTTCTTAGTATTGTTGTCGTAGACGTCATTATCGAAGACTCGGGTACCGTAGCCACGCTTGGGTATGCCGGGCATGTTAAAGACCAAAATGCCGCCGGTGTTTGCCACCGTGGTGTTGTTATAAACATCTGCGCCGACGGAATTTTCCACCTCAATGCCAGCCACATTGTATTGTGCGCGGTTGCCGCGCACGATGATTTGCTCAGATTGGCCCACATAGATGCCCGCATCAGATGCGGCGATAGCAACATTATCCTCTATCAATACGTTAGTCGTCTGCACTGGGTAGATGCCGTAGGCGCCGTTGTTGACGTCGGGTCCGTTGGTCCACTCGGTACGAATGCGGCGAATAACAATGTTATTACCTTCATTGACTTTGAGTGCGTCACCAATGGCATCTTCAATGGCGAGATCTTCGATAACGAAATTGCTGGCAGATACAGACAGGCCCTCTGCGCCAGCGAGCTGGTTTTTAAAGGATAGGACCGATCGCTCCATACCCTGACCGCGAATGGTCACGCCATCGGTGTTCATCACCAGCGAACGGTCAAAGCTGAAAGTGCCAGCAGGTACCTCGATAATGTCGCCGGGTTGGGCGGTCTCTAAGGCGGAGCGAAAAGTCTCTTCAAAAGGTGCGGGCTCGGCGCAGCCGAAAAGGCCA
>JAACDW010000229.1 GCA_009936775.1 Pseudomonadota bacterium
CAGATACTCAGCGCCCGTGGCGGCATAACACCGCCACCCCAAGTGTTAGCGCAACTGCCGGGCTTTATGGGTCGTGTGACCATCGGCTCCGAAACTCCGACCCTCTATGTGAGCGAGCGGGTTAGCGGCAGCGGCCCGGTCTTATATCTAACGTTTGCCAGTGACGATGTATCACAGTTGGCTTGTTACTTTGGTATCTGGCCGCTCTCGGTAGCCCTGCTAATGGTCTACGGTTTTTCATTCCTTACGTATCGCTTATCCCACCGCGCAATTTCGCCCATTGTTAAGCTCGCCGACTACCTTGAGGAATTTCGCTTTGGCGGCTACAACCAGCCTGCCGTAGATCTCGGCGATTTGCGCGCGCTGGCAAATGTCGAGGTCGACGTGATGATCGACGCCATCGACAGTTTTGCTGAACGCCTCGATACCTTTATCGAGCGCGAGCGCATTTTTACTCGAGATGCCAGCCACGAACTGCGTACCCCCATCGCAGTTTTTAAAGGCTCGCTGGATTTGCTGCAGCGCAAAACCGATCGTAGCGATGACGACCTCAAGGCTTTTGCGCGTATGCGGCGCACGGTTGACGACATGGAGGGCTTGATCGAAACCCTGTTGCTGCTGGCGCGTGGCGAGGAAGTTGAGCGTATTCATGAAATCCGCTGCTTGAACGAACTGATTCCCGGCTTTGTTGAGCAAGTTGCGCCCATGGCAGAGCAGCGCGGTCTGGAACTGTCGATCGACGAACAGGCGCAACTGTGGGTGAAGTCGCCATCGCGGGTGGTGCAAATTGTGCTGACTAATCTGCTGCGTAACGCCATTAACTATACCCAGCAAGGCTCGGTCATCGTGCGCATTAATAAAAATTCTGTCAGCGTCATCGATACTGGAATCGGCATGAGCCCAGAGGAGCTGCAGCATGCCTTTGAACCTTTCTACCGAGGTGAGCGTAGTCGCGCCAGCAGCATGGGGCATGGCTTGGGCCTTTCCATTGTTCGTCGTCTGGTGCACCAGTTCGATTGGCCCATTCGTGTACAGAGCAACGTCGGCAAGGGCACAGAAGTCACCATTGAGTTCTTCGATGCTTAATGCCGCCGGTTAGGCCCTCGCGCGCTTCCAAATTGCTAGCGTGCGATCGCGCGCCTGACGCAGATCTATCATCGGCTCTGGGTAGTTGCCAACACCGCCAAATTTCCATGGTTCCAGCGTCTGCTTAGCGCTGGCGTTGGCAAGTTCAGGAATCATTTGCCGCACGAACTCGCCCGCAGGGTCGAAGCGTTCGGCTTGCCGCACCGGATTAAAGATACGGAAATACGGCACGGCGTCGGTACCCGTCGAGGCACTCCACTGCCAGCCGCCGTTGTTTGCGGCGAAGTCCCCGTCTACCAACTGGCGCAAAAAGTAAGCTTCGCCCAAACGCCAGTCGAGGAATAAGTGTTTGGCTAAAAACTGCGCCGTGACCATACGCAGCCGGTTATGCATCCAACCCGTGCGATTCAGTTGGCGCATGCCTGCATCGACAAAGGGGAAGCCAGTTTCCCCTTGCTGCCAGCGCCGTAGTTGCTCCTGACTTTGGTTCCACGGCAGTTGGTCGGTCTCTGCTTTGAACGCCTGGCCCATTGCCAGCCGAGGGTGTTCGGCCAAAATATGGTTATAAAAGTCGCGCCAGATAAGCTCGCTGATCCAAGTGTCGATGCTGGCGCTGCCACCACTAAGTTTGCCGCCGTTGCTTTGGTATGCAGCCTTTAGGCATTGATTCGCGGAAACCGTGCCAGCAGCCAAATGCGGTGACAACTTACTGGTGCCGGCTAAGTTCGGCAGGTCGCGGTCTGTGTCGTAGGTTTGCACTGCCGCCGTGCTGAACTGGGTAAGTTGGGTCAGCGCGCGCTCCTCGCCGGCTGGCCAAAGATCCGCGCCTAATGACTTTTCAATACCATCCAGAGCATCGGGGGCTGTAACCGTATGCACTGCCGGTCCCTGGGCTGCAGGTGCCGGCAGCGGGTGAATACCCTGCTCTACGGCGATGCTGATCCAGCGTTTTTTGAAGGGTGTGAACACCGAATAAGAAGAGCCGTCGGGCTTCCGCACACTGCCCGGTGGCAGGCCAGTAAACGCTTGATGCCGCTCCACAGCGATGCCATTGCTCATTAGCGTTTGCGCCACTGCGTCGTCACGTCGCTGCTCGTTGATAGCGATCTCGTCGTTCCAAAATACCTTCCTGGCCTGTGCAGCTTCGGCAGCTCGCAGTACCTGCCGGGGTGCATCGGCGAAACGGTCGGCGGCGATGATTTTGCTTTGTATGCCCAGCGCCGCCAGCCGCTGCGCGAGGACATCGACGCTGCGCAGTACAAAGGCAATCTTTTTTTCTGCTAGGCCGTGTTCACGCCATTGCTGAGGCGCTAACAGAAACAGCCCGGTAACTTGGCCCGTTGTGGCGGCGGTATACAGAGCCGGGTTGTCCAGCACGCGCAAATCTGAGCGAAACCAAACAAGGTGATTGGACATGATTCTTCCCCATTGAATTTGAACAAAGCTGCGCTGCAGTCACAGCCACGTTAAACCCGCAGCTGTCTTCGTTCTGTCAACTGGGTAATGGTGACCGTGTGCTGCGACCTGTGTCTAAGCGACATTGCTGCACCGTGCGTATTACTCTGCGGAAGCTTTGCGCAGGCAGTAGCCTTGACCTTGCCGAGTTTGCAGCAACGCCTCCTCGAAAGGTCGGTCGATAATGCGGCGCAGGTTATAAATGTGGCTGCGCAGGGTATCGCTATCGGGTGGCTCGTCGCCCCACAGTTCCCGCTCTAAGGCCGCTCTGGTAACGACTTTGGGCGATTCGCGGATGAGCACGTGTAGAATATTGAACAGCGTGCGAGACAGCGTGAGGGGCTGTTCATCGCGAACAACCTCCATGGTGTCGAGGTTCAAGGTGAGGCCCCCTACCGTATATTCTTTTTCCAGATGCTGACTGCGGCGGATCACTGCTTCCAGTCGGGCTTCCAGTTCCGGCATATCAAAGGGCTTGATTAAATAGTCGTCGGCCCCGGATTCGAAGCCCTTGAGCTTATCGCTGAGCTGATCGCGGGCCGTCAGCATGATGATGGGTGTCGTCACATTGGCGTCATCACGCAGTCGTCGACACACCGTCAGGCCATCTACCCCCGGTAGCATCACGTCGAGGACGATGGCTTCATAAATGTTGGTGACGCCCAAGTGCATGGCCGTCAGACCATCCGTTGCGTAGTCGACAATATAGCCGCTGGCTTCCAGATAGGCGCCAACAGTTTCGGCCAGTTCCTGATGATCTTCGACAAGCAGAATAGACTTATTTGGTGTTTTCATGATCCATCCCCAACGTTGGTTAACGTTTCACAACCATGAAGAAACACTGGCACAAACTTTCGGTAGACGCCACAGTCTGTTTGTTATTGAAGGTTGTACAGCAGGTCTGTTGGACTATAACTCTGGCCGCTGTAGCCACATGGTTGAGCGGCCATTTCTACCGAGCACTAGCCTGCCCGGGACACCACTCGATTCGATTGGAATGGCACCAAATGTTGTCGAAGTCGCTGTATTAGGCTCGGCCCCCGCGGAGTTTGCGGGTAGCATTTCTACACCGCAGGTATCGGGGTCGTCACGATAGGCCAGTGCCTTTGCCAGTAAGGGTTCCTGAGCCACACCAAGGGGCGAGAAGTCCTCTGCTACTTGGCAGCCAGGCAGACTTGCGCCAACAGCAGCCTCGCTGCTATTGCTTGGCGAGAAACCGTCAGGGTAGTCGCCGAATCCCACTGCGTTTACCGCGCGAAACTGCGTGGTGCAAAACGTCGTGCCACAATTATCTTGCGGGTAGAAACCGTAGGGCTTGCCACAGGTTGAATCACCCATTTGAATGACCTCTACGCCGATACCGTTAAGACCATTTATGATGGCTTCCGAGGCCGAGCAGGTAGCTCTGGTGGTGAGCACAAAGACCCGCTGATTGGGCAAGTTAAGTGTCGGCAGTGGAGCCCCTCTTGGCTCAGCCGCGTAGGTTTGCGTTTCGAACCTCGATGGGCCGATGGCCTCACCGGTGACGGGATTGAAGCCAGGGTTTTTGTCATTAAACTCCAAGCTACCAAATACACGTCCGCTGGCGCTTGGTCCGGCGATCATATAGGCCAACTGTGCGGCCAAGTACAAAAACCCGCCAGAGTTGTAGCGCAAATCGAGCACCAAGTCGGTGATGTTGGCTGCGCTCAAGCGGCCGATCGCATCCACCAGTTTCTGCTCTGCCGGCAGGATATGATCAGTGAACAGCAAGTAACCGACGTTACCTGTGTCCGTCGAGAGAATGATGTCCATGGGCACCGGATCGATGATTATTTCTGCCGATGTCATTGATATCGCACGGGACTCCTCGACCCCCGGATCCAAGACTTCGAAAAAATGTTGCTCACCCACGCGTCCCGGAAACAGCCCTGCGTTTAAGGTGTCGGTATCGCTGCCGTTGATGAGGTCTGTACCGTCAACCTCAATGATGCGAGTGCCGCGTTCAAGTCCGGCCGCGGCGGCTGGAGAATTAGCACTAACAAGTGCCACGACCACTTCTCTGGGCACTACGCCTGAAATGATCCAAAAGGTTGCGCCATAGCCCGATAAAACGCCCTCTCCGCTCTCGGCTTCATATTCGGCAGTATCCTGAGTGAAGTGAAAGCGATCCTTGGGGTTGCCGGATGGGGTCCTTTCCGACGTTACCAGCAAATTGAAGTAGTCAATTACCCCCGTGGCGGAAGTGGCATACAGGGCGGGGTCGACGTCGGTAATTTCGTCGTACCAGAGGTAGGTTTCGTTCGACCATGATCGTAGCCAATAGCCTTCGTCCTCAAAACTGCCTAAAAGATCTGGGAAAAACTCGTTGCCGCTGTTGGTTCTGGGGTCGCCACAGGAATCTTTGTATACGGCTGAGTCGAGAAAGCTGCCGCTGATGAAGTTTGAGCCGCCAGCAGGCGTCATCGGAGGGGTTTGGTCATTGGCGGGCGCTGGGTTTGGGTTGAGCGGCAGTGCAGTACTGCTGCCACCACCTCCACCGCAGGCGCTGAGCAGACCCAGAGCCAGTGGCACAACAAAACCGGCGAGAAGGGGTCTAGCGCTGCGCAGCAGGCGGGTATCAGCACTCGCCGTTGCGTGATCTTTGGTATTGCGGTTGCTGCTGGTTTTTTTCATCCTGTGCTCCCCAGCTGGGTAGGTTGACCGTCGCTTGAACCGTTCAAGTTGTGCGCCGCTGAATAAAAAGTTTCTGTGAAACATATCGCTTGTGCAAGATTTCCAGTCACAATGCGGTTATGGCCGAAATACTCGTATTCGACAACTTTGAGATGACGATCATTCGTTCTGCGCGTCGCAAAACTGCTGCGATTAAAGTCGATTTAGATGGCGCATCAGTGCGTGTGCCGCAGCATCTGTCGACCCAGCGCATACGCGAACTGGTGGCGGAAAAAACCCATTGGATCGAGCAAAAGTTGACTGTCGCGGAACAAAAGCGCCGCGATTTAGCGCTGCAAAACAAGCGTAATGCGGTGCTCGGCAACGGCAGTCAGGTACAGGTGCAGGGCCGCAACTTGGTGCTAGAGTTACATCAAACTGCGACGGTCGCCATTGCCGAAAAGGCTGGCAAACTGGTGTTGCAGGCCCCACGCGACCTGCTTGGCGATGCGGATCAGCGGCGAGCGCTGGTCGAACAGTGGTTGTATGCATTGGCGGTACAGGAGCTGAATTTCTGCATTAACGTGTACAAACAAAAAGTTGGTGCTATGCCAACTGCTGTGCAAATCAAGGATTATCGCGCGCGCTGGGGTAGCTGTAAGCCCGATGGCAGTGTGCAGCTGAATTGGCGTTTAATTCATGCGCCCATGCACATTATGGACTATGTCGTAATCCACGAGCTTTGCCACCTGCTGGAGATGAACCACAGCAAACGCTTTTGGTCAGAGGTAGAGCGCGTAGACCCACAATACCGATTGAACCGCAAATGGCTGAAAGACAATGGCTGGCGCTTAACCCTGTAAAAACCGTCATTCGAAGAACAAAGCCGCAAAGAACAACAAGAGCCGAAATGAACAACAATAAACACAAGAGTGAAAACCCCAATGATCGATAAACCCACTGTCGCCGTCGTGCCAATGGACGAAAAAACCGCCGCCCTCAATGCCATTGTGGCTGCTTTTGCGGCAGATCCAATCATTCGTTGGATCTTGCCCAAGGCCGACATCTACCTCACGCACGCGGCAAACTTTTTTGCGCAATTTGGTGGCCCAGCTTTTGCGGCAGGCACGGCGTTTCAAGCCGCCGATTATGCCGGAGCCGCACTGTGGGTGCCGCCGGGTCATGAGGATGAGCAGGCCGAGGAAGTTGTGGCTGAAATGCTTACTTAGTTGGTACCCCAGCCGCGGCTCAATGAAGTAGTCGCCATGCTGGGAGAAATGGAAAGCCATCACCCCACTGAGCCGTGCTGGTACCTACCGCTGATTGGGGTTGATCCGCATCATCAGGGCCGTGGCATTGGCGCAGAGTTGATGAAGTACGCACTGGACCGCTGTGACGAGCAGCACTTGCCCGCGTATTTGGAATCCTCAAATCCAGCCAACATTTCTTTGTATGAACGCCACGGTTTTGAGGTTACCGCGCGTATCCAAACCGAAACCTCGCCGCCAATGCATCCTATGTACCGGCCTGCACGATAGCGCGGTGGTCAATGCTTAGTTCGAAAATCTGCCCGTGATCCCAGCCTGACCTAGGATGTTGCCAGCGTAGGCTTCTTCAAACTCGCTGCGGGTAAGGGCGTCTAGGCGAGTCATAGTGGGTTGATCGGCGCTGAGCGCGTAGAGCATGAGCGTGTAGGTATGCTCATTGCCAGCTGGTGGACATGGGCCTTCATAGTCGTTGCTGCCGGCGTAGGTCAGGCCTTCTATCGCAGTGCTGAAGCCAGTGGCATCGACCAACGTTGCTGGGTCAACATCTTCCACCAGCGCCGTGATCGAGGCATTGATGTTGAATAAGTTCCAATGCACACAGGCGTTGGCGTCGGTGCCGCAGGGGGCCGTTTCGTCGTCAATGATTAACGCAAAACTGGCGCTCGCGCTTGGTGCGTTGAGCCAGCTTAACTGGGGTGAATAATTGTTGCCGCCTTGCTCTACGCAGGCGTGAATGAGCGGGATGGCCGCGCCGCTAGAGAAGCTCGACGCAGCGAGTTGAAAGTCATCAGCGGGGTCGTTGGTCACTGTGGCCGTAACCGCCAGTTCGGCGTTTGCGCTGCCATCGGAAACCCTGACCGTGACAATGTAAACGTTGTCCTCATCAGCGTCTGCGGGGGCTTCGAAGTCGGGTGCTGTGGTAAAGCTGAGCGCACCGTCTGCATCGATACGCAACAACTGTGCATCATCACCACTCAGACTGAAGCTCAGGGTGTCACCGTCGGCATCACGCGCCGAAACGGACATAACCTGGGTGGTGTTCTCGCTAAGTGAGGTGTTCCCGGTACTGGAAATGGTCGGCGCAGTATTCGTCGCACCGGCGGCCTCTGAGCCAGCTGGGCTGGCACTGCCACCACCACAAGAGCTTAGTAGCAGGCCAACAAGCACAAAGCCAATACGTCGTAGATGCATACCTACGCCCTGTTTGTTAACTGTGAGTGAACGCTACAGTGAGGGCGGGTTCAGCGCAAACTAACGGCCCGGCTCAGCTGCTAGACCTGAGCCGAGTAGGCGCTGCTCACGCCGAAGTAGAAACCCTTGCTGTTGCTACTCGAACAGCGCGCCGCCGCAAACCGATGCGGTTGTGCCATGCTTCTCAAACGCCTTGATGACGTTTGCGCCAGTGCGCCAGCGGTGTACCTCGTCCGGGCCATCGACCAACCGTTGGGAACGGATACCCGTATACCAGCGCGCGAGTGGTGTGTCGTGGCTGTAGCCCAAGGCACCGTGCAGCTGCAGCGCTGTATCGACGACTTGGTGCACCATGTTGGCGAGGAAAACCTTGGCGATGCCATTTTCGTTGCGCAAATCCATACCATTTTCAGCCTTATAGGCGATATGCAGCAGCATCAAACGCGCCTTGTATATTTCCGCCGCGCAATCCGCCAGCATCCAGCGCACGCCTTGGCGATCGGCCAGGCGCTCACCAAAGGTGCTGCGGCTAACGACATGCTTAGCAGCGAGGTCTAATGCGCGCTGTGCCATAGCGACATTGTGCATGCCATGACGCAGACGCCCATAGGCCAAGCGGTGCTGACCCATGTTAAAGCCCTGACCCTGACCACCAAGAATGTTCTCCCGGGGCACGCGCAGGTTGTCGATCTTAATTTCGGAATGGCTGCCGCCCAGCTTAAGGCCCAGCTCGGTATGCGGCTGCATGGTCTCGATATTACGCACTATGTGATAGCCAGGATTTGGCAGTTCGACAATGAACGTGCTGTATTGTTCATGCCGTGCCGCCTCTGGGTCGGTCTTCGCCATCACCACCGCAATATCAGCTACGCTAGCGGAAGAGCTGAACCACTTCTCTCCATTGAGTACCCACTCATCGCCATCGAGAACAGCGGTGGTTTGCATGCCGGTGGCGTCCGCGCCAGCCGCTTTCTCCGTCATGGAATAGCAAATGCGCTTTTCACCGTTGAGCAATGGTGTAAGAAATTTGTCTTTCTGAAAATCCGTACCATGCTCTAGCAAGGTCAGCATGGTCGCGTCATCCGGTCCTTGAGTGTTAAGTGACAGGGCACCCAAGTAGCTTTCGCCCAGCTCCATCTGTACCAATGCGTTGGCTAGTGGTCGCAGGCCCATGCCGCCGTGTTCGGTTGGAATGAAGGGGCACCACAGTCCTTGGCTGCGCGCCTTGCTGCGCAGACCGGCAAGGGTCTCATCAAAATTGTCGGCATTGCAGGTTTCTTCAGCCGGATGGCATTCGCTTTGCACAAAGGCTCTAACCTTGTCGCGAATCGCCTTGGTTTCTTCAGGAATGGTAAAATCGATCATGTTCCCCCCCAGGATTTCGTTGCTTCGCTATCGAATGTAGCACGCGAATGCTGCGCTTAGACAGGGGGGGATGGGTGGTCTTTTGCCATCCACGTCTTGTTCCGCCCAGCATGTGCAGGTAAAAACAGTGCTGGAAAAATAAAGGAGAGAGCAATGAGTGAAGCCGTAGATCTGGACAGCGACCTGTTTGAACTGGCGATGTCCGCCGAAGCGCAGCCCTTAATGGATGCCGTACAGCGCCACATTACTGACAATGTAGAACCCATCGTGGCAGAGTTTCATGCGCTGAACAGCGAAAAAACCGATCGCTGGAGTTGGCACCCCAGACAGTTGGAGCTATTGGAAGAAGCGAAAAACAAGGCCAAGGAGTCGGGTCTGTGGAATTTTTTCTTGCCCGATTCCGATACAGGTGAGGGTCTGAGCAACTTAGATTACGCCTATATCGCAGCAGAGCTTGGCAAGGTGCCGTTGGCCTCCGAAACACTAAACTGCAGCGCACCCGACACGGGCAACATGGAAGTTCTGGAGCGGGTCGGCACCGCGGAACAGAAAGAGCGCTGGCTGAAGCCGCTGCTCAACGGCGAAATCCGCTCGGCCTATGCTATGACCGAACCGGCGCTGCCTCCGTCGGATGCCAAAAACATCAGTACTCAGGCGGTGCTTGATGGCGACGACTGGGTGATCAACGGCGAGAAGTACTACATCAGCGGCGCTGGCGATCCACGCTGCAAGATCATGATTACCATGGTCAAAACCAGCCCGCAGGCAGCCCCAAGCAAACAGCAGTCACAGATTTTGGTGCCAACGGATGCCGAGGGTGTCGAAATTTTAGAAGGCATGCAGGTGTTCGGCGAAGACCATGCGCCGCGCGGACATATGCACATTCGCTTCAACAATGTTCGCGTGCCTAAGGAAAATATCCTACTCGGCGAAGGCCGTGGATTTGAAATTTCGCAGGTTCGTCTTGGCCCTGGCCGTATTCATCACTGCATGCGGTCCATTGGCAAGGCCGAAAAAGCGCTGGAGCTGATGGTCAAGCGCTCAGGTACTCGGGTGGCCTTTGGTAAGCCCATTGCCAAGCTCGGTAAGAACATTGAAGTAATTTCTCGGGCGCGCATCGAGATCAATGCGATGCGTCTGGCAGTCCTGCAGGCGGCCAAGGCGATGGACGTACTGGGCAACAAAGAAGCCCGGGTCTATGTCAGCGCTGTGAAAGCCATGGTGCCAGAGAAGGTTTGCGAAATTATTGATGCCGCCATTCAAATGCATGGCGCTACCGGTATTTCTCAGTGGACGCCTCTGGCGACCATGTACACCGACATGCGGCACCTGCGATTCGCGGACGGTCCGGACGAGGTGCATCATATGGTGGTGGGCCGGGCCGAGCTGCAAAAATACGACCTTTGGTAGCCGCCTACTTCATGCGTTCACTGCGGGGGTCGTAAAAGGCCCCCAACTGCACACTGACAGGGTAGCGCTTGAGGGCCACTTCAACTTCGAAGCGGCCCTCTTGCAGCCAAGTGGCAGTAACCCCTGCTTCGTGACTCACCTCTGCCATGGCAAGGCTCTTGCCGACACGATGGCCCCAAGCCGCTGAGGTGGTCAGTCCTACCGGTTTACCGTTACGTAAAATCGGCTCGTCGCGCAGCATAAAGGGCGCGTCTTCGGCCGCCAATGCACTGTTGACGGCCAAGTTGACCAAGCGTCGGCTTTGCACCCCGCGCTGAGCGTCGATGGCGTGCTTGCCGAGGTAGGTCGGCTTGTCCGCTCTCTTGTCCCCGGCGATAGCAAAGCCTAACCCAGCCTGTAGCGGTGTTATGTGATCGTGTATGTCATCGCCCCAGTGCCGATAACCTTTCTCCATACGACAGGCGTTCATGGCATGAAAGCCTGCTGCCCGAATTTGCAGGTCTTGGCCTGCGTTCCACAATTGCCGCCAGATTGTCACTGCCTGCGACTTCGGCAGATACAGCTCGCAGCCGCGCTCGCCAACATAGCTGAGCCGGTTTGCGCGTACCCTCGTGCCGCCGATCGGCACTAACCCTGACTCGTAATAGGATATGGCGGCAACCGCGTCGGCTGCATCACAAACCCGGGACAACAGTTTCGTGGCATGTGGACCCATGACGCCAATAATGGTGGTGTCATGCACTTGGTTGATCGTGCAGTCAAAGTCAGCGTGGTGCTTGTGCAGCCAGAACCAGTCCCGGCGCTCGCTGACGCAGGCGCCGACCACCATAAAAGTTTCCGGCCCGGTGCGGGTGATGGTGACATCGGCCTCAATGCCGCCATCCATATTGAGCCATTGGGTGTAGACGATTTTGTTGATGGCAACATCCAAGTCGTTGGCGCACAGATACTGTAAAAACGCCAAGGCGCCTGCACCTGCAACGTTAAAAATGGGGTAGCTGCATTGATCAAACAGCGCCACGGCGTTGGCAATGGCATCACACTCGCGCTGACAAGCGTCAAACCAGTTGGGTTTGCCGTAGCTGTAGCGATATTCGGCAGGCTCGTTTAAGGCATACCAGTTTGGTCGCTCCCAGCCAGCCAGCTCGCCCATCACTGCACCCTGAGCCAGCAGCGTGTCGTGCAGTGGGCTTAGCCTCTTGTTGCGGCTGGTGGCGTATTGGTGATGGGGCCAATGCATGTCGTAGAGTAGACCTAGGGTCTCCTTGGTGCGCTCAAACAAAAAATCGGCTTGGCTTTGAAACGGAAAAGTGCGTCGAACGTCCACATCCCACAGGTCCATTGGTGGTTTGGCTTTATGCATCCACTCGGCCAGCACCTTGCCCGCACCGCCAGCAGACTGAATACCGATAGAGTTAAAGCCACAGGCGACGAACAGGTTATCGATCTCCGGCGTTGGCCCGAGCAAATAGCGGTCGTCGACAGTAAAGCTCTCCGGTCCGTTAAAAAACAGATTGATGCCTGCATCAGCCAGTTCCGGAAAGCGGCTAACGGCTTTGCTAAGAATGGGTTCAAAGTGCTCAAAGTCGTCGGGCAGAGCATCAAAACAAAAGTCCTCGGCAATGCCATCCATGCCCCAGGGTTTGGCTGTCAGTTCAAAACAGCCGAGTAGCAATTTACCCGCATCGTATTTGTAATAAGTTTGCTCATCAGGCACCCGCAGGGTGGGGCGCATGGCTTTGAAGCTTTGCAGCGGCTCTGTGACCAAGTAAAAGTGCTCTGCCGCATGCAGCGGCAAATGGATATTATGTTGAGCGGCGAATTCCCGTGACCACATGCCCGCTGCCAGCGCTACCTGCGGAGCCTCAATAAGCGTGCCATCATCGAGATACACTCCTGCAACCTTGCCATCGCGCAGTGCCAGCCGATCTACCTTGGTATCTTCCAATAGTTGCGCTCCACCGCGTCTGGCGCCCTTGGCCAAGGCCAAGGTGGTATCTACCGGATTGGTCTGGCCGTCACCGGAGAGAAACACACCTCCACACAAGTCGTCGGTAGCAATACCGGGCCAGTGCGCGTTTACAAAGTCAGCATCAATCAGCTCGCAGTCGACACCAAAGGCATTGGCCATGGTTGCTTGCCGTTTAAGCTCCTCAAGCCGTTGCGGGTGCAGGGCCAAGCTAATGGAGCCAGTTTGCTGATAGCCAGTGGCTTGTCCGGTGCTGGCCGCCAGCTCGGCAACCAGTTCCGCAGAATAGCGGGCAAGTCGGGTCATATTCTGCGATGCACGCAGTTGGGCAACCAAGCCAGCCGCATGCCATGTGGTACCCGAGGTGAGTTTTTTGCGCTCTAGCAGGATCACGTCGCGGATGCCCAGCTGGGTTAAGTGATAGGCGATGGAGCATCCAACGATGCCGCCGCCAATTACGATGACCTGTGCCGATTGCTGCGCGGAGTTGCTCATCTAGCCGTTTTCCGAATTTTTTAGCGCGTCACTAAGCTGGCGCTGTTTACAGTTGGGCCGCCAGTGCGCGCAAAGCCCGATAAGTCATACCATACATAGGCAAGTCTGCGGGCTGCGGATGGGTAGACAGCTTTACGCATACCAGCTGCTTACGCCGATTGACGTAAATGCCCTGCCCATGAATACCAATACACATAATTTCTCCCGCGCCATCATCAGCCCAGACTTGGTTATGGTAGTGGCCGGTAGGCAGCAGCCCGGCGTAGTCGCTAGCGGCGAACAGGCTGCGTAATTCGTCGCTACCGGTGCGGGTATCACGAACCCAGCTTGGGTCGATAATTTGCGCGCCGTTGAAAGCGCCGTCGCCGCGCAGCAGTTCGCCAAATCGGGCGAGGTCCCGCGCGCAGGCACTCATCCCTGCACCCATATAGGGTTGGCCTGAAGGGTCGACGACTACGCTAGCGCTTTGTTCCGCGCCTAGGGGCTGCCAAAGACGCTGGCTGAAGTAGTCACAAAATGGCGTTGCAGTTGCGCGCTCAATAACCGCGGTACAAAGGTTGGTGAGCACCGTGCGATAATGAAAGTGTTCGCCCTCGTGCTGCTCGGTTTCATCGCATTGACGAAAGTATTCGATAAGCGATTTCGCTGATGTCTCGGTTTGTAAATCAGGCCGCCAGCCGACCACTGCCGCTTCGTGCCAGAAGTCGTCGCCGCGTCGATCGTAGTCTTCGGAGTAGGCTACCGCTGCTGTCATATCTAGGGCAGCTTGTACTGTCGTGCTGCGAAACGCGCTATCAGCTAACTCGGGGAGGTAGTCGCTGACCAGCCGCTGGGTCTGCAACGCATTGTCGCTGACGGCGATACCGGCGAGCATGCCAACAAAGGACTTCGATACCGAATTGAGCAGGTGGGGAGTCTGCGCGGTCATATTGTTGCGGTACTCCTCCGTGATTATCACCCCATCCTGAAGCACTAGAAATGCGTCCGTGTAGGTGTCATCGAGAAACTGGCCCAAGGTGTTGGTGCCGCCGCCAGAGATCGGATAAACAAACCCTTTCAGATCGGCTAAGGCATAGTCAAATGATTGGGTGTTAGCGCCCCTTCCGGCCTTGCTTGTGGCCACAGTTTGCGTCGCAAACAAGTCCGCTATGTGTTGGAAGCTATGACGGTTGTGCGGTGGTTGGTTCCAGTTGGCGGTCGTATAGGGTGCTCTTGGCATAACAGGCCTCATGCGAAAATGTAACGTCTAGGGTGGTCTACCCCCGCTCCCAGCGTCAAGCCTGACGGCTCGCCGGTGCGATGCAGTGACACCGTCACCGTTGGTCGCATAATGACACCACTGCTCGGATCATGTTGGCAGCGCTTGAGCAGGGTGCAATAGTCTGTGCAAGCCAAGGCTTGTTAACCTCAAAACACGGCTCAATAAGACTGTGCTTCGATAAAACAAGGATCCAAAGAAAAAGCGATCGAAAAAAAATCGAAAAAGAAAAGGCTTCGAAGGGCAAAGGTTCGAACAGGCTAGGCCTGCAAATGTGTACCGAGAGCCATGGAGAATGGGATGAAAAAACGTAATCTAGTATTCAGCCTGCTGTTGCTTGTTGCGGCTGTGTTGATTTTCGCTACGCCAATCGGACCATTGCCGGGTTTTTTTATCGGCGGTGAGGCCGCGGCGACCCCGCAGACCTGGCCCGACACCGCCGAGGTCGACGAAATTTATCTCAAGGTGCCAGGAACCATTCCACGAGTTGTGATCATTTGGGTGGTGCAAGTTGAGGGTGAGCTGTATGTGGTTGGCAGCAACAGCAGCGGCTGGGTGCAGCGCATTGGGTCAAGGGCACCTGTGGAATTGGGTTTGCTGGGTAAAACCTATGCGCTAACTGCGCTGTCGACCGGCATTGATTTGAGCACGGTTATTACCGCCTACAAGGACAAATACCGACCGAACTATCCCGATATTGTCGCGGGCTTTCCTGCCGTGGCAGAAGGCCGTGATGCGTTTAGTGTCTTTCGCCTGATACCCAGAACGCAGACTTAGCGTCGGGCTAAAAACAGTAATGTCATATGTGGGACGGTGAGAGCTGCCAAGGCAAGAAAAGTGTAGCGCACTGTGCTGGCAGTGATCGCGCTGGCAGCGCCGTTAATGGTTTGGGCGCCAAAAACACGGTCTAAGCTGCCCTCAACCGGCAGCCAGAGGACCAGCGCGCCGATGCAAGCCACTACGATTGCGCTGAGTGCGTGAATACCCCAAGCCGGTGCGTTGTCGATACGGCGACGCCAGCGTGCAAGATGGACCGGGCTGTGCAGGCAGGCGAAGTAACAGGCGAAAGCAGTCAACGGCCCGGCGAAAAAACATGCGCCAGCATAAGCGCAGAGCAACAGCGGTATCGGCCCGCTATCGGCGTTGGAATCAGTCGCTGCCCGGTCGGGTAAACAACACCATATAACCGCTGGAACCGCCAGCCATCCGACAGTGGCCGAGAACGCAGTCACGTTGTCGACGCCGCTGATGACCGCAAATAACCCACTGACCGCTGCTGGCTGCAACAGGCAGGGTAGGGCGATGACAGCCGTGCCCCACGCCCACCGGCGGCTAGGCTGCTGCGTGGGCCAATCCGAGTCGCCAAAATGAATGGCCGAATAGAGCAGAAACGCCCCTAGGAAAATCAGCGGTGCGATCCACCATAAGGCAAAAGTTAGGCCGATCAGCACAAGGTAAGTGCCCAGTGCGCCAGCAAAACGGCGGCCCCGATATTGTGCCGCCATAATGTAGTAATCAAATGCGCCATGGGGCAGGCCGGCAAATAGAATCAGCAGGCAGAGCAGGGCCAAATAAACTGGATGATCGGTACCAACACGGCTGGCGAGCAGTACGGCCAATGCGCTGCAGCCGAGAAAGGCGCGAAATGGCTTAAGCGCTGACAGCACGCAGGTAAGCCAATCGAATAAAAAGCCGTTTCGGCA
>JAACDW010000230.1 GCA_009936775.1 Pseudomonadota bacterium
CATCCATTTCGGGCGCTTCAATGGCGATGATTTGGCTGTCGAAGTGGCCGTTCTCAATGGCTGCTTTGGCACGGTTTTGCGATTGCAGGCCAAAGGCGTCGGTGTCTGCTCGGGTGAGCTGGTATTTTTCAGCTAAGCGCTCTGCGGCTTCGAATTGACTGGTAAATTCACGCTGCTCAAAGTAGCTGCGACCGACGGGCTTCCCCATCTTTTTATTGGCAGGAATGGCATCGCTGCCAATAGGTACGCGGGTCATATTTTCAACGCCGCAGGCCATCACAACATCGGCTGCTCCAGCGCTGATAATGTTGTGGGCGAGGGTGGTCGATTGTTGGGAGGACCCGCACTGGGAGTCGATGGTGATACAAGGTGTTGTAATCGCGCCGCCGTTGGCGAGCCAAGCGGTGCGCGTAATGTTAATGCCTTGCGCAGCCAGCTTGTTGACGCAGCCGCCAACAACTTGATCGACCTGCTCCGAGCTAAGATTGGTACGTGCCAGCATCTGCATCATTACCTGACCCAGCATATCGGCTGGATGGGCACCGCCAACGCTGCCTCCTTTGCGACCAACCGCTGAGCGTGCGGCGTCAATAATTACGACATCTTGCATAAGGTTTCCTCTCTTTTATGGGTAGGCAAATAGCTCACGAGGCCGGGTTTAGCGCTGTTGCCAGCGTTGAATACGGCTCTGATTTTCTGGTCTAGGGCGCTCGCTGGGTTTACTCGCGGCGCTGCCAATATAAATAAAGCCGGCGATGTCCTCGCTTTCACCAACGTCAAACAAAGACTGAATGTACGCGTCATAGGCATACCACTCGGTCAACCATTGGGCTGCGAACCCTGCGAGGTTAGCGGCGATAAGCAAGTTTTGGCAGACCGCACCGGCAGATAAAATTTGTTCCCATTCGGGGATTTTATGATCGGGCTGGCGCGCGCTTATCACCGCCACGACCACGGGAGCGCGCAATAACCGATTCTGCTCGAATAGCACCTGCGCATCATTGGCGTGTGCATTGAGCGCCTGCCAGCGCGTGGCCAGAATGCGTCCAAACTCAGCCCGCGCAGGGCCGCTGAAGGTGACCAGTCGCCAAGGTCCAAGCTTGCCGTGATCGGGCACTCGTAGAGCTGCGTCGAGGATAGCGTCCAGTGCGGGAGCGTCCGGGCCGGGTTCCTGCAGATCGATGGCTTTCACCGAGCGTCGGCTGCTAAGGCGTTCAAGGGCTTCTGGTAAGGGCTGCTCTGGGTACACGTTGTCTGCTCATCTATTACCCGCTAAGTGTAGCGAAAATTTGCCGCCAATCGCTGGCTTTTTCCACCTAACACAGACGGCTTAGCGGCAGCGTGTCCGGAGGTTCAAGTCATTGGATGACATCGGCTCCCAGCTTTGCTCCAATAGAGCAACAGTAAAAACAACGGGAAGCGGCTATGAAATTACAGGGCAAGAAAGCACTGGTTTTCGGTGGGACGTCGGGTATCGGTTTGGCAACCATCAAAATGTTACAAGCCGCTGGTGCGTCGGTGGTGGCGATCAGTCGCAATCCGGAAAAAGCCGGCGACCTCCCTGGAGTAGAACTCCAAGCCTGTGATGTGCGTGATGAGGCTGCGCTAACCGAGCTGTTTGTGGCCCAAGCGCCCTACGATGTGCTGATCTCAGCCGCCACCGGTGGCGGGCGCGCTGCGGGACCGTTTTTGCAAATGGATTTGGCTGCCTATCGCGCTTCATTCGACAAGCTTTGGGGCTATACCAATGTGGTCAGACTGGGCGCTGAATATCTCAGCGATGATGGCAGCATCGTTTTAGTTTCTGGCGCGCCGGCGCGTCGAGCCAAGCCCGGACAGGCTGCCCTGGCTTCCGTTGGCGGCGCGGTCGAGCAATTTGTTCGTGCCGTGACCGCAGAGCTCGCACCACGGCGGATAAATGTTGTAAGCCCCGGAGTTATCGATACCCCAATGTTTGGCAACGACGCGGAGGCCCGAGCCAAGATGCTGGGCGGTGCGACGGCGCAGAATCTCATACCTCGGGCCGGTACACCGGAGGAAGTTGCTGAAGGCATTATGTTTGTCGTGCAAAACAACTTCGTCACCGGAACCACTGTCGATGTCGACGGTGGCTGGATTCAAAGCTAGCTGCCTCGCCGAGGTGGGGTGTTGCTCGGGTCAGCGAACCCGGCATGTCGATCAACTCGCGGGCTAAAGTGTCTTGGTTTGGGCCTCAACCCCAAGGTACAGTCTGCCAACGGTCTCCAGCGTGCTGGGGGCCACCATGATGTGCTGGGATGTCATATGCACATCGCGTAAGTGCCTCTGTAACGGCGAGTCAGCATAGACGGCGCTGCCGCCGCCCAAGGTGAACATGGCATCAACGGTCTTAATGCTGGCTTCAACCGCGTGGGTTGTCGCCAAGCGAATATCCCGGCGCTGCTCTACGCTTACTTTGCTGCCTGCTTCAGCTACCTCCCACGCCTCGGCGATGGCCTGAAAATAAAAAGCCCGAGCGCTGCGCAGCGTAGCCTCGGCCCGTGCAACTTCGATGTGTGAGTGCGCCCGATCCGCTAGGGTCGCGTTGCTGTTGATGCGTCGTTTGCTTTGCGCAAGACGAACCAACTCGTCGATGGACGCACGGGCAATACCCAGTGCAACTGCGCCGATACCGATAGCCAGCAGCGTGAACTGAGGAAACTGATACAGCGCTCGGCGAGGGGGGCGATTACCACCATAGCCGACGATTGGGTTAGTACTGAGATCAAGATCCGCTGCCTGATAGTCAGTGCTACCCGTACCCTGCAGGCCAGAGACATACCAAGTGTCGAGAAAGTCCAGCCGCGCCTTGGGCATCAGCACCATATGTTGTGCCGGTTTGTCTGCGCCGTCGTGCACTAGACAACCGCCTAGTACCCAATCGGCGTTTTGTGTCCCGGAACCCCACTGCCAGCGCCCGCTGACGTTGACCCGGTCTGCGTTAACTGTGGCCTTGCCTGTGGGGGCAAAGACGCCAGCAACCATGGTATTGGGGTGAGTAAAAATTTCTCTTGCCGTGGTTTCAGGAATGCTCGCCAGTGCGGAACCGCTGGTGGCGGCGATAAAGGCCACCCAGCCACAGGCCGCGTTGCCTTGGGCCAGACGCTCAAATATTTGCGCGCTAACCACTGGAGACGCTTCTAAACCACCCAAATGAGCGGGAACGAAAAGTCGGTAAAAGCCCGCTTCTGCCATGGCATCACTGGCGTCTTGTGCCAGTCTGCGCTCACGGTCGAAGACAGCAGCTCGCAAACTAAAGTCGTCGGCTAGCTTGTCAGCGGCTGCGAGCAGTGCGGCGTCTTGTTGCGTATTGGTCATAAGCTATCTCGAAATCCTCAAGGCTAACGGCTAAGTCGTTCCGGGCAAAGCTCAACGAATAGGTTAGGCGACCTTCTTATAGCCGCTGGTTGAACTCCACCATGTTGCCGCTGGGGTCGTGAGTAAAGAACTGTCGACAGGTGTTGGGGATGTCGCGAATATCCGTAGGACGATAACCGTTTGCCTGTAGCGCTGTGTGAACGGCCTCTGCGTCACTTACCGCAAAAGCGAAGTGCTGCTCTTTCAGCGGCTCACCGCTATCGATACCCAGCAGATGAATTTCTTGTTCACCGGCCCGAATCCACGCCCCGGGGAAACCTAAGTCTGGCCGCTCCAGTAGCTCTAGATTGAGCAACCCAATGTAGAAACTCAGCGCCGTATCTACGTCTTTGACGTTTATCGAAACGTGGTGAATACCCTGGGTTTCAATAGCGGCGATTTTGCTCATCGAGTCGTCCTTGAGCTAATTTGTAGCAGGGGCATGTTGTTGGTGACCTTGATCAAAGCGGGTCAGGGCTAGCGCAAAGGCTAGCCCGTCGCTGCAGGTTTCCTCTGACTAGCTTTGCAAGCTGGCGAAGTTCTTGCCTTCGGCTACCAGCTTTTCGAGCAGCGGTGCTGGCTTCCAAATGTCGCCGCCGTATTCAGCTTCGAACTTCTTAATGTCGGCGAGGATTTTGTCGAGACCAATCTGGTCAGCCCAGAACATGGGGCCGCCGGTGACTTCTGGGAAGCCGTAACCGTTGATGTAGACGATGTCGATGTCACAAGGTCGGATAGCAATACCGTCTGCAAGGATGCGCGCACCTTCGTTAATCATCGGGTAGAGACAGCGCTTGAGCACTTCGTCGTCATCAATGGGGCGGCGTTCGATGCCCAGTTCCGCTGACGTTTCTTCAACAATTTGCACCACTTCTGGGTCGGCTTGGCCAGCGCGGCTACCTTCGGGGTAAACGTAGAATCCGCGGCTTGTTTTTTGACCGTAGCGGTCCATTTCGCAGAGTTTGTCGGCGACTCGCGCGGTTATGGGTACATCCTCGGGTTTGACTCCGCCGAGCTTGCGCGCGCGCCAGCCCAAATCCAAACCAACAAGGTCGTTCATTTGGAATGGTCCCATGGGCATGCCGAAGCCGAGAATGGCGTTATCGACCTGATACGGAGTCGCGCCTTGCAGAATGATTTCGCCCGCCTGACGGGTATAGCCGGCCAGCATACGGTTGCCAATAAAGCCAGGAGCGTTGCCAGAAAGTACCGCAATTTTGTTCAGCGTACGGCCAAGTTTCATGGACGTGGCGATGACCTCTTTGCTGGTGTTTTCGCCGCGCACGACCTCTAGTAAACGCATTACGTTGGCCGGGCTTAAGAAGTGCAGGCCGATTACGGATTCAGGACGGCTGGTAGCCGCAGCCATTTTGTCGATGTCGAGACCAGAGGTGTTGCTGGCGAGTACCGCACCGGGTTTGGCGACCGCGTCCATCTTCTTAAAGGTTTCAACCTTCACATCGATGTTCTCGTAGATGGCTTCGATGATGACATCGACCTCAGCGATATCGGCGTAATCTGTGGTGCCACGAATCAACGACATGCGCTTGTCCACTTCCTCGGCAGACATGCGACCGCGTTGCACCTGGATATCATAGTTTTTCTTGATGACACCAAGACCACGATCGAGGGCTTCTTGGTCCATTTCAACGGAAATTACCGGAATACCAACGTTAAGGAACGACATCGCGATGCCCCCACCCATGGTGCCGCAACCGATCACCGCTGCACTGGCAATATCAAGTACCGGTGTGTCCTTCGGCACGTCAGGAATTTTCGCCACCTCGCGCTCGGCGAAGAACATATGAATCAATGATTCGCGCTGGGGATGCTTGAGGCAGTTGCCAAAGCACTCTTGCTCGACTGCCAGACCCGCATCGAAGTCGCCAAGGTTCACTGCCGCTTCGACACACTGCACGATCATTTCTGGCGCGAAACGCTTGCGCATTTTGCGTGCTGCGTTTTTGCGCGCGGTGTCGAAAATTTCAGCGTTATCACGGTCCTGGCGCACGACGTCTTCTTCGTCGCGAATGCGTCGTACCGGACCACCCTTGGCAATCAGGTCTGCGGCACAGGCGAGCCCCGCCTCAACGATATCGCCCTCGGCCAGTTCATCGGCAATACCCATGGCAACCGCGGCAGGACCGGGGATGGGGTCACCAGATAACATAAAGGCGAGTGCCTTCTCTGCGCCAATCAAACGCGGTAGGCGCTGAGTGCCCCCTGCACCGGGCAACAAGCCCAGCTTAACTTCTGGCAGACCAACTGGTGCAGTTGGGGCAATGACACGATAGTGACAGCACAGGGCTACCTCTAAACCTCCGCCGAAGGCGGTACCGTTAATTGCTGCAACTATGGGTTTGCTGGAGTTATCCATTGCGGTCAGGCAGTCGTGCAAGCTGGGGCCTGTAGCCTTGCCACCGAATTCGGAAATATCGGCACCTGCAATAAAGGCCCGGCCTGCGCCAGTGAGCACAATGGCCGCCACAGCATCGTCAGCCAATGCTTGGCTGAGACCATCGTGCAGCCCTTGGCGTACGCCAGATGACAGCGGGTTTACCGGTGGGTTATCAATGGTCATCAGCGCAATATTGCCGCGCACTTCGTAATGGACGGTTCCTTTCATTCAGCCTCTCCCCTCTAAGACATTGGTAATTAATGGCAGGCACTTGGCCAGCGGGGGATTTTGCCCCATGTGGGCGCTGAAGCCCAGCGTCTGTGGAAACCAGCATCATTTGTGTCGACCTGAGAATCCAACCTTGGCAGCTTCCTTACTGGCAGGGTATTTGTGTAACGTAGCGTCCAGCCAAATGGAACCTGCATGCCCGCATTACCCCTCACCGATTTCCACTGCCACAGCGTTTTTTCTGATGGCGTTTTGACGCCACTAGAACTCCTGGATTTGGCCCAGCAGCGAGGCGTTCGGCAACTGGCGATAACCGATCACGATTCGGTACGGGCCTATTCCCCAATGCTGACCAAGCAAGCCCAGCAGCGGCAAATAGCCTTGGTCACAGGCTGTGAATTTTCCTGCGTGTGGCAGCGCCGTAATATTCATGTGCTCGGGCTGAACATGGATCTCAGTCACCCAAGTCTGATGCAGGCAATGGCGAGCCAAGCAACTGCAAGGCAAAGCCGCGCAGCAAAAATCACACGAGTACTGCAGCGCCTGGGTTTCGTCTTGACCCTACCCGAGATTCAAAAATTGGCTGGAGTAGGGAGTATCGGTCGCCCCCACTTCGCCGAGTACTTGGTTACCAGCGGACAAATGCCATCAGCTGCTGTGGCCTTTAAACGCGCCTTAGGCAGTGGCAAGCCCGGTGATGTGAAAGCCGACTGGCCGTCACTGGAAACGGTCCTAGGATGGATTACCAACGCTGGCGGCGTCGCTGTAGTAGCGCATCCGCTCAAATACAAAATGACCCTAACCAAGCTGCGCAGTTTACTCGACGATTTCCGGCAAGCTGGCGGGCAAGGCATTGAAGTATTAACCGGCTTCCAAGCACCGGCCAGGGTGAATGCCCTGGCAGATCTTGCACTGCGCTATGAGCTTTACGGTTCCGCTGGTTCTGATTTCCACCGGCCAGGCCAGCCGTGGGCGGAACTTGGTCGTCTGGCCGCACTGCCCGAGCGCTGCACGCCGATTTGGCAACTGTGGACATGAACGATACGGCGGTGAAGTCCAATGCCGCTGACTTCGATGTAATCATTGTTGGCGCCGGGGCCAGCGGGCTGATGTGTGCGATACATGCCGGACGCCGAGGTCGCAAAGTGCTGCTGTTGGAAAAAGGCCCCAAGCCCGGCCTGAAAATACTCGTCTCCGGGGGCGGCCGCTGCAACTTCACTAACCTCTGGGCAGACCCTCAAGCGCATTACCTATCGGCAAACGAACACTTTTGCATCTCCGCCATGCGGCGCTATGGGTCAGCCGACTTTATCGACATGGTAAATGCTTACGGTATTGCCTATCACGAAAAGAAGCTTGGGCAACTGTTTTGCGACCACAGCGCCCGAGACATTGTTGATATGTTGCTGGCAGAGGCAGACAAGGTTGGCGTCGTGCTGAGCCTGAACAGTGAAGTCACCAGTATTCGCCCGGTTGCAGACGGTTACGAAATACATACTGCGGCGTTAAAGAGCGCAGCGCAGAAGGTAAACAGCAGCCAGCGAGTGCGGTCTGTGGTGTTGGCCAGTGGCGGACTGTCGATGCCGAAGATCGCCAGCGATCTAGCCTATCGAACCGCTGCCCAGTTGCATATGCGCGTCGTTTCACCGAGTCCCGCCCTGGTGCCGCTGACTTGGAACAACGCAGATCGGCTACTCCTAGCCCAACTCAGTGGGGTCGCCATCGACAGTATGGTCAGCGCTGGGGGCCAAGCTTTTCGTGAGAACCTGCTTTTTACCCATCGCGGCTTGAGCGGCCCCGCGATTTTACAGGCCTCGTCTTACTGGCGGCCCGGTGACCCGGTAGAAATTAACTTGCTGCCGGATCTTGATCTGGCCAGTTGGCTTGCGGCCCAACAGCAACAGCGCCCTAAGGCCTTGGTTTCTACGACTTTAAAAGCCGTTTTGCCGAACCGTTTTGTCGATGCAGTAGCGAACCAGTGGTTTCGCGATCAAACCCTAGGCAGCCTGAGCAACGTTCAACGTCAACAGATAGTGAGCGCATTTACTCAATGGATCTTCAAGCCAGGTGGTAGTGAGGGCTACCGCACTGCCGAGGTCACATTGGGTGGCATTTGTACCGAGGAATTTTCTTCGAAAACCTTCGAAGCCAAGCGATATCAGGGTTTTTACGCCATTGGCGAGGCCCTGGATGTGACGGGCTGGCTTGGCGGCTACAACTTTCAGTGGGCATGGGCCAGCGGCTATTGCTGTGCCCAGTACCTTTGATATTGCCTTAAGGTGCAACCGTTGATGCAGAAAAAAGCACCGCTGGTCGGCTTTATAGTCACGGTAAAAGGGCCTATTAGATAGTTTCCCAGCCTGAAACGCCCGCGCGGTAGCGCTTTCTTTGTTTTCGGTAAGGTAAACTATGAAAAATCTAAAACTTTCTGCACTGCTAGCTATTATGTTGGCGGGCTCGCCAATGTCTGCCCAATCGGAAGAGGGCATCTATATTCTCCCGCAAGCCGCGATAGCGGAATATTCGGCGTTCAGCACCCTCAAAAACGAAGCGCTGTATGGTCTGGGTGTTGGCTACCGCCTTGATGGTCCTGTGGCGGTGGAACTTGACTTCCTTACTGGTGACTCATCCACTGAACGCGGCACCTACCAGACGGCTGATATCAGCGTGTTAAGCGCCCGTGCCCTATATCATTTCTTGGAAACGGACAACGTTAAACCCTTTTTCAGTTTTGGCTTTGGCAGTCAAGATATAGACATCGCTGGTTTAGGATCTGAATCTCATGTGAACGCAGGCCTAGGTCTGCGTTGGAAAATCTGGAAAAAGTTAACGGCGCGAGCTTCCTACAACTTCTACGACGGCCAAGAGGGTGGCGACCTGAAAAGGACGGTAAACTTGGGACTTCAGTATCACTTGGGTGGTAACAGAGCGGCTCCTGTGGGTGCTGATGCCGATCAAGACGGCATTTTGGACTCACAAGACCGATGCCTTGGTACACCAGCTGGTCGGGCTGTTGATGCGTACGGTTGCGCTCGCCGTCTAGACCGAGATGGCGACGGCGTCAGCGATGATCGAGACCAATGTCAGGGCACCACCGACCGCAGCCGTCGTGTTGACGGTGTTGGATGCTATATCTCAGAGCCGGTAGAGCAGGCGCAACCGGCAGAAATAGGCATGTTTTTCTACTTGGACTTCGATTCCTATGCGATCAAAGCAGAACACCAAGTTAAGGCCCGAGAGATCGCCCGCTTTCTCCGCGGCGGCTCCAATAGCTCCATTGAGCTCACTGGACATACCGACAGTGTGGGTGCAAGTGACTACAATCAAAGGCTCTCGGCTGATCGAGTGCAGGCCATTCGGTCGCTATTGACGCGAATGACCTCAGTCTCAGTGGACCGTATTTCGACCGCAAGCTTTGGTGAAAACCGGCCGATAGCTGACAACATGCAGTCTTCCTCTCGTGCGCAAAACCGCCGAGTAGAGGCCAATATTCGCACGACTAAGTAAGAACGCAGAACTTGGCAAACCATGCTGGCGCGATATCCGCCAGTATGGTTTTTCCGCAGATGCTGCGGCTGCGCGTTAAACCTAGAACTTTGCGGCCCGCTGTGTTGCCACGTTTCCCCTCGCCTTGTGCGTTTTGTTTGCCAATCATGTATTTCCGTAGGTGATCCAAGGCATTTGCCTTGGTTTACATTTTGGGTACCCATGTCCCAGATGTTTTACCGAGTGCAGCGTTGTAAATCGTTGTACGAACGGTAAGCTGTGCTCCCGAGTTGGGCACGTCCCACAAAGATCAAGCACGACGAAAAGCGCAGCAACGCAATCACGCGAGGCAGCCGGGTCGTCTCTTCACCACTGAAACTAAAAAGGGGATATCTGTGAGCAACAGACAAAAATTCTATATCAATGGCCAATGGGTTGATCCCTCAACAACTGACATGCTGGACGTGATTAATCCTGCGACCGAGCAACCTATCGAAGCTGTGGCAATGGGCGGTGTGGCCGACGTCGATAAAGCGGTAGCGGCGGCCAAGGCGGCTTTTGAAAGCTTTTCCCAGACCACAAAAGAAGAGCGTATAGAGTTACTCGAGGCGGTTATCGCCAAGTACGCTGAGCGTATGGGCGATATCGCTGGCGTGATTAGCGAAGAAATGGGCGCGCCGGCAAATTTGGCGGCAAAAGCTCAGGCCCCAACAGGCATTGGTCATCTCATGACCGCCGTAAAGGTGCTCAAAGAGTTCGAGTTTGAAGAAGATATGGGCACCACGCGAATCATCAAAGAACCAGCCGGGGTTTGTGGCTTTATTACCCCTTGGAATTGGCCGATCAATCAGATCGCCTGCAAGGTGGCACCGGCATTGGCGGCGGGCTGCACCATGGTGCTTAAGCCGTCTGAGGTTGCTCCCTTCAACGCCATTATGTTCGCCGAAGTGCTGGATGCAGCAGGTGTACCTGCGGGTGTTTTCAACCTCGTTAATGGCGACGGCCCAACAGTGGGCGCTGCGCTCTCATCCCACCCCGACGTCGACATGATGTCTTTCACCGGCTCCACCCGAGCTGGTGTGGAAGTCGCCAAGGCCGCAGCTGCGACGGTGAAGCGCGTGGCACAAGAACTCGGTGGCAAGTCGGCAAACATTATTTTAGATGATGCTGATTTCGCCAAGGCAATCTCCCGGGACGTCTTTGGCTTGGTAACCAATTCCGGCCAAAGTTGTAACGCGCCCACCCGTATGTTGGTGCCCAATGCGCGCATGGATGAAGCGGCAGCCATTGCTAAGGCGGCGGCAGAGCAAGTCAAAGTTGGTGATCCTAATGCCGAGGGCACAACGATTGGGCCGGTAGTTTCGGAAGTCCAGTTCAACAAAATCCAAGGTCTTATCCA
>JAACDW010000040.1 GCA_009936775.1 Pseudomonadota bacterium
ATTGCCACGGCGTTGGTGGCGCAGGATTCCGCGCTAGCGCTGTGGATTATGATCGAAACCCCAACGGCGGTTCTTGATCTACGTGACTTAGCGGAGGATGAACGCGTGGCCTGTTTGGTCATGGGCACCAGTGATCTTGTGAAAGAGCTGCGCGCCAGCCATATACCCAAGCGCGAGAATCTTGGCTATGCACTGCAACGCTGTGTGATGTTAGCGCGCCATACAAACAAGGAAATTTTTGACGGCGTGCATTTGGATTTCCGCAACTTGGACAGTTTGCGCGAGGTATGCGAGGCTGCGCGCGCCATGGGCTTTGAC
This sequence comes from Pseudomonadota bacterium, assembly GCA_009936775.1. Lineage (GTDB taxonomy): Bacteria > Pseudomonadota > Gammaproteobacteria > Pseudomonadales > Azotimanducaceae > UBA4421. The sequence continues at coordinate 319 of JAACDW010000040.1, forward strand.
GGCAAAACGCTGATTCACCCGCGACAAATTGCCATTGCCAATGAAGTCTTTGGCTACGCGAGCGACGAGGTCGCCCATGCGCAGGAGGTGCTGGCGGCTTGGGAAAGTGCCTTGGCCGCGGGCAAGGGGGTGGCCGAGCTTAACGGCCAGCTAATCGAAAATTTACACGCAGAAGAAGCCCGCCGCGTAGTAGCCTTTGCCGCGGCGCTTAGGCAACGCTCTGGCCTCTAGAAGAGGGTGAAGAGGGTAGTAACGGGAGTGGGAATGCTAGATCGGGAATTCAGTGGCTTTGTCACCGCTAACCGTTTGCAGCTTTACTTGGAGCGCGGCGGTAGCGGCGAAACGGTCCTATACATTAGCGGCACTGGCGGGGATTTGCGCAACAAGCCAAATCAGTTTGATTCGCCCTTGGCAAGGCACTTTAACTTGGTTTGTTACGATCAGCGGGGGCTTGGGCAAAGTGATAAACCGCGCGGCGAGTACACTATGGTGGATTACGCCGATGACGCAGCGGCCGTGCTGGATCTGATTGGTGAGGAATCGATTCGCGTGGTAGGCGTGTCCTTTGGCGGCATGGTGGCCCAAGAATTGGCGCTGCGTTATCCCCAGCGTATTCGCTCACTGCTGTTGTTGTGTACATCATCGGGTGGAGGAGGGCAGCCATCTTATCCGCTGCACGAGCTAGAGGCCCTAACGCCAACCGAACGTGTGCATCGGCATCTGCAAATATCTGATACGCGGCGTGACGATGCTTGGGTGCAGGCACAGCCAGAGCAGTGGCAGCAACTGATGGATATTTCTTTGCGCGCCCGCCGATCCGACCGCGATGAGGTTGGAGCCATGAAGCAGCTAAATGCACGCAAGCTGCACAACACCTTCGATCGCCTCGCCAGTCTAGATATGCCCGTGCTGCTGATGGGCGGACTGTACGACGGTATTGCGCCACCACAGAACATGCGCGCCCTGCACGCGGCCTTGCCCAACGCAGAACTGCGTTTTTACGAGGGCGGGCACTTGTTTTTTATACAAGACCGACAGGCTTATCCGGATATGCTGGAGTGGTTAGCGAGCAGCTAGCGACCGAGCATAAAGGGAACGGCAGGCTACGCCTGCTAACCGGCCGAGTTGGCTGCCAACTGCTGCTCCGCACTGCTGCGCGCGCCGCGTAGACGTCGGTAGATGGCCTTAATTTGATGCGGAATGGCCAGCATGGCTGGCGTGGTTACCAAGGTCAGGAGGGTGGCAAAGGTCAGTCCCGAGACAATGGCCTGAGATAGCGGCACCCAAAAGCTCGATAGCATGCTGCCGTATTCTATGTTGCGGTTGATGAGGTCGATGCTCAGATTACTGGCCAAGGGCAGCAAACCAAATACGGTAGTAATGGTTGTTAGCATCACTGGCCGCAGACGTTGTGCACCGGTGCGCACGATCAAATCCACATAGTGCATATCTGGATTTTTATCGCGAATCTCGTTGTAGGTATCGATCAGAACGATATTGTTGTTCACCACCATGCCCGCCAGCGCGACCACGCCGACGCCGGTGAGAATCGCACTGAAAGGGTTGCCAGTGACGAGCAAACCAATGAGCACGCCCGCCGTTGACAGCACCACGGCGAATAAGATCAGCGAACTCTGATAGAAACTATTGAACTGGGTTACCAACAGGACAAACATCAGCAGCAGCGACATGCCGAAAGCTACGCCAACGAAGGCAAGGGTTTCAGCCTGTTCTTCGTTGGCGCCGCGAAACTGGATGCGTAAATCTGACGGCCAGTCCTGTGCATTGATCCAGCTTTGAATTTCCTTAACCTTGTCGTCGGCCAGTACTCCCGGGGCGACGTTGGTAAGAATCATCATAATCGGCACGCCGTTAGCCCGTTGCAGGGTATCGACATTGGCCGATGGTGTAATCGTGACGAAGTTTGATAGCGGCACAAGGCCATCGTTAGTGGTCATTTGCAGGTCGTCCAAGGCCATGACGCCGCGCTGCGCTGTGGGGTAGCGTACGCGGATGTCTACCGCGTCTTCAGAGCGATCGGGTCTGTATTCGCCAACCTTGACGCCATTGGTCACCAGTTGTACCGCAACCCCAACTTGGGTGACATCGACGCCGTAGATGGCCGCCTGTGCCCGGTCAACTTCGATTTTGAATTCCACCCCTGGCAGCGCTCGGGTGTCGTCTACATCGCGTATATCGGCTACTCCGGTCTGCAAGTAATCGACGATTTTAGCAACAGCGGGTTGCAGCGATGCGCGGTTATACGATGCCAGTTCAATTTGAATGTCTTTGCCAACCGGGGGGCCCATATCCATTGGCTGCAGTTCCACTTGCACGCCAACTATGCCCTGGGTTTGCGCGCGGACCTGCTCCAGCACCGTTTCGGAGTCGTAGCGCCGATCCACACGGTCGTAGAGCTCCAGAAACACGGAGCCGATTCGGTCAGTGCCGCCATTTCTGCTGGGGCGCCCCGACAGTTGGGTGAAGGCGTTGACATGGGCAATTCCCTCGACCTGCAAGATCCGTTGTTCTATTTCCACTAACAGGTCGTTGGTTTCGTCCACACTCAGGTTGCCGCGCGCACGCAGGCGTACCATCGCAAACTTGTTTTCGGCATCAGAGAAATAAATCAAGCCGCCGCCATACTGTCCGTAGGCCCAAAAGGTGGTGAACAGCACCGCTACGGTTGCAATCAGCGTGACTAAGCCATAGCGCGTCGCGTGACCTAAAATACGCGCATAAAAGCCAGTGATTGACCGCAGAGTGCGAGGGTCACCGTTTTCCAGCACCTCCAGTTTATGCCGGGCACGCTTGGTAACGCTGCCTGCCTTGCCAAAGATCGAGCCAATCACTGGGCCGAATATCAGCGCGTACAGCAGGCTGCCGGATAACACGGTGAACACGGTTACCGGCAAAAAACGCATGAATTTTCCGGAAACACCGGGCCAAAACATCAGCGGCAAAAACGCCGCAAGCGTAGTGGCAATGGAGGCGGTAACCGGCCAAAACATGCGCTGGGATGCCATGATGTAAGCACGCTGGCTGTTATAGCCCTCAGTCATTTTGCGGTCGGCGTATTCGGTGACCACAATGGCCCCATCGATCAGCATTCCCAAACCCAGCAACATGCCGAACATCACCATGAAGTTAAAGGAGTACCCAAGCAGGTAAATAAAGATCAGTGAGAACAAGAAAGAGGTGGGGATACCCAAGCCGACAATAATTCCACTGCGCAGACCCATGGCCGCTACGACGATCACCATGACCAAACCCAGCGCGGTTACGATGTTGCCTTCCAGTTCAACGACTTGGCTTTCTGCATAGGGTGCTTGGTCTTGGGAATACACCATTTTGACCTTGCCGGGTAGGCGCGGGCGAAACTCTTCTGCCACAGCCTTGGCATTGGCAATCGCATCGAGAACGTTGTAGTTGGCACGTTTGACGATTTGTAGGCTGATGGTGTTGCTGCCATTAATTCGGGCGTAACTGGTGCGGTCCTTGAATGTGCGCCGGACTTGGGCGACGTCGCCGATGGTCACCACGGTGTCGCCCGAGGTTTTGATTGGAATGCCCAGCACATCGCGCGGGTCTTCGATAATGCTCGGTACTTTTACCGAAAATCTACCTTCCCCGTTGTCGAGGCTGCCGGCGGGTATTAGGCGGTTGTTGTTGGCGATGCTGCTGATGATCTGGTTCGCCGACAGGCGGTAGGTATCCAGTACTGTGGGGTCAATGATGGCTTCCATCAGTTCTTCGCGCTGGCCAATCATGTCAGCAGACAAGATGCCTTCTTGGGCCTCTATTTCGTCGCGCATATCTAAGGCAATGTTGTAGAGCATGCGCTCGGGGACATCGCCGATCAGGTTGATCTGTAAGATAGGAAAGTCCGAAGTGGACTGTTCCTGCACAATGGGTTCTTCCGCGTCGATGGGGAACTCCACCTTGGCACGGTCGACTGCCTCCCGCGTGTCCAGCAGGGCCTGATTGAGGTCGAAATTCGCATCGAATTCCACTCTCACCGTACCAGCATTTTCGGCGGCGAAACTGTTGATCTCTTCAACGCCTTCCACCTGACGCAGCTCATTTTCCAGCGGCATGACCAGTAGGCGCTCAGCGTCTTCCGGTGAAATACCCTCGTGAACGACCGTGATCACAAACAAAGGCACATCGATCTCTGGGTCGCCTTCGACTGGTATGGCGCTACGCGCAATAACGCCTGCCAGTAGCACCATAAACAGCAGCAACAAGGTGGTGCGTGAGCGCGAAATAATGGCGGCGAGAGCGTTCATGCAGTCAAAGTCCTGTCGCTGGTTTGGGCGCTGCTCTTAATGAGACCGCGCAAGCTAGTGTTTGGCTCAGGGTCTGGGCTAGGCGGCTAAGTGCCGACTTGCGCAGGGCCTGCAGAAGATGATGTGGCTAGCGTGGTATCGACATAAACCGGGTCGACACGCTCATCGCTAACCACAAGTTCTTGGCCCACGGTGATAATGTTTGAGTTGTTTGGCAGCCCTGTTACCCAAACCCCGTCAGGGTCTTCGGCTACCAAGGTTACCGTATAAAACTCCACCCGGTCGTCGGCATTGACCACGCGGATGCCGTAGCCGCCGTTATTGTCCAAACTGAACAGCGCTGGCGAAACCTTGTGCGCATAGGCCTGATCGACGGGTATGCGAATCTCTGTGGTAATACCTGAGCGTATTGCGCCGGCAGCATTATCCAGCTCAATCTCGATGGCGAATGTCCGGGTCTTCGGATCACCCTGCTGGCCAACAAACGTCACCGGGCCTTGGGCTTGGGTGTTGTCAGCAAATAGGCCGATGGCCTGTATACCCGGCTTGATCTTGTCAACATCGCGTTCGCCGACGCGACCTACCAGTAGCATGGGGTTCATATCAACTAGGGTCGCGCACACCGCACCGGGCTGAACAAAGTCGCCTACCTCAAGCTGTACGTCTTCGATAAATCCCGCAAAGGGTGCACGCACTTGGGTCTTTTGCAGCGCTAAATCACGGCGCGTCAATTCGGCCTGTGCGCTGGCAAGCTTGGCCTTGGCGGCAGCGATAGCGCTATCCGAGTTGAAACCCTTGGCGCGTAGGCGTTGTGCGCCTGCAAAGTCGATTCTCGCCTGATTAACCCGTTGCTGAGATTCCACCAAGGAGGCACGGCGGTCTTCGATAGAAAGACTGCAAAGCAGTTGGTTGGCAGCCACAGTCTGTCCACGTTCGACATCTCGTCGCACTACCCGTCCGGGGACTTCGGTGCGCACGGCGACGGTGCGTTTGTTTTGAGTCTTGCCGCGAATGCTCGCAAAGCGAGTTTTGAGCTGGGCCTGTGATCTGACCACGCGCACTTGGGTTGGCGCCTGATCGCTTTGCAGCGTAATCGCTGCTGCATTGCGCTCGGCAATCGGTGCGTCGTAAACCACGGCCTCTTGATCGATCTGGCCAGAGGCGAGCCAGAACACCAGTAGGACAGCGATGCCGATAGCCCATGTATAGGTGGCTCTCATGGTATGTGTCTTTCCTCTGCTGGGCGCATGCGGCAGTCACTTGCCGTAAAAAAGTTACGTAAAGTAACGCCGAAAAAATATATGTCAATGTTGAGCGTTAAAATCAGACCATAGCTAACACCCTTATTTTGTTAGCTTTTTTCTTATAGTACTTGGATATCCACACACACTAGAGTGATGGGGTTCAAAGTATTGTGAAGAAATGAACCAAAATGGGTCACGTGGCGATCAAAGTAGGCAGGTCGTCGGTCAAAGCGACGCTTGGTGGCGGGTTGACCGGACCCTAATGGGTCCAGTCATTTGGTCGACATCGCGGCTTAAGCTTGGGCGCTAGGCCGTGCCGCCATACGGTCAAACCAGCCTTGGACATTGCTGTTGCTTGAATCCAGTGGCTGGCCCACTCCGGCGAAAAAGACCACCATGGAATACAGCAGAATATCGGCCATGCTTAACGAGGCGCCGGCGATGAATTCCCGACCATCGTTCATCTGCGCGTCGAGCCAAGTGAGTTTGTCAGCGGCAATGCGCTTCAACCCGTCAGCAGCTTCAGGCAGCGTAATCATCCGACTTTCGAAGATTTTAATGCCTTCCGCGTAGCGGAAGCCGTTAGCCATGGGTTCGCAGATACCCAGATCGACCCGGCGCGTCCACATACGCACATTGGCGCGTTCCTGGGCCGTGTTGCCGATCAGGGTTTTGTCTGGCGTGATGTCATCAAGGTATTCACAGATGGCAGTAATTTCGGCAATCACGGTGCCATCATCCAGCTCTAGCGCAGGGCATTGGCCCGAGGGATTGCGTGCCAAGAAGGCAGCCTGCCGATTCTCGCCAGCCATCAAATCGATTTCTTCCATATCGAGTTCAAGATCCAGCTCGGCGGCATACATGCGTACCATGTGCGGGTTAGGACCCATTGAATTGAATAGTTTCATTTTTACTCTCCCGGTTGTTGCAGCGGTGGCCTTACCACTCGCCGATATTTTCCATGTCTTGCCAAGGTGCCACCGGCGCCTGAGCCTCGCCCTGCTGCAGCAGTTCAATAGAGATGCCGTCAGGTGAGCGCACGAACGCCATTCTGCCATCTCTTGGCGGTCTGCTAATCACAACCCCATGGTCTACCAGTCGCTGACAGGTCGCGTAGATATCTTCTACCTCGTAGGCTAGGTGACCAAAGTTCCGCCCGCCGTCGTAGGGTTCAGGATCCCAGTTGTGGGTCAGCTCCACTTGCGCGCTTTCATCGCCCTGCGCAGCGAGGAATACCAGGGTAAATCGGCCCTGCTCACTGTCATAGCGCTTGAGTTCGGTCAGGCCGAGCGCGTCGCAATAAAAAGACAGGGATGCGTTTATGTCGGAGACCCGGACCATGGTGTGTAGGTACTTCATAGTGATCGTTAAGTGCTCTTATGTGGTGGTACCAGACATGAGATTGTCTGCCTAGGGCGCAAAACCCTGCGCCTGCAGCACTCTATAATGTATCGGGTCGGATTTCGATAGACACCCAAATTTGTCGCTGCGAATCTTTGTGGTAGGGCAAGCCTTTGGCGCACAACACGGCCTCTAACTCAGACAGATCAATACCCAAGTACGCGCACAGTTCTGCGCCTTGCATAATGTGTCGGCGCTTAGTGTGGGTCCGTCTCTTTACTCGTCGGCTGAGTCGCTGCATGAATTTAAAAAACTGTATTAATATACAGTATCATGCTTGAGCGCAGATTTGCTGTCTACCATAAGTAGGTGTTCGACCTAAACCTACTGAGTCCATCCGCCGCTAAAGGGAATGGACTGACCAACAAAAAAATTGCTCTCCTGAGAGGCTAAGAACAGCGCAAATAGCGCATCTTCTCGGGCCGTGGCCAGTCTGCCCAGCGGCACTTGGCGCGCAAGAGATTTTTGAAAAGATTCCTTAGCCCGCAGCTCTGGCGGGTAGTACACGGGGTTTTCTACATAATTTTGGGCGATTAGGTTGGCTTGAACATTGTGTTTGGCCACCTCCACACCAAGCGAGCGAATGTAGCCTGCTTGGGCCGCCCGCGCCGCACTGTAAGCGGTGACCGTCGGCATACCTTTAAGCGCGGTCGCACTGCCATAGACGACGATTTTGCCAGCTTGGCGAGCGATCATTTGCGGTAGCACGGCCTGACACAGTTGATGCAGCGGATGCACCATCATGTCGAAGGTGCAGTGCCAGTCCTGGGCTGCCAACTCGGTGGCTGCAATGCCGGTGAAGTTCGGTGATGCCAGGTTAGCAATTAGGACATCGACGGTGTCGCTGTTGGCTATTAGCTCAGCACAGCGGCCAGGCTGGGTAAGGTCTGAGGTATCGGCGATGACGTAGGCGCCTTCTTCCTGAAACAGTTCAATGGTTGCAGGCCCCATATAGTCTTCCGCTTGGGTGACCAGTACGCGCTGGCCAGATAGTCGTCCACTCATGGATAGTCCTTACGCAATTTTCTTGCGCTGCAAGTTAGCACGGAAGTCGCCATGTTCAGGATTGAAAAATGCTCATGGGTGCTATTCCACGCAAAATGGACTCTGCTGGCGATATACTGCTGTGCGTTTAAAGCATCAGACAGGATGAGACATGTCACAAAGCAGAGTGAAGCGCGGCGCGTTGCAGATAGCCGCTGAACTGGACGAATTTGTTGCGCAACAGGTGGTGCCGGGTACCGGTGTGGACATCGATGCGTTTTGGGCCGGTTTTGAGGCCTGTGTGAACGAGTTGGGGCCGGTGAACCGAGACCTGTTAGCGGTGCGCGCAAGCCTGCAACAGCAGATCGATGAATGGCATCTGGCGCGCAAGGGTCAGCAGATCGACGAAGCAGATTACAAGGCCTCTTTGCAGGCCATTGGCTACCTGTTGCCAGAGCCAGCAGATTTCGCCATTGAGGTCGACAACGTGGATAGCGAAATTGCCGCGTTAGCTGGGCCACAGCTTGTTGTGCCGGTAATGAATGCGCGCTACGCCTTGAACGCCGCCAATGCTCGCTGGGGCAGTTTGTACGATGCATTTTACGGTACCGACATCATCCCGGAAGAGCCGGGCCGAGAAAAAGGCGGCAGCTATAATCCCGCTCGGGGCGAACTGGTCGTGGCTCGGGTTGCAGCAGTACTCGACGAAGTGGTGCCGTTGGCTCAGGGCAGCCATAGCGATGTCGTTAGCTACGGTATTGGCATCGACGCCAGTGGCGTTGGCCACCTGCGCTGTATTTTGTCTGATGGCGGCAATACGGCGCTGCGGGACGAGTCGCAATTCGTTGGTTTTGTTGGCGAGGCCGACCCTTCCAGTATTTTGCTGCAGCACAACGGGCTGCATTTGGACATTTTGATAGACCGCGAAGACCCAGTTGGCGCGGTCAACCCAGCAGGCGTCAAAGACGTTATGGCCGAGTCTGCGCTGACCACTATTCAAGACTGCGAAGATTCGGTCGCCGCGGTTGACGCCGAAGACAAGTGCGTCGTCTACGGCAATTGGCTGGGCTTGATGAAAGGCGACTTAGAAGAGGTCATGGAAAAGGGCGGTCGTCGGGTGGTGCGACGGCTGAATGCCGATCGGCACTATACCGCCGCGGCTGGCGGCGACTTGGCACTGCATGGGCGCAGCCTGATGCTGGTGCGCAACGTCGGGCATTTGATGACCACGGATGCGGTGCTTGATGGGGAAGGCAACGAAGTACCAGAGGGTTTCCTCGATGGCTTTGTGACTGGCTTGGCCGCCGAACACGATGTGATGAAAAAGGCCGGCGAGTTACGCAACTCCCGCACCGGTAGCGTGTACATCGTCAAGCCGAAAATGCACGGGCCGGACGAGGTGTCGTTGGCGGTAGAGTTGCTGTCGCGAGTCGAGCAAACCATTGGTGTAGCCCCGAACACTCTGAAGATGGGCATTATGGATGAGGAGCGCCGCACCAGTGTCAACCTCAAGGCCTGCGTCGAGCGCGCCAAGGAACGCATCGTCTTTATTAACACCGGCTTCTTGGACCGTACCGGTGATGAAATTCACACCAGTATGGAAGCGGGCCCGGTGCTGGAGAAAGACGTGATAAAGGCCCAAATCTGGATCACCGCTTACGAGGACAACAATGTCGACGTAGGACTGCGAGCCGGGTTTCAGGGTAAGGCGCAAATCGGTAAGGGCATGTGGGCGAAGCCAGATGAGATGGCAGAAATGCTGGAGGTGAAGTCGAACCACCCGCGCGCCGGAGCGAGCACCGCGTGGGTGCCGTCGCCAACCGCAGCGTCGCTGCACGCCCTACACTACCACCAAGTGAGTGTGGCATCGGTGCAGGAAGAACTGCGCGGGCGCACGCCAGCGAGCGTAGACGACATTCTAAAAATCCCGCTGTTGGCGGGCAAAAACCTGTCCGCAGAAGAGGTGCAGGCTGAACTGGATAACAATGTGCAGGGTATTCTGGGCTATGTCGTGCGCTGGATTGATCAGGGTGTTGGCTGCTCGAAAGTGCCAGATATCAACGACGTTGGCCTGATGGAAGACCGCGCCACGCTGCGTATCTCAAGCCAGCATATCGCCAACTGGCTGCACCACGGCATCTGCAGCGATGAGCAGGTGCAGACGACATTGCAGCGTATGGCAGCGGTTGTGGACGAGCAAAATGCCGGTGACGCAGAGTATCGCAACATGGCACCAAACTTTGCCGATAGCGTGGCTTTTCAGGCCGCCTGCGATTTGATCTTCGCTGGCACCGATCAGCCTAGCGGTTATACCGAACCAGTACTGCATGCGCGTCGACGCGAAGCCAAGGCCAAGTTCGGCGGCTAGGCGCGGTATCTACAGGCTCGTTTTGGCGACCAGTTGGCAAAATGCCTAGATCTAAATCAGGAGGAATGTATGTCCAGTCTGGAAGGAAAAAGTGCTCTGGTTACCGGCGCCGGTCGCGGTATCGGTGAGGCCACCGCCCGCAAGCTGGCGGCCTGCGGCGCGCGGGTATTGGTTAATGACTTAGATGCCGACGTTGCTGAGGCCGTTGCGACCTCGATTCCCGGAGCGGTGGCTTTTCCTGCCGACCTGACGGATCCGGCGGCAGCCGACGCGGTGGTAGGTGCTGCGCTTGAAGCCTTTGGCGGCTTAGACATCGTCGTCAACAATGCGGGCTATATTTGGCATAGCGCCATTCACAACATGAGCGACGAACAGTGGGATGCCATGCTCGACATCCACGCCAGTGCGCAATTTCGTATTCTGCGCGCCTACGGCCGCTGGCTACGGCAAAACGCCAGCGCGGATTCGCCAACGCGCAAGGTGGTAAACATTTCCTCTACCATGGGCGTGCATGGTGGCGCGACTCAGCTTGCCTATTCGGCTGGTAAGGCCGCTGTTGTGGGAATCACCAAAACCTTGGCCAAGGAGTGGGGGCGCTTCAATGTCACGGTTAATGCAGTGGCCTTTGGTGCCATTGAGACGCGGCTCACCAGTCCCTATGAACGCGAGCCGAATATCTCGGTGGTTACGGGCCAGCAGCGCAAGGTGGGCTTGAGCCTAGAGCAAATCGAAGCCGCCAAACAGGCTTCGCCGCTGGGTCGAATGGGCACGCCAGAAGATGCGGCGAATTCGATTTACCTTATGTGCGCGCCTGAATCCGACTGGATTACTGGCGAGGTCATTCTCGCCAGCGGTGGTGTGCGCTCCTAACGCTAGCACTTAACTAGTGGTCTTGTGCGTTGCCAACCCCGCTAGGAATGCGGATGTTATCTACCAAGGTCATGACATGGGCCGGTGCCGGTGCTGTTAACCGTGACACGATGAAGGCCAAGGCAAAATTGATTACCGCGCCAACCGTGCCGATGCCTTCCGGAGAAACACCGAACAGCCAGTAGTCGGCGTTATTGGTTTCCGGGGCGACAAACTTAAAGTAGGCGATGTAGCTGATACTGAAGATCAGGCCAGCCAGCATGCCGACAATGGCACCCTCCCTGTTCATGCGCTTATCGAAGATACCCAGCAAAATCGCAGGGAACAGCGACGCCGCGGCCAGACCGAAGGCGAAGGCCACCACCTGAGCCACAAAACCGGGTGGGTCGATACCCAAATAACCGGCGATACCGATGGCGGTAACCGCCGCAAGCCGGGCGTAGAATAGCTCCTGTTTGTCTGTCAGCCCCTTGGCGAAGGTTTTTTTCATTAAGTCATGGGACACCGACGTGGAAATAACCAGTAACAAACCAGCCGCAGTAGACAGCGCTGCGGCCAAACTGCCTGCCGCAACCAGCGCAATAACCCAGTCGGGCAAGGCGGCGATCTCAGGATTAGCCAGCACCATAATGTCTCGATCCACATAGACTTCGTTATCACTCGCCGTAGGAGCATTGGTGACCTCCCGTGAGCCGTCTGCTCGGCGCTCAGGGGCAAAGGTGGGCTTGCCCTCAAAGGGTGCTCCCGGATGGTACTGAATACGGCCATCTTGGTGTTTGTCTTGCCAGCCGATTAGGCCAATGTTCTCCCAACTTTTAAACCAGCTCGCCACATCCGTGTACTGAGTGTTGTGCACAGTATCGACAAAGTTCAGCCGGGCGAATGCCCCTACCGCTGGGGCCGTGGTGTACAGCAAGGCAATAAATATCAGCGCGTAGCCAGCAGACTTACGGGCATCGGAAACCTTGGGGACCGTGAAAAAGCGCACGATCACATGCGGCAGCCCAGCGGTGCCAATCATTAACGCCATGGTGATAGCGAACACATCGATGGTGCTTTTTGCGCCGTCGGTGTAGGCAGCGAAGCCAAGCTCCGTCAGGGTCTGATCCAGTTTGTCCAACACAGACAGTCCGGAACCATCAGCCACTTGCGCACCCAGACCCAATTGGGGAACCGGTATGCCAGTAATCAACATGGAAATAAAAATGGCTGGCACTAAGTAGGCAAAAATCAGGACGCAGTATTGGGCCACTTGGGTATAGGTAATGCCCTTCATGCCGCCGAGCACGGCGTACATAAAGACAATACCCATACCAACGATCACGCCCCAAAAAATCGGGATGTTAAGAAACTGGGAAAACACGATGCCGACCCCGCGCATTTGCCCGGCCACATAGGTGAAGGAAATCAGGATCAAACAAATCACCGCCACCACGCGTGCAGTCGTCGAGTAGTAGCGAGTGCCGATAAAGTCCGGCACGGTAAATTGGCCAAACTTGCGCAGGTAGGGCGCCAGCAGCAGGGCTAAAATTACATAGCCGCCGGTCCAGCCCATAAGATAGACCGCACCGTCGTAGCCCATAAAGGCAATAATGCCCGCCATAGAAATGAACGAGGCAGCACTCATCCAGTCTGCTGCTGTAGCCATGCCGTTGGCAATGGGGTGAACGCCGCCGCCCGCCACATAAAACTCGTTAGTAGAGCCGGCGCGGGACCAAATGGCGATACCAATGTACAGGCCGAAAGAAAGCGCGACGAACAAATAGGTAAGGGACTGTGCATCCATACTAGGCATCTCCCTCGGCTGAAGGGTCTTCATCTTCGTCGGAGACACCGAATTTGCGATCCAGTTTTTGCACTAAGTGGATGTAGGCGAAGATCAGCGCCACAAACACATAAATGGAGCCCTGTTGCGCCCACCAAAAGCCCAGCTTAAAGCCAAAGAAAGAAAACTGATTGAGTTCATCTACCAGCAGAATGCCAAAGCCAAATGATACGATGAACCAGATGCTTAACAGCACGCCGAGCAATCGTAAATTGGCGCGCCAGTAACCTGTGTCGGCTTTGCTGCCGTTGTTTTTATCCACGAACATTCCCCTCAGTGACTGCGCAGATACTGCACTAAGCCTTGCTGGGAATACAGCCGCGCTAGTATCGCTGTGTGCAAACTTGTAGCCTTTGCCCCTGTTAATGTTTGGTTATGTACATGTCGTCTAACTTTGATCTGGATTTTCCCAAGGCCCCGGTTCAGCCCATTCGGCCCGCCGCAACAGTAATCGTGGTGCGAGAAGCGGCCAGCAGCTATGAAATTTTTATGCTCAAGCGCACCAGCAAGGCCAGCTTTGCCTCAGGCATGTACGTTTTTCCCGGCGGACGAGTAGACGCCGACGATCACCTGCACGCCTATGACCCTTATCGGTATGGGCCAACAGAAGGCCAGCAACCTCAGGTGGCGGCCCTAGGCGACGAATGGCGGGGTTTCTGGATCGCCTGTATTCGCGAGACCTTTGAGGAGGCCGGACTGATGCTGGCCTATACCCCGGACGGCGAGTTGGTGTCCTTTGCTGATCCCAACGTCCAGGCGCGTTTTGCCGGTTATCGCAAGCCGCTGCACGATGGCACGCTGTCGCTGTTGGATATCTGCCGCAAAGAAAATCTAAAGTTGGCGGTAGACCATATTCATTTTTATAACCGCTTTATTACGCCGTTAGGTCGCCCGCGTCGATTCGATACGCGCTTTTTTGTTGCCGCAGCCCCAGAGAGCCAGCGCGGCAGCCACGACGAGCAAGAAACAGTCGACAGTATTTGGATTACCCCGCAACAAGCGCTGGCGCGACATGCCGCAAAAGAGTTTGATCTGATGAACGTGACGCGAATTCAGTTGCAAGCCTTGGCGCAATCGGCGGATAAAGCCGCATTGCTGAACATGTCGGTGAACAAAACCCGTTTCGATACGCGCAGGCCGGTGCTGCCGAAGTAGCTATGGCGCAAACCGAGCTGCGTAAACAGCGTCGTGCAATGAACGTCGCGCAGACAGCGTCGCGCGCAAAAGCGGCAAAAGAGAGCAGCAATAGTGGAGTTGCGAAAACATGGCCACCGAAGTTCAAATCCGAGGCCTCGACCTGCCTGCAGACGGCAAATCGCTACAGCGGGTTTGGCGAGAAATTGGCTGGTCGCATAGCGAACGCTCTGACCGTGCGATGCTAAACGTTTTTGCAGAAGGTTCGGCCAGCGTCGGCACGATCAACGACGAGGTTGAATGCGCGGTGCTGACTCAGCCCGGCACCATGCGCCTAGATCATTTGGATCTGCCGCTGTGTGTAGTGGCTGCCGTGACCACCAGCCGCATCGCCCGAGGGTTGTCGCTGGCGCAAAAACTCACCGCTCGACAGTTGGGGCAAGGACAGCAAGCGGGCGCCGCCGTGGCCGCCCTCGGCATGTTCGATCAGGGCTTTTACGACAAGCTGGGGTTTGGCACCGGTGCGTACATTAACGAATTCTCCTTCGATCCCAGCCTGCTGAATGTAGACATTAAGCCGCGTCCGCCAACGCGTCTCACGGCAGCGGATGCCCCGCATATGCTGGCAACCATGTTGGCCAGACCGCGGACCCATGGTGCGGTGACCATAGACCTGCCTAAAAGCTTCGAATCTGAGCTTGACCGCGAAAACAGGTTTGGGCTGGGTTATTATGAGGGCGAGCGTCTTACCCACTTTATGTGGATGAAAGAAAAAGGCGAGCATGGTCCTTATCAGGTGGAGTGGATGGGCTACGAGACTGGTGCGGGTCTGCTGGAACTGCTAGCCCTGCTTAAATCGTTGTCGGATCAAATCTATTCCGTGGTCATGCTTGAACCCCCCCATGTGCAGTTTCAAACCCTGCTCAAACGCCCGTTTCGCAGTCAAGCCATTGCCGAAAAGGGCAAGTTCAGCGCTGGTCAAGAAACCTATGCGTGGTACCAATTGCGTGTTTTGGATCTGCCGCACTGTGTGCAGGCTCTTAATTACAGTGGTCCAGACATTTGCTTCCAGCTGCGGGTCGATGACCCCATGGATGCGTTGTTGAACTCACCAGACCTGGCTGAGCAACAAGCGCAGTGGCAAACCCTGGGGGGTGATTGGATCGTCAGGCTCGGGCTACAGACCACTGCCACCCTGGGGCTGGACGAAGCGCTACCGCTAATGCACTGCACGGTGAACACCCTCAGCCGCCTGCTTTGGGGCGTTTCCCGCGCTAGCAGTCTCGCTATCTCAGACGGCCTGACGGCACCAGCGGCATTGCTGCAAGCGTTGGATGGTGTTTTTACCGCCAATCCGAACCCGAGCTGGGAATTTTAACAACGCATGGTCTTTGCCGTATCCATTACTACTGCTGTGGGAGCATTGCCGCGTGACTGACCAATTCTCGCTAACGCTCGGTATAGATTTGCCCGCACTGCAGCGCCTTGGTTGGAGCGATGACTTGCAGGACAACTTGCAGGCGCTTTATCAAAACATTGCCGATTTCCGCGCCACTGAACCCAGTGCCACAGGAAAAAGCCCAGACGCCTTCGTTGCGCGGGTTATCGGCGTGGAACGCACCGGCCTTACTATCGCCCCGGAAGGGCTGCTCGAAATTGATCAGGTGCCGCTCAGTGGCCGCTGGTTTCGCGGCGATCAGGAAACGCGCCCGACCATTGGCGACTGGGTCGTAATCGATGCGCACAGTGGCACGTTGCTCGATTTGCTTCCGCGCCGCAGTTTGATTAAGCGCGTCAACCCCCTGGGTGCTTTGCAGTTAATCGCCGCCAATGTGAATACCGCCCTCATTGTTACCTCCTGCAACGCAGACTTTAGCCCCGAGCGATTAGAGCGCTACCTTTCGGTGGTGATGGAGGCGAACATTCAGCCGCTACTGGTGCTGACTAAAACCGATCTGATAGACAATGCCAGCGTCTATGGCGACGTGCTAACCGAGCGTTTCCCGGACATCCCGCAAGTTATGCTCAACGCGCTTGAGGCCTCGGCGGTGGTTTCCTTAGAGCCCTGGTGCGCTCGCGGCCAAACGCTGGCGCTCCTTGGATCGTCTGGGGTAGGTAAGTCGACCTTGGTGAATTCACTGCTCGGCGGTGAGGTGCAGGCCACGGCGGCGATACGTGAGGAGGATGGCAAGGGCCGGCATACCACCACCAACCGATCGCTACACTGCTTACCGCAGGGCGGGGTGATATTGGATAGCCCGGGCATGCGTGAGCTGCAGTTGGCTGAGGTGGAAGAAGGGTTGGATCAATTGTTCGCCGATGTGCAGGCGCTGGCAGCTAGGTGCCGCTTCAATGATTGTGCTCATACCGGTGAGCCGGGCTGCGCGATTACCGCCGCGCTGCAGGCAGGCGAGCTTGATCAGGAGCGCTTCAACAGCTACCTGGCGCTGAAGGCCGAAGAAATACGTAACCGCGAATCGCTGGCCGCCAGACGCTCGCGCGATCGCGCTTTCGGCAAAAAAGTGCGCAGTGCTGTGCGTGCCAAGCGCGCAGACTTAGACGCCGACGAGTAGAGCATCGACAGCGTAGCTCAAAGCTCCTAAAGTGCAGGGTCGCGGTAACGGCAGGCGTGCCCTGTATGTTATCAGCACAGATTTTTGAGTATTGGTTTACGAGGTTGTTAGTGGCAAATCTAGTGGCGCCCAAGGTCCAGCAGCAGGCCGTTTCGGTTACCCGCAAAATGTCAGCATCGCTGCCGGGACTGCGAGAAATTGCTGCCCAGCGCGGGCTAAAAGTACATCACCTAGGTGCGGGCTACCCTCACCCTGAGGTGACGGATCCTCGAGGCTTTTTGCAGCATCAGGAGGCCTATTTTGAGTACCTGCGCGAACGCGAAGGGTTAAACGATCCAGATGCTCTGCCCGAGTATTTGCGCGAGGCCTATTCCTACACCGACACGCTAGGTCCGGTCTCCGCACGTCAAACCTTTGCCAACGTTTACGGCAAGGATTGGCGTTTTCAGCTCGATGCTGAAAAGCTGATTCCTACCGTTGGGGCGTCCGGCGGTATCAATTTGATTTGCTCCATGTTCGAACACCCGGGCCAGCAAGTTGCCTACATTACTGATGCGCCCACTTATGCGGGCTTTACCGCACGGGTTGCCCTGTGCCAGCACGCCACCATTTTCAGTGTGGATATGGACGGCGAAGGGCCGCTGCCCGACACCATGCGCGCGCAGATTCGCGCGGCCCGAGAGCAAGGCTATTTTGTGCCCTTCTACTACACGGTTCCCGACGGCCACAACCCCGGTGGCTTTTCCTTCAGCCAAGCGCGTCGAGCAGCCATTCTTGAGGTAGCGCGAGAAGAAGGCATTTTGATTGTTGAAGCCGCACCCTATCTTTACATCAATTTCGCTGCCCCGGCTCAGCGTGCAAAACCATTCCTGAGTATGGCCCCTGACCAAACTGTACACCTGTTTACCGGTTCCAAAATTGGCTTTCCTGGTCCACGGGCTGGGTTTTTGTACAGCGAAGCCGAGTTGGAAATAGCCGACGGCGAAAAAGTATCGCTGTCCGAACTGGCGCTGGTGGAATCCAGCAGCGAACTGTTGTTTCACAGCCCGGGCGCGCTGCGTGGCTTTGAGGCCCTATTGCACGAGCGTGATGCAGCAGGAGGTGTCGTCGAGCGGCAAAGCATTTGGCCGCTGGCCGAGGAAAAACTGGTGGTCTATCGGGAGAACCGGGAAATACTACTGGAGGTCTTTGCCCGGGAGTTAGGCGCTTATACAGAATACTTCAGCTGGACCATTCCAGAGGGCGGCTTCTTTACGGTATTCACCTTCTTAAATAATGGTGCGGGTAAGCCGGTGCAAACCGACGATGCCATGATCGAAAACATGGTGATGGAACACGGCTTGGTGGTTATTCCCATGTACGACTTTTATCCCAAGGATGCGCGGCAGCGTGACCCGGGTGCAGGTCTGAACCAACTGCGGCTGAGCTTTTGTTTCAGTGAAAGCGCCGGTCAGCAGCGTCGTGACGATATGCGCGAGGCAGTAGAGGCTTTCTGCGTCGCCGCTAAAGCCTTAGTGGGAATAGTGGGTGTTAGCTAGGAGCAAACGCCGGTGTTCTATCTTGGTGCAAAGATCGGCTACGCAGGCTAAGCCTGCGGCTCGGGCTAGCGCCAAGGCTTCCGGGTGATAAACCCCCAACTGCAGCCACAGCCCCTTGGCCCCTATGGCGA
>JAACDW010000231.1 GCA_009936775.1 Pseudomonadota bacterium
CCTTCTCGGGCACCATGGCCTTGATCGCACTCACGTAGATACGCGCTTCCTTGTTGCCCAAGGTGTCCATAGCCTTAGCGGCTTGCAGAACCATAAGGCGGCAGGCGTCGATTTCGATACGCGCGCGTGAGACCCATTCGATGTTCTTACCAAGCTGAATAATCGGCTTGCCAAAGGCGTGACGGGTGGTGGAGCGACGAATCATGAGTTCCAAGGCTCGCTCGGCCACACCGATTGAGCGCATGCAGTGGTGGATACGGCCCGGTCCCAAGCGCAGCTGAGAAATTTCAAAGCCGCGACCTTCGCCAAGCAGCATGTTTTCTTTTGGTACACGCACGTTATCAAAGTGAATGTGCATGTGGCCGTGTGGCGCATCGTCATGACCGAACACTTCCATGCCTTCTAAGATGTTTACGCCCTTGGCGTCGATAGGCACTAGAATCTGCGACTGCTGCTTGTGAGCAGGTGCGTCAGGGCTGGTTTTCACCATGGTGATCATGATCTTGCAGCGCGGGTCCCCTGCACCAGAAATGTAGTACTTCTCGCCGTTGATCACCCACTCGTCACCGTCGAGAACCGCTTGGGTACAGACGTTCTTAGCGTCGGAAGAGGGCACAGCGGGCTCGGTCATGGCGAACGCTGAACGAATCTCGCCGTTCAACAACGGCTTCAGCCACTTTTCTTTTTGCTCAGGAGTACCTACTCGTTCCAGTACTTCCATGTTGCCAGTATCAGGCGCACTGCAATTCAGGGTTTCCGATGCCAGTGGGCTTTTGCCAAGCTCATTTGCGATGAACGCATAGTCGAGGTTGCTCAGGCCTTCGCCAGTATCGGCATCGGGTAGGAAGAAGTTCCATAGACCAGAGTCCTTGGCCTTCTGCTTGGCGGTTTCCAGTAGCTCCAGCTGACCATCGCCGTAGCCCCAGCGTTCTTTGCGATCTTCACCCAGGCGATGGTATTCCTCAGCGATGGGGTCAACGTTCTCTTTGATATGCTTCTTAACCGCATCCAAAAGGGGCTGCGCTTCCTCAGACATGGTTAGGTCAAACAGATCAGGGTTTTCTAGTACGGCTTCAGTCATCCTCTCTCTCCGCTGTAATGAATTTGATGTGAATATAGTAACTCAACCAGCCAGAGATGGTACATCGACAAAAGCCGGTCAGTGGTTTACCGCCCGGACACTCATTGGACCGCTTGGGTTGCAGCCAAAACACCCTCTGGTGCGTCCCCTGTCTGGCTTTGTGTACTTTTCGAGAACGTCAAGTCCTCTATGATGATGTACAAACAGGGCACCAAAATAAGGGTGATTACTGTTGCAAATAACACCCCCCACGCCAGCGAGATGGCCATTGGCAGGAAGGGTGCGGTGGCCGGGGTGCTCGTAGACATCAGCGGAATCAATCCGACGAAGGTGGTTACCGAGGTAAGAATGATGGGCCGGAAACGGATCGTGGCAGCGGCAAGAATGGCGTCCATAGCATTCATGCCGGTGAGTCGTTTGCGGTTGGCGTAGTCGACGAGCACCAAGGAAGCGTTAACCACCACGCCTGAAAGCGCGGTTAAACCCAAGGCGGAGAAGAACACCAACTCCTGGTCGAGGGCAAAGTGACCGGCAATGGCGCCAACCGCACCAAAGGGTATGACACTCATAATTACCAGTGGTTGTACATAGCTTTTCAGCGGAATGGCCAGCAGGCTGTAGATTAAAATCAGCGATAGCAAGGAGCCCAGCGCCAACCCGCTAAGCGCCTCCGCACGGTCTTCTTGTTCGCCGCCGAGCTGAAAATCGATGTCTGGGTAGCGCGCCTGAAACGCCGGTATCACCTCGGTACGCAAGGCGGCGCTCACTTCTTCTGGGGCCACTTGGTTGCGGTCGATATCCGCCGATACACTCACGTTACGCTGACCGTCTCTGCGATTGATGGCCGAGTAGCCGCGCCCAATGGAGAAGTCGGCAACAGAATAGAAGGGTACCTGTGAGCCGTCTGGGGTGCGAATGTACATGTCTTCCAGATTGCTAATGGACTTACGCTCTGCTTCAGGAAAACGCACCATTACGCGCACATCGTCCTTGCCGCGGGCAATGCGCTGGGCTTCTGAGCCGTAAAACGCTGCGCGAACTTGGGTCGCTAAATCGTTCAGCGTCAGTCCTAAGTTGCGCGCCTCGGGTAACAGGTCAAGCTGAATTTCTTGCTTGCCCGTGCGCCAAGAGTCCGAGATATCGAAGACGCCCTGAAATTTCGACAGCTCGGATTTAATGCCCTCGGCGGCCTCCCGAAGTTCGTCAACGTTGTCGCCGCGCAACTGGTATTCGATGGGTTCGCCGGATTTGTATTTGGCCGCATCGAAAGTCAATTTCACTGCATCTGGAACACTGCCCGCCGCCTCGCGCCAGCGTTTGGCAATCACTTGGGTTGATATGTTTTTGCGTTCCGCGCTAGGCGCTATATCGATGACTATTTCAGCGATATTGCTTGCTAAACCACCAAAAGGAGTGCCCGGCCCGCTGCGCTCTGAGCGGGTGCCGACGCTCACCAAGGTATGTTTTACCAATGGCTCGGTCATACCCAATTCTGCCGTTAACTCCCGGCCGACGATTTGCGAGGCGCGCTCCAGCTGTCTTGCTGCGACCAAGGTCGTTTCCGCGGGCACGCCCTCCGGCAATTCGAGTCCGGCAAACACACGGTCGCCTTCCACAGCGGGAAAAAACCCAAAGACTACCCGGCCACTAAGAATGAGAGACATCGCCACGATCAGCAGACCCAGACACGTCGCGCCGGTTGCATAACGCCAACCGATGACCCTATGCATAAACGGTTGATATCGCTGATAGGCGAAGTGCTCCAGACCATTGCCCAAACGGCCTTGCAGGGCCTTGAACGCTGTGGTGAAACCGTTGCCTTGCGAGGGCTTGCTCCGGTTGCGCAAGTGCGATGGTAAAATGAGTTGGGATTCAACGATGCTGAAGAACAGGGCGAAAATCACGATCCAGCCGATGGGAGAAAAGAACTCGGCCAGCCCGCCTTGGACCATAACCAAGGGTAGGAAGGCTGCCATGCTGGTCAAAACCCCGAAGATAACCGGAGTACTGACCTCCCAAGTGCCGTCAATGGCTGCTTCGATCCGTGACTTGCCCATTTGCTCATGGCCGTACACGCGCTCGCCGACCACGATGGCATCATCCACCACGATGCCAAGCACCAATATAAAGCCCATAACCGTGAGCGTTGAGATGTTGATATCGGTGGCAGGAAGTACTGCGATGGCCCCCATCAGAGCCACGGGAATGCCGATGGCCACCCACATGGCCAGCCTGAATTCCAAAAACAGGGTCAAAATGACCAAAACCAGCGCCAGACCGCCGCCAGCGCTCTGGGTCAGCACAGACATTCGCTCGTCCAGCTCCTCGCCACCGTTGATCCAAATGGTGGTGTTGATTCCCTGCGGTAACTGCTTATTGAACTCTGCCACGGTTGCTTTGGTGGCTTCGACAATGTCGATCAGGTCTTCGGACTCCACTTGGGAAACATTGATCATGGCGGCTCGGTCACCGTCGAACTCTGCCATCAGGAAGCCTTCTTGGAA
>JAACDW010000232.1 GCA_009936775.1 Pseudomonadota bacterium
CACGCCCTCTAATCGTCACGACGTCGTTAGCGCAGCCCCCGGCTCAGGGATGACCATGCGGCACTCAAATATTGCCACATACTCCAGAGCGTCATTACCGCTGCGAGGTAAAGAAGCACATAGGCCGCCTGAAGATAGACGGATTCAACACCTACCGGCTGGGCCAACAGTAGCGTTATCGCGATCATCTGCGCCGTTGTTTTGACTTTTCCGAGGTAACTGACCGCTACCGCGACTGCATCGTCCATGTCCGCCATCCATTCGCGTAGCGCACTGATAACGATCTCGCGACCAACAATGACCAAGCCCGGCAGGGTAAGCCACATGTTGCTGTGATAGGCAACCAGCACGATCAACGCGGATACCACGATCAACTTGTCTGCCACCGGGTCTAAGAAGGCCCCAAAAGGTGTGGTTTGATTGAGTCGTCGCGCTAGGTAACCATCTAGCCAGTCGGTCAATGCCGCCAGCGCAAACAGCAAGCTCGCGGCAAAAATACTCCAGTTTTGCTGCGCCATATAAAGACCGATAAATATCGGAATCAAAAGAATGCGGGTAACCGTTATAACGTTGGGTAGATTCAACAGTATGTATCCAGTAGTGAGAACTTACTTGCCAAAAAGTTAACGATATCCACCGTCGCTGGCTATTCGTGCAGCGTGTCGTAGATCTGTTGTGCAATGGTGCCACTAATTCCGGGCACTTTCGCCAATTCTTCTGCGCTGGCACCGCGAATTCCCGCCGGACTACCAAAATGCACCAACAGTTGGCGTCGCCGCTTTGGCCCGACACCTTGAATTTCTTCTAACTCGCTCTGAGTGCGCTTTTTACTGCGCCGCGCTCTGTGCCCGGTTATGGCAAATCGGTGGGCCTCGTCGCGGATATGTTGCAGCAGATGGCCTGCTTCGGAGCGCCCGTCGATGATGATTTCCGTTTCACCCAAAAAATAGCGCTCTTCACCGGATATGCGTTCAACGCCCTTGGCAATACCCAAGGTTTTCACCGAATCAATCTGCAGGTCCCGCAACACAGACAGGGCTCGTCGTACTTGGCCAAGGCCGCCGTCTATAACCAATAGGTCGGGCATTACCGCTTCGCCCTTTATCAGCCGCGTATAGCGCCGACGCAGCGCCTGCTCCATAGCCGCGTAATCGTCACCGGCCTGAATGCCATCGATATTGAATCGTCGATATTCGGCGTTCAGTGGCCCATTGGTATCGAAAACCACGCAAGATGCCACCGTCGCCTCTCCCATAGTGTGGCTTATATCAAAACACTCTAGCCGTTGCGGCATCTCATCAAGGCCTACCGCGTCCTGAAGATTTTGAAAGCGCGCCAACATCTGGCTTTTATCGGCAAGGTAGCTGCGCAGATTTAGCTTAGCGTTATCTCTTGCCAAAGACAGCCAGCGCGCGCGCTGGCCGCGCACATCCTGACTGAGTTGCACGCCTCTTTCGGCTTTGTCGTTGAGCGCCTGCAACAGCGCTGCGTGGTCCGTCGATAGATCGCTGACGACGATAGACTTAGGAATCTCTCGCTGCACCGAGGCAAAATAATACTGGGCCAGAAACGCCTGTAAAAACTCACCCGGGTTCAAAGATAAGTCATTTTTATTGTAGTAAGCCCGCTGCCCGAGCACTCGGCCAGCGCGCACAAAAATGCCCTGAACACAGTTTTGGCCGCCCTCTTCGGCAAAACCGAACACGTCGACATCGCCTGCAGCGCCGTGTACGTACTGACGTTCTTGTAGCTTGCGCAACTGCAAAATTTGATCGCGGTATTTGGCCGCTTTTTCGTAGTCAAGGGCAGAGGCTGCAGCGTCCATCTTGACCTTGAACTGTTCCAGCACGTCGATGCTTTTGCCCTGTAAAAACAAAATCGCTAGAGCAACGTCGTCTGCATAATCCTCCGCTGAAACCAGCCCCACACAGGGCGCACTGCAGCGACGGATTTGATGCTGCAAACAGGGCCTAGACCGGTTCTTAAAGTAACTTTCGTCGCACTGACGAAGGAGAAACAGCTTTTGCAGTACGTTTAAGCTGTCTCTTACCGCGGCCGCCGATGGAAACGGACCAAAGTACTTCCCTGCACCTTTTTGCAGACCACGGTGAAAGGCAAGCCGAGGAAAAGTACTTTGGGTCGAGATATGAACAAAGGGATAGGACTTATCGTCTCTGAGCAAAATGTTATAGGGCGGCCGGTCGTTCTTGATAAGGTTTTGTTCAAGCAATAACGCTTCGGTTTCACTTTTTGTAACCGTAGTTTCAATGTGATGAATCTTAGCAACCATCGCCATGGTCTTGGTGGCCAGACCAGAGGCTCTGAAATAGCTTGCAACACGGTTTTTAAGGTTCCGTGCCTTGCCCACATACAGCACTTTTCCCTGTGCATCGAACATGCGATACACACCGGGCTTGCGGGTGAGGTTTTTGAGAAAATGCTCGGCATCGAAAACGCTATCAACCATATCCAAACTATAGCGACGGCAAAGACTGGGGGCCAGAAAAGCTCAAATATTTACCTCGCCATTGACTAGTTCGCGAACGTCCTGCCACACCTTGTCGAACATTGCACGCGTCAGCCGCCCGGTGTTCACGTTTAAACGACTGGGATGAAAGCTACTGAGCAGGTAGTAGTTGGGCGCAAGCCTTACTTGTTGCCCGTGCACAAACCGTGTGGGGGAGGTATCAGTCAATCGCCTTACCGAATCGAAGGCATCCTTGCCCAGACACAAAATGACTCGCGTTTTCGAGCGTCGAGATGGCTGGAAATCCGCCAGCTCTTGGCGGAGAAAACCCTCGCAGTTGCTTCGCTCGATGCCCAGCGGGCGATTGTTCGGCGGCAAACATTTCACAATGTTGGTAATGCGCGCGCCCAGCAGGCGTGCAACTTCTGAGCGTTTGGTGTCTGCAAAACCGTACCGATATAGACTAGCGAACAAAAATTCGCCGCTGGCATCGCCGACAAAACCCTTGCCGGTACGCGCTGCGCCTTGCAAACCCGGAGCCAGACCGACGAGCAAAAGGCGAGCCGTCTTGCTTCCCCATGGAGCAACCGGAGCGCAGTGGAAACCCGGATGTTTGATTCCTTGCTCTCGCTGAAAATCAACTAAGCGTGGGCAGAGCCTACAATTTGGTAAGGTGTGTGGGGCACACAGTTTTTCAACGTCCATAATGCACTTTACGCTTTTTCAGTCGCCCCACACACACCGCCTCCTCGGGCTATTAGTTTTGCTCTTCAATGCTGTATTCAGTCCTCGTCCTCGTCCTCGTCCGTGGGATCGGCAAAATCTATTCTGACTCTGCCACCCAACGGGCCGTCATGGCTCGGTAGTACGGTGATTTCTTCGGCCTGGGCTGTGGTTTTTACCGCCAACTCGATCACTTTATAGCGCATCGCGAGGATGGTGAGTTCAACGTCGCTTTTAACGTCTAGTTTCTCAAAAAGGCGATAACGGTAACTGTTAACCGTCTTTGCAGACAAGTGCAGAAGCTCTGCGATCTGTGTAGGGCTCTTACAACCCAAAACCATCAGCATGACCTGAATTTCTCGGACCGAGAGCTGTTGGAACGGATTCGAGACCAAATCGCCGTAGGCATAACGCGCTAAATCTTGGGCAATGTTCTCAGCAATATAGCGCCGACCAACACGGACCCTGCCAAGCGCACTTTCTAGCTCTTCAACCCCTATGTCCTTACCCAAGTAGCCGTCGATACCGGCCCGCATTGCTTGTAACGGCATGGGCTGTTGAGTCCAGTGGGTTAACGCTAACACTCTGGTGCCAACGTGCTGACTGCGGATGCGACGCACAACTTCTAGACCAGAGACCCGCGGCAGCGCCATCTCAAGCAACAAGATGTCCGGGGTATGTGCAATGGTAAAGTCAATCGCGGCTTCCGCCGTTGCGACTTCCCCAACCACGGTGAAGCCTTTGATCGACTCCAAGATTTTCATCAAACCGGCGCGAAACAGGTTGTGATGGTCAGCCAATAAAATACTCGTCATTTGATTATCCTTAAGTGTAAAGGACAATCGAACATAATCAGCGTATTCGACTCAATCAAACGGTTTGTATCATTTTCAGCAAATGCTTACAAATTTTTGCGGACCATTTCCCAACTTTAAAGACAGCGCTCAATGCCACCGTGCCACGAGCACACGGCAGCGATCGGATCGCTAGGAAAATGCCTGCAAACCGGTCTGGGCGCGGCCAAGAATAAGGGCATGAATATCGTGTGTGCCCTCGTAGGTGTTCACGGTCTCCAGATTCATTACGTGGCGGATTACCGGATACTCGTCTGAGATACCATTGCCGCCGTGCATATCGCGTGCAACTCGGGCAACGTCAAGCGCCTTGCCGCAATTGTTGCGCTTCATAAGGGAGATGTTTTCAATGGGCAGATTGCCCTCATCGAACATACGCCCCATGCGCAGGCAACCCTGCAATCCCAGAGCAATTTCTGTTTGCATATCTGCTAACTTTTTTTGTACCAGCTGATTGGCCGCCAGCGGCCGGCCAAACTGGGTACGTTCTAGCGTGTACGTGCGAGCAGCATGCCAGCAGGCTTCAGCGGCACCCATGGCACCCCACGCGATCCCGTAACGAGCCCGATTCAAACAGCCGAAAGGACCTGCAAGACCTTTCACATTGGGCAACAAGTTTTCTTCGGGTACAAAAACATCTTGTAGCACAATCTGCCCAGTGACCGATGCGCGCAGGCTCATTTTGCCTTCGATTTTTGGTGTGCTGAATCCGGCAAATGCGCGCTCGACGACGAAGCCGCGTATTGCTCCGTCGAGCTTTGCCCAAACTACTGCAAGGTCAGCTATGGGTGAATTGGTAATCCACATCTTTGCGCCATTCATAATAAAACCACCGTCGACGCGCTTGGCGTTCGTCACCATGCTGCTGGGGTCAGAGCCATGGTCGGGTTCGGTTAAACCGAAACAACCCACCCACTCGCCGGTCGCCAGCTTCGGTAGGTACTTTTCGCGCTGCTCCTCAGAGCCGACAGCATGTATTGGATGCATGACCAAGGAAGATTGGACACTCATGGCCGAGCGATAACCCGAATCGACACGCTCAACTTCCCGAGCCATGATGCCGTAAGAAACGTAGTTGGTGTTCGCGCAACCATATTTCTCCGGCAGCGTAGCCCCTAACATACCCATCGCACCAAACTCGTTCATGATTTCGCGGTCGAATGTCTCGTGGCGAAAGGCGTCGCGGACACGGCTCAAGAGTTTGTCTTGTGCGTAATCGCGCGCCGAGCTTTGGATCATGCGTTCCTCTTCTGTGAACTGATCCTGCAACTGGAAAGGGTCATCCCAGGCAAAGGGGGCTTTGTCGTTACTCATAGGGCTTCCTTAAATTCGGACCGCAAGGCTAAAGCAGCGGCTACCTCTGTGCAATGAAATGAGGGATGGGCGATCTTTTGCCCAAGTTTATTGCGCCGCGGCACCCACGAGTGCTTCGACGCCCGCGCGCTACCAAGCTATCATAAGCAAAATTCCGCCGAGCCATGCCAATGAATACCGCCACCCTTTTACCTCCCGCATTGGACGAGGACCCGCTAGAACAACTTATCGACGTGGTTCGAAAATTCGTCAATCAGCGACTTATTCCGCTTGAGGCCCAGGTCGCGGAGGAAGACAAAATTCCCGAAGAAATCGTCCAAGAGATGCGCGACATGGGCCTCTTTGGCCTCACCATACCGCAGCAATATGGTGGCATCGGCCTGAACACATACGAAGAATGCCGGGTCGTTATGGAGTTGGGGCGGACATCGCCCGCTTTCCGGTCGATCATCGGCACTAACAACGGTATCGGTTCGCAAGGCTTGGTAATGGACGGCACGCCTGAGCAAAAGGCCTTTTTCTTACCCAAGTTTGCGAGCGGTGAAATTATTGGTTCCTTTGCGCTTACGGAACCTGATGCCGGTTCGGATGCTGGCTCTCTAACGACCCGAGCTGTACGCGATGGCGACGACTTCATTCTAAACGGCACGAAGAGATACATTACCAATGCACCTAGCGCTCAGTTATTTACAGTGTTCGCGCGCACGGATCTTGAAACTCCGGGAGCCAAGGGTGTTAGCGCGTTTCTAGTAGATGCAGATGCTCCTGGTATCACCCTCGGAGCGGCGAACAACAAAATGGGCCAAAAAGGCGCTCATGTGTGCGACGTTATCTTCGATGATTGTAGAGTGCCTGCTGATCGCCTTCTTGGCGGGCCCGATAAGCTGCACAAGGGTTTTCAAAGTGCGATGAAAACCTTGGACCGAGGTCGCATTCATATCAGCGCTCTGTCGGTTGGCTGCGCAGACCGCCTGATAGACCTATGCTTGGCGTATGGTAAGGAACGCAAGCAGTTCGGCCAACCCATTGCCGAATTCCAGTTACTGCAGGGCATGATCGCTGACTGCAAGGCGGAAAGTTATGCGGCCCAGTGCATGGTGCTCGACGCAGCGCGCCGCCGTGACGCGGGTGAAGCGGTCAATACACTCGCCTCCTGCTGCAAGCTGTTTGCCACCGAAATGGTGGGCCGCGTCGCCGATCGCGCAGTGCAATTCCACGGTGGAGCGGGCTATATGGAGGAATACGCGGTAGCGCGTTTTTATAAGGACGTGAGACTGTTTAGAATTTACGAAGGCACCAGTCAGATCCAGCAGAGCATTATTGCCCGCAACATGTTGCGGGACTTTGATGGTTAGGACGTTGTTTGTATGCTCGCGTGCATCCAGCGGCAGAAGCGCACAGAGGCGACGGCTTGAGCTAATCCTTGCTATCGCTCAGCGCGCTGCGTACCAAGTTGATTGCATCACGCAGTTCTTGGGCCGCCTTGGCAGCTTGGTCGGCGTAATCCGCGCCATCACCAGCGTAGATAATGCCGCGGGAGCTGGAGATGCAGAGGCCCTGACAATCAGTATCTAGGCCAGCCTTTAACACGGCATGGATATCGCCACCTTGGGCACCAACGCCAGGGACCAACAGGGGCATGTCGCCGACTAAGGCCCTAACCAAGCCTAGTTCTTCTGGATAGGTGGCCCCTGTAACCAGCATGCATTGGCTGTTTTGATCCCAGTTTTCGACTTGCCGAGCCACGGATAAATACAGCGGTTCGTCGTCTACCATAACGCCTTGAATCCAGTCGCTGCCAGGGTTGCTGGTGCGACACAGCACGATCACACCGCGATCCTGATACGCAAAATAGGGCGCCAAACTGTCGTGACCCAGATATGGATTCACGGTTACAGCATCGGCACCGTATCGCTCGAAGGCTTCTTGGGCGTATAACGCAGCCGTGCTGCCGACATCCCCACGCTTCGCATCCAATATGACCGGTATATTGGGATAGTGCGCATGTATGTGGGCGATGAGTTGCACCAACTGGTCCTCGGCGCCGGCGGCAGCAAAGTGTGCCGCTTGGGGCTTGTAGGCCGATACATAGGGAGCCGTGGCATCGACAATTTCAGTACCAAAGGCAAGGAAGGGCCGTTCATGGTCGCGCAAGTGCTCCGGCATCCTTTGTAGCTCTGGATCGATACCAACACACACTAAGGAATTTTGAGCAAGCCATGCCGACCGTAGCCGCTGATGAAAGCTCAATGAGAGGTTCCAGCTGTCGCCTGCTGCAACATGGCATTGCGCATCTGCGGATCCTGCATAACCCGTTCTATGGTTTCCACAATGGTTTGCGTCTGACTGTCGACTTCAACATTGACTCGGTCGCCGATTGCCAGCCTACCCAGGGTAGTGCGCTCTATGGTTTCGGGAATCAGGCTGATCGAGAAAGTGCCAGCCGCACGATCCACACTTGAGACTGTGACGCTAGCGCCATCCACCCCTATGTAGCCCTTGTGCAGCACAAACCGCAGCCATTCATCGGCAAGCTTAAAGGTCAATACGCGATCGTGGCCCTCAGCGCGCAAGTCACACAAGGTCGCCGTAGCGGTCACATGGCCGGAGACAATATGACCGCCCACTTCATCGCCTACTTTGAACGAGCGCTCGACGTTCACGCGAGCGCCCGCCCGCAGGACGCCAAGGTTGGTGGTATCAAGGGTCTCCTTAATAATATCGAAACGTACTGCGCCATCGTCGCCGACCTGAGTCACCGTCAAACACGTGCCGTTGACAGCCACCGAAGCGCCAAGCTCGATATCGGAGGCCAAATCGTCCATGTTTAGCTCGATCCGGCTGAGGTTCTCATCTTCTTCGACCCCAACCACAGCGACCAATCCCTGAACAATTCCCGTAAACACACTCTATCTCCTGATTTTTTTTGCAAAAAAAAAACCGGTCTCAGACCGGCTTTTCAGCATTAGGCGACGACCGATTCGACTATCCTGCGGCAGCCAGTTGCTTAAGTCGAGCCGACTCACGATCGATGAAGGTAATCCATTGACCACATACCCGCAGGTTCGCGTTGTCTTCCGCACGACGCGAGACGCGACGGCAGGCGACAAAGGAATCTCGAGCCGCCGTAAGCCGGTCCATATTATATTCGCACATGCCTTTGACAATATGTACCGACTGTACTTTCCGCAAACCCCCTTGATCGAGGGCTCCCGATGCTGAGTCGATACAGCGGCTGTATTGGTCATCTTCCAGGTAGAGATATGACAATCTCTCATAGATCTTGCCATCTTCTGACAGCTTTGCTGCCGCCTCGTATGCTTCAATGGCATTGTCTACTTCTTGGGATAACTGCCCAGCCTGACCCAACGACTGTAGCGACTTTGCATCGCGCTCAATAGCCTCAGCTTTCAACCCGGCAACGAGCACCTTGGCTGCACGATAGGGGACTTCCTCCTGCATTAACAAGCCAGCGAGGTTGGTGTAGTCCGTCTTTTTCTCAAGAAAACCCATCGTATAGGCTGCTTCGAGCGAATACATTTGTTCTTTTTCGTAGCCCTCTTGTCCGTATACGCCAGCCAATCTGACCCAATGCTCACGCTTCGGAAACTTCTGCACCATGATCTTCAGTGTCTCAATGACGTTGGGCCAGTCCTCTTTCTCGAAGTACAGAAACGTCAGCAGGCTCCACTGCTGTTCCTTAACCGTTGTACCGCGCTCTTCCGCAATCTGAATACCCAGTTCCATCTGGTTAATGGCCTTGTCGTACTCCTTCATCTGGTAATAGACGGTGGCCATAAAGAAACGCGGGTCTGCTGACGGGTTCAAGGCCTTGGAAATCCAGATTTCCATG